>JBDHIK010000111.1:0-8098 GCA_039587475.1 Gemmatimonadota bacterium | reverse complement strand
GACCGCCACCAGGTCGGGGCCACCAGCAGGCGGACGGGCCGTGGTCACCGGGAAGTTGGTTGACCGGGTCGTCCCTCCCAGGACGACGTCACCGTTGCCGTCGATGTCGATTCCCTCCTGGCCGTCGAAGTCCGAGCCGCCTAGGTAGGTGCCGGCCACCAGGCTGCCACCGTCAGGAGATAGACGGGCCACGACGATGTCGTTGCCACCCCCCGCGGGGGCGATCTGGTAGGCGCCCGGCGTAGTCGGGAAGTCGCTCGAAGAAGACACGCCCCCGAGGACAGGGCTGTCGTCAGCCATGAGGGCAAGGTGGTGCGTCTCCGAAGACTCGTCCCCAGATCCGCCTAGGAACGTCCCGAACTGCAAGGCCGTCCCCGAGGCGTTGAACTTGGCGACGTAGTAGTCGAACTGCCCCCCATTGAATCCGCGGTCATACCCACCGGGGGTCGGAATATCGGTCGAGGCTGTGGCAACGGCGATCACCGGTTCGCCAGTCGGCGTGACCCGGATCGTAGGCGTGCCCATCTCGTCTCCCGACCCTCCCAGGTAGCTGGCCCAAAGCACCTGGCTTCCATCCGGAGAGATCTTCGCGACGACCAGGTCGGCCCCACCGGCTCGGGCGGTCTGATAGCGTCCGGTGAACCAGGCCGCCGGGAACGTCCCGAAGGCCGCTCCGGCGGCCAGGTAGACATTACCCTGCGGATCGACGGCCACGTCGCGGACGATCTCCCCGTCGGCGGTCCCGAAGTAGCTGCACCAGACGATCGCCGTCCCGTCTGGCTGCATCTTGCAGACGAACCCGTCCTGGGTGCCGTAGGCACCCGAGACGGGGCTCCCTTGGAAGGTGGTCTGGAACGCGCCGGCGGTCACGGGCAGCCCGGCCCCCGCTCGCCCTCCGATGATGATGTAGCCCTGGGGATCGATTTCGATGGCATAGGCCCGTTCGAAATTCGGTCCTCCCAGGTAACTGGCCCAGAGCAGCATCCCGTTGGGATCGAACTTCACCACGAACGCGTCCGAATCCTTCGTTCCGCCGGTGGCCAAGCTCGTCTGGTACGCTCCCGCCGTAGCGGGAAAGTCGAACGACCGAGTGTTGCCGGTCAGGTAGACGTTGCCTTGGGCGTCGGTCGCGATATCACGGACCAGTTCTTCTGCGGAGCCACCATAGTAGGTGCCGAAGCGGTACGCCACCGGCCCGGCTGGTGTATTCGACACGGTAATGGTGGAGGAGTCGCTGCGCCCCATGCTCGACGCGATCGCCAGGGCGGCCCCCTCCATCTGCCCGGTGACCCTCCCAGACGACGAGACGGTAGCGACCGCAGAGTTGCTGCTACTCCACGTCACCGTCGGGCTTGACACGACCGTACCCTGGGAGTCCCGGACGACGGCCGTCAATTGGAACGTGCCGCTCACCTGGACGGAGACCAGCGCCGGGCTCACGGTGACGGACGACTGGTCGCCTGGGGGCGGGGGATTGGGTCCCTGCCCGGCGTCGGCCGAAGCGCACCCGATGGCCAAGAGGCCCCCGAGCATTACTCCAGTCATTGCGGACTGGTCGAGGATGTGGCGAAACGCGAGAGCCACGAGACAAGCTCCTCCCGGGGACGCGCTTCGCTCGGCGCCAGACCTCGGGCATAAACCGTTACAAGACAATAAGTTAACATCGATGGCGACCGGTGACCCCGGAGCCAGCGATGGCATTCGCTTCTATGGATCGGCAACCAGCATACCGAATCTACACCGGTGAGGTTCCGGGTGAGGGACTCGGTCGTTTCGAACACTGGTCAGGTCGCGTCGCCAAGGGCGCCGACCCGGGAGGAGGCGTCAGCCCGCGGCGATGACCCATCCGCAATAGGCGACCCACAACACCACGGCGGCCAGGAGGGAACGGTCCGCCAACAGGGCCTCGGTAGGGCTGCCGCTACCGCGCTGGTGGACGAGATAGAGGTAGCGAAACACGCCGTACAGGACGAATACGGCGCTGTACGTCAGGCCGTATCCGCTCAGGGCCACCCGCTCCGGCGAGATGGTGTACATCAGGTAGGCGACGATGGTCACCGACAGCAATACCGTGGACATCTGGTCGAGAAAGACCGGACTGTATTCACTCAGGACGCTTCGGTGATCGACCGATGCGTCGCCGAGCACGAGGAGCTCGTGACGCCGCTTGGCGAACCCGAGGTACAGCGCCAGCAGGCTGCCGCATACCAGCAACCAGATGGAGGGCTGCACGTCCACGGCCGCCGAACCGGCAAGGAGGCGCAGCACGAAGAAGGTGGCGATGGCGAACACGTCCACGATGACCACGTGCTTGAGGCGCACGGAGTACGCCACGTTGAGCACCGCGTAGGTGGCGCCGATGGCGCCGACCAGCGGGTCGATGGCCCAGGCAACAGCCAGGCCCAACGCCCACATGATGGCGGCGATCGCCACAGCGGCACCGGGCCGGATCCGACCGGACGCCACGGGCCGGTTCTTCTTGAGGGGGTGGATGCGGTCGCTGTCGCGGTCCAGGATGTCGTTCATCGCGTAGACGCCGCTGGCCAGAAAGCTGAACGCCAGGAACGCCGCGAACGCCAGCACCAGGGCGTCCGGTTCCCGGAACCGACCGGAAAAGAGCACGGGGGCGAGCACGAAGAAGTTCTTCACCCACTGCTTGGGCCGGAGCAGTGCCAACACATCCCGGGCACGCACCGGTGACCGTTCCGCCACGGTCGACTCCGCGCCGGTCACCCGTCTAGCCTGCCGTGCACGATATGACCGGGGAGACCGGTCATGCGCGCAGTCCGACGAGTCGATTGTACACCGCACCAATGACGCGGCCAACGGCATACCCCACGACGAAGGCATACACGAACCCGATGAAGCTTCCGAGGATCGTGACCTGGTAGCCGGGGAAGAAGACCGACAGGAGCCGCAAGTGCTGGCCGACGTCCGGGCCACCCTTCAGGACGAGAAAGATGGTGGCCACGAAAAGGCCTCCGCCCATCAACAGGCCAAGGGCAATGCCCCAGGCTCGCCCGTTCAATCGGAGGATCGCTGCGTTCAGGTCCTGTTCATCGCTCACGACATGCTCCGGGTTGCTGTCAGATGTGGTCGAGAAAATCCCGGGTCTGGGTCAGTTCTGCCTTCGCCCGGATGAGAAAGATGGAAGTGGCCACAACCAGGTTGCGGCAAAACGCGAAGAACCAGCCGGCCACGAATCCCGCGACGAACCCCCACGCCAGCCCGACGAACGCTCCAGGGACCGAGACGGTGTATCCGGCGAAGTACTGGGCCAACAGCCAGAGCCCTTCACCTTCGGGCGGCCCGCGAAACAGGTACGCCAGCGTCCCGAGCCACAGGGCCCCTCCCCACACCACGCCGATCGCGATACCGAAGTAGCGCTTGTGGACGGGAGCGAAGGCGAGCGCCAGCACGTCCTCGCCGGTATCGGGGGTGCCAGAATCGGGAGAGGCCATCACACGGCTCCGTGGGGTGGACGGGAGTGGACACCTGGAATGGCAGAAATATGCCACTCCTGTCTGGCGGCTCCAAACTCTTGCACCGGCATCAAGCCGGCTCCCCGCTCTGCTCGCCGGGAGTGGGCGACGAAGGGCCGTTGGAATCCGGCAGCTTCTTGGGCACCGGCGGCCAACTGTCCACACCGAGTTCCGCCATCGCCTCCACGGCGACCGGCGGCTGCGGATCGCCGAGCGTGAGGTGCAGAATCCAGCCCCAGGCGGCAGCGACGGTGTTGATGGCATAGTAGAGCACGTTGAGCGGTACCGTGGCGAGGGCGAACCAGAAGCCGCCCTGCTCCTGGAAGAATCGGTACAGCTGCAGATTGCTGATCAGTACCGGCGCGATGAGCAGCACCGACAGCGCGAACGCCGCCAGGCTTTGCCGGAGGATGGCCAAGGCAAGGGAGCCCACCGCGAGTGCGACGAGGGCCGTCTTCACCTTCTCGGCCCGCTTGAGATTCAGCGACTCGGACTCGGTGGCTTGGCCTCGCCGGATGAGCAGTCGCATCCATGGGACCCCGCGGTCGTTCAGGTCCGTCGCCACCATGTTCCGGAACGTCCAGTGCTTGAGATGGGTGGCCTGAATATCCGGGCGAAGCAAAATGCGGTAGCCGTGATCTCGAAGTCGGTGCCCCAGTTCGATGTCCTCGACCTGCGGCCGGGAGAAGTGCCATTCGTTATACATCCCGACGGCGCGGAAGGCGGCCGCACGGACGGCTCCACAGCCCGCCCAGAACGTCTCCGCCTCTCCCGGGTTCTGGTGGTGGACATAGTGGTGATAGAGGTTCCGGTAGCGTGACACGACTCCGGGGGCGGGGGGATTGGCATCGTAGGAACCGAAGATCGCCGCGACCTCCTGGGGAGCATCACGAAACGCCTCGCAAAACTGCCGGAGCGTGGCGGGGTGTACCGTCACATCGGCATCGATGAACACCAGCACTTCCCCCCTGGCGACTTCCACCCCGCGGTTTCTCGCATAGGACGGGCCGTGGGGACGTTGGTCGAGGCGCACGACGCGGTCGGCATACTGCTCGGCCAGGTGCCCGGTGCCGTCGGTGCTCGCATCGTCGACCACGATCAGTTCCCACTCGGTGCGCGGCAGGTCGCTCGCCTCCAGCGCTCCGAGTGAGGCCGGGAGGACCTTGGGCCCGTTGTAGGCCGGGACGATCACCGAGAGGCGGCACCCGCTCCTGCCCCACCCCCCACCGTCGCAAAGGTCCGACGCAACCGGCGCGCCTGGCGTCGCAGCCAGAGGCGCTGGTCGAAGCGCCGGGTACCCCAGGTCTCGAGTTGTCCCGCGGTTCGCAGGTAGTACATGTCCAGTCGCGGCAGCCTGAGGAACGCCTCGACGGAGCCAAGGGGCCGAAGCTCGGTGGTGACCCCGACCGAGTAGAGCTCCGAGGCTGCCGTGCTGACCGTCTCGTTCTCACGCCCGAACGGGTAGGCCACGCTCCCCGGGCATGCCCCGGTCCGCGCCATGATCGCCTCGTGAGCCGAATGCAGTTCGTCCTTCATGGCGGCGGCGGAGAGCCGGGTGAGGTCCGGATGGGTCCTGGTATGGTTGCCGAGCGCCACACCCTGCTCGCTCAGCTGCCCGAGGGTGTCCCAGTCCAGCAACGGCAGGCGGGGAATGCCCGGGTGGCCCCGCCCGCCCCAGTCGTTGTCTGCTCCAGCGTGCTCCGTGACGACGTACAGCGTTGCCGGCAGGTCGAACTGACGGAGTACCGGTGCGGCCACGCTGGCGAAATTCTGGAACGCATCATCGAACGTCAATGCCACTGCCTGCACGCCGCTATCTGCAGACAGCAGGTCCTCGAGCGACAGCACTCTGACCGGCCCGGAGGCCAGCCAGGCCGCGTGCTGGCGAAAGACGTCAGGGGCCACGGAAATGGCGGATCCCGAATCGTCGAGCGAGTGGTAGGTCAGTATCGCTTTCATTGCCCCACTCAGGCCTTCACCGCCATCCGTGCGCGCTGGTCGGCGACGACGTCTGCAACGATGTCCTCGAGCGGGATACTGGCGCGGAAGCCGGTAAGACGTTCGAGCTTGGTGACGTCCGGCACACGGCGCTGAAGGTCCTCGAACCCTGCGGCGTACGCCTCATCATAGGGAACGTGGACGATTTCGGACTGGCTGTCCGCCGTGGTCCGGACCAGCTCGGCCAGCTCCTCGATAGTCACCTCCGAGTCCGCCCCGACATTCACAACCTCGCCCACCGCTGCCGGCGTATCGACCAGCCGGAGCAGGCCCTCGACGGCATCCCGCACATGCCCGAAGCAACGCGATTGATCCCCGGTGCCGTACACGGTGATCGGTTCGCCGGCGACGGCCTGCGCGGCGAACGTGGGCAGCACCATGCCGTAACGACCTGTCTGGCGCGGGCCTACGGTGTTGAAGAAGCGTGGAATGATGACCGGGACGCCCTTCTCCCGGTGGTACGCCAGTGCCAGCCACTCGTCGAGCGCCTTGGAGCAGGCATAGGCCCACCGCGAATGGGATGTGGGGCCGAGCTGGAGATCATCGCCTTCGGCAAAGGGAATCTTGGTGCCCTTGCCGTAGACTTCGGATGTCGAGGCGACCACCACCAGTTTCTCCTTCTTGGCGGCGGCGTTGAGGACGACCTCGGTCGCCTTGACGTTCGTTTCGATGGTCCGGACCGGATGCTCCACGATCAGCTTCACGCCGACGGCGGCCGCGAGGTGAATGGTGACATCGCAGCGATCGACCAGTTCACCGACGAGAGGTTCGTCGAGGCAGGTGCCGATCCGGTACTCGAATCCGTCGTGTCCGACCAGGTGATCGATATTGTCCATACGACCTGTCGAAAGGTCGTCCAGTGCGATGACGGAGTCTCCGCGCTCGAGCAACCGTTCCGCCAGATGTGATCCAATGAATCCTGCCCCACCAGTGATGAAGACTTTCACATGACCTCCGCCATGCTGAGCGCGTCGACGATGGCGGTCCGGCCGGTGCGTTCGGCCGTCCGCCTGACGATATCGAGGTACCGAGGCACGACTGCCTCCTCGGACCAGTGAGCGAGAAACGCGTCCCGGCCGGCCTGGCCCAGACGGTCCCGATACCCGGGATCGTCCTGCAGCCGCTTCATGGCGGCCACGAGATCAGGCGTCGATTCGAACAACTCGCCTCCTCCGGCCCGGGTGACGATCTCGGGAAACGGCCCCAAGTGACGCGCAATGACGGGCGTCCCTTGCCGGAACGCCTCGATGAGAATGATCCCGAACGTCTCGTAGCACACGGAGGGCACGATCAATGCCAACGCGTGCTGGTAGTACCGGGGCAGGTCCTCGAGCGGCACACGGCCGAGAAACCGCACGTGGGGACTTCCGGCGGCCTGGGCACGCAAGGCCGCTCCATGCTCGCCGTCCCCGAGAATGACCAGATCGGCATCGGGGGAATTCAGGAACACCGGTATGACGTCGTCGAGCCCCTTGATGCGCTCCAGTCGGCCGACAAACAGGAAATAGGGACGGTCGATTGGCGATTCGGCTGCAGCCGGCTCATCCCCAGTGTCCGGGAGGAAATAGGGCAACACCTCCATCGGCTTGGGGAAGCCGAACTCGTGGTGCTTGTCGCGGCTGAACTCACTCATGGCAATGAAGGTGTCGACGTGGTCCAACTGTCGTTCCAGGAGACCGGTCGAACGCCACGCTTGAGGTGGGCGTTTGTAGTGGAGACTGCACCGCAGGCACTCACGGCCGGTACAACGCTCTCGCCCGTGGCGCCACAGCACGTGGGTGGGACAGACCAGCCAGTGCTCGTGCGCCATGTACAACCGCAGCGCCTGACCACCGTAGCCGAGGATCCCGGGTCCGCCCACGAGGGACACATTGTGGAAGTTGACGACGTCGAAATGCCCCTCGTCGAGCAGCTTGGCGATGCGCGCGCCGTGCACCACCGGCCGGCCCGTCTGTTGGGTCGCGAGCACCGAAAGCGCCCCCAGGCGGCTCTTGAGCCGCACGACCTCGACTCCGTCATCCTCGGGGCCGGTCGGGGCCGGCGCCTCCGGGGCCAGCGTCAGATAGGCGTCGGTATCGTGAATCACCGTGACGTGGTGTCCCTGCCGCACCAGACCGCGGGCCAGCCGCTGCACGCCGACGGCATCGCCCCCGAAGTGAAAGGGCGGATAGAACGTCGTGAGGAAACAGAACCGGAGCGGTCTCACGCGGCGGCCTCCCGAAGCGCCGCCAACGTCGCCGCGGCGCCGACATCCCAGGACAAGGCCGCCGCACGCTCGCGTGCCCTTCCGCCCATGCGCTTGCGCGTGACCTCGTCGGTCAACAGCATCGCCATGGCAATCCCGAGAGCCTCGACGTCATGCGGATCGACGAAGCAGCCGCCGCCGTCCAGGATGTCGGGCAGTGGGCTCGCGGTCGTGGCCACGACGGCGGTGCCGCAGGCGGCCGCCTCGACGGCGGGAAGACCAAACCCCTCGCAGGCCGATGGGAGCACGACGGCCACGGCGCCTGCATGCAGCGCCCGCACGTCCTGATCGGGAACGAAACCGAGCCAATGGACCATGTCGCCGGTGCCCGCCTGGCGGATGGCCTCCTCGAGGCCGGCGCGCTCCGTCAGGA
>JBDHIK010000110.1:0-8199 GCA_039587475.1 Gemmatimonadota bacterium | reverse complement strand
GGGCGAGACCCTGCGGTCCAAGCTGGACCGCGAAACGCAACTGGGCATCGACGAGGCGGTCAAGGTCACCACCGAGGTGGCCGACGCGCTGGACTACGCTCACCGTCAGGGGGTGATCCATCGGGACATCAAGCCCGAGAACATCCTGTTGCACGACGGCCGGCCCATGGTGGCCGATTTCGGCATCGCCCTGGCCGTGAGCGCCGCCGCCGGTGGGCGGATGACCGAAACGGGCCTCTCACTGGGCACGCCACACTACATGTCCCCGGAGCAGGCAACGGCCGAGAAGGAGATCACCGGCCGCTCGGACGTGTATTCCCTCGGCAGTGTGCTCTACGAGATGCTGGCGGGCGACCCGCCGCATACCGGCAGCTCGGCCCAGCAGATCGTCATGAAGATCATCGCCGACGAGGCCCGGCCGGTGACCGACCTGCGCAAGTCCGTGCCGCCCCATGTGGCGGCGGCGGTGGCCCAGTCGCTCGAGCGGCTCCCGGCCGACCGCTTCGGCTCGGCGGCGGAGTTCGCCTCGGCGCTCACGGATGGGCGGTTCACCCGGTCCACGATGTCGATTACGAAGCGGCCGGAACATACAACCGGTTGGCGGCAGCGGGCAGCGGTACCGGCGCTGGCCACAGCCGTGGTGCTGCTCGGTGTTGCCGCGTGGGGCTGGTTGCGACCAGCCCCCGACGTCACCCCCCCCATCATCCGATACACGATGGCGTTTCGTGAGGTGGAGGCGCCCTCGGCCCGCTGGGGGACGTCGCTGGCCTTGTCTCCTGACGGTTCTGGCCTGGTCTATGTTGCCTCCACTGACGAGGGGAGTGAACTGTGGTTGCGCCAGCGTGATCAACTGCGGAGTACGCGGCTCATCTCGACCGAGGGCGCGTGGCATCCGTTCTTCTCGCCCGATGGTCAGCGAATCGGGTTCGTCACAGACCAGCGCCAACTCAAGGTGGTATCACTAACCGGCGAGCCGCCCGTCACTGTGGCCGATTCCGGACTATGGCGCGTTGGAGGATCATGGGGCACGGACGGCTTTCTCTACGTCAGCCTGCAGCAGTTCGGCACCGTACTGGCACGCATCCCACTCGAGGGCGGTGATGGAGAACCGGTCACCGTGCTCGATACTGCGAGTGGTGAACAGACTCACGGATGGCCCGATGCACTCCCCAATGGCAAAGGCGTGCTGTTCTCCGTGAATTACAGCGACAACAACATCACCGAGCGCGACGAAGTCGCGGTGGTGGACCTGGGAACAGGGGTACACCGCTCCCTGGTGCAGGGTGTGTTCGGCCGCTACCTGGCCGGGTACCTAGTGTTCGTACACTATGACGGTTCCGTGTGGGCGGCTTCGTTCGACCAGGATGCACTCGAACTGACAGGACAACCGGTTCGGCTCTTCTCAGGTATAGATGTCGTGCCGGGACCGGACCTCGCCGTGTCCGCTAACGGCCGGATCGCCTATGCCACCGGTGCCGTATTCCTTAGAGGAGCCGCGGATGTTATTTGGGTCGATCGCCGTGGGCAGGCCGAGGACCTCGAGCCGGGCTGGACTGTGATGGCTGATCTGAGTACCGGTCCGGCGCTGTCCCCGGACGGAAGGCGGCTCGCAGTGACCGTGGAGGAAGAGGACGGCATCGATATCTGGATCAAGGAGATTGACGGAGGACTTTTCTCCCGGCTCACGTTCGACGGCAACAGCGTTCGCCCCATGTGGAGTCATGACGGCCAGTCCGTGGTGTATCGATCGGAGGCCAACCTGGCGTATGACATTGTGACCCGCAGGGCGGATGGAACCGGCCAGGCGGAAACACTCCTGGCGTGGGACCGTGACATCGGTCATGCACGGTGGTCTACCGACGGTCTTTGGTTGCTGGTCGCCAGCGACCCACCGCAGGACGTGTATGCCATTCGACCGGGCATCGATTCCATTGCAACGCCGGTACTGGGTGAGGAATTCGTCGAGTCAGCACCGGTACTGTCGCCCGACGGACGCTGGTTGGCCTATGCCTCCAATGAATCCGGGAAAAGCGAAGTCTACGTGCGTTCGTTTCCAAATGTCCGTGAAACCAAGCGACAGGTATCCACTGACGGAGGCGTGGAGCCGATGTGGGCCCATAGTGGTGAGGAGCTCTTTTACAAGGACCCGGCGCGTCAATTCGTGGCCGTCACCGTCAGGACCGATCCAACGTTCACAATTCTGGATCGGCAGGTCCTGTTCACGCTGGATCAGGGGATCGACAATTTCCTGGGGGTCGCCCGGTACGACGTGGCGCCGGATGATCAGCGGTTTCTCATGTACCGAGAGGCTGGGAGCGGAGGCAGCCTATTGGGGATCACGGTGGTGGAGCACTTCCTCGAAGAGGTGACGGCAAAGGTGGGGAACTAGGATGGCGAAGCCCACCGACCGGCTTGGGACCGCGCTCGCCGACCGCTACCGAATTCTGAGTCGTCTCGGCGAAGGGGGCATGGCCACCGTCTACCTGGCCGAGGACCTGAAGCACAAGCGGCGGGTGGCGGTCAAGGTGCTCAAGCCCGAACTGGCCGCGGTCCTTGGCGCCGAGCGTTTCGTGCAGGAGATCACCACCACCGCCAGCTTGCAGCATCCTCATATTCTGCCGCTGTTCGATTCGGGCGAGGCCGACTCCTTTCTCTACTACGTCATGCCCTACATCGAGGGCGAGACGCTCAGGCAGAAGTTGGACCGCGAGACCCAGCTCGGGATTGACGAAGCGGTCAAGATCACGACCGAGGTGGCCGACGCCCTGGATTATGCCCACCGCCAGGGCGTGATCCACCGGGACATCAAGCCCGAGAACATCCTGCTGCACGACGGCCGACCGGTGGTGGCGGACTTCGGCATCGCCCTGGCGGTGAGCGCCGCGGCCGGGGGGCGGATGACGGAAACCGGGCTCTCCCTCGGCACGCCCCATTACATGAGTCCCGAGCAGGCCACGGCCGAGAAGGAGATCACCGCCCGGTCGGACGTGTACTCCCTTGGAAGCGTGCTGTACGAGATGCTGGCCGGCGAACCCCCGCACCTGGGCAACTCGGCTCAGCAGATCATCATGAAGATCATCTCGGATGACGCCCGGCCGGTCACCGAACTTCGCAAGTCGGTGCCGCCCAATGTCGCGGCCGCGGTGGCCATGTCGCTGGAGAAACTTCCAGCCGACCGCTTCGCCACGGCCGCCGAATTTGCAGGTGCCCTGAGTGACAGCCACTATGCGGAATCAGCGGCCGGCGCCCGCGTACCTACCGAAGCCGGCGGTCGGACGCGGCGGGCGAACACGCCGATCCAGTTGGCCGCGGTAGTCGTCTTGGCTGCTGTCGGGGCTTGGGGGTGGCTGCGCACTGTGGGCGGCAGCGAATCCTCTCGCATGTGGCACCACATCACTCTGGGGTCCGGCCTCCAGCCGATGGTGAACGCCCCCTCCATGGCACTGTCCCCCGATGGTACCGTTTTGGTATTCCGAGACGATCGGCCCGACGGCCTGCTCTGGCTCAAGTATCGGGACCGACTCGATCCTGTGCCAATCGCCGGAACGGAGCGTGCTCTGCACCCGACGTTCTCGCCCAATGGGGAATCGATAGCCTTCATCGCGGACAGCCGGCTCCGGAAGGTGTCCGTGGCGGGCGGGGCTGCGGTAACCTTGTCCGATTCAATCGGCGGGACGAGGTATAGCGGCGTCGCCTGGCTCGATGACGGCACGCTCGTCTATCCCAATCAGACGTTGCACGCACTCCACCGGGTGAACGCGACCGGCGGAGCGCCTACCGTCGCCCTGCTGGATACCGCACTCGTCGGTGGCGGCATCGGGCACCCGGTGTCGTTGCCGGGCGCCCGTGGCGTCCTGTTCCAGTACTGCTCGTCCGGATGCGTGATCATGTCGATCCACGTCCTCGACCTCGAGACCGGCACCCAACGCCGGCTCTTGGACGACGTGGGCCAGGCGTGGTACCTCCCCAACGGCCATCTCCTGTATGTCCAGAGGGACGGTGTTGCTGTGGCGGCGCCATTCGACCTCGGACGGCTCGAAATCACCGGTGAAGCCATCCCTGTGCTGGAGGACGTGGCGATCCGGAGCCAGAACGGGTTCGCCCCGTTGGCATGGTCGCCCTCAGGAGCCATGGTCTACATCCGTGGATCAGGTCCGTCAAGCCAGATTTCAGTCATCCGGGTGGACCGGGACGGGGCCATCACCCCCGTGGATTCCACGTGGTCGGGAGCCTTCAATGGCTTGGCGCTGGCACCGGACGGTCGCCGGCTGGCCGTCGGCGTCGGTCTCGGGAGTTCCATCAACATCTGGCTGAAGAACATTGACGGCGGTCCGTTCACCAGACTCACGTTCGGCAACAGAGACCGCCGCCCGGCTTGGTCTCCGGACGGGATCACGGTGTCCTTCGTGCGCGACAGCGGGGCCACGAGTGCCGTGTACGGCCGGCGCGCCGACGGCAGCGGCCAGGACACGTTGCTGGCCCGCATCGACCGGCAGGTGCAGGAGGCAGTATGGTCGCCCGACGGCGGGTGGCTCATCCTGCGAACCGACAACGCCACCCCGGGGGGTGGGGACCTCGTCGGTATCCCGATGGACGAAGATGGTGAACCGGTGCCAATGGTAGCAAGCCAGTTCACCGAACTGCATCCAGCGATATCGCCTGATGGTCGCTGGTTGGCCTATTCATCCAACGAATCGGGTGTCAGCGAGATTTACGTGCGCCCGTTCCCGGAAACGGGGACGGGCCGACGGCAAGTATCGAGCGGGGGTGGTACCGAGCCGGTGTGGTCGGCTTCGGGTGACGAGTTGTTCTATGTGGATCTGAACTTCACGCTCATGGCGGCACCGGTAGACGTCGCCGTCGCCGCTTTCCAGACCGGAACGCCACGACCCCTTTTCAGTGCCCTCGAGTTCCAGCTGGACGGATTCCACCAGTCGTTTGTGGCTCTGCCCGGAGTCGACGAGTTCCTGTTCTTGCACTCCAGGGTTCTGGCGGATGCGGACGGCGGCCCTCAGATCGTGTGGCTTGAGGGGTGGTTGGAGGAGTTTGAACTCAGGATGGGAAACCGATGAGAAAGCGGCAGCGGAGGATGTCAGCGGAGGACAGCGGAGCCGGTTCGCTCCGCTTCACCCTCGAGGTCCGTTGCACCGTACACGGCACCCCGCACCCCGCACCATGACAGAGTCTACGGAACGCCTGTCCTCAGCTCTCGCGGACCGATACAAGATCCTCCAGCGGTTAGGCGAGGGTGGCATGGCCACCGTCTATCTCGCCGAGGACCTGAAGCACGACCGAAAGGTCGCCGTGAAGGTCCTGCGCCCCGAACTCGCCGCCGTCCTCGGCGCGGACCGGTTCGTCCAGGAGATCAAGACCACCGCCAACCTGCAGCACCCGCACATCTTGCCGTTGTTCGACTCGGGTGAGGCCGACTCCTTCCTGTATTACGTCATGCCCTACATCGAGGGTGAGACGCTTCGGGCCAAGCTCGACCGCGAGACCCAGTTCGGCATCGACGAGGCCGTCAAGATTGCTACCGAAGTGGCCGATGCGCTCGACTACGCCCACCGCCAGGGCGTCATTCACCGCGACATCAAGCCCGAGAACATCCTGTTGCACGACGGCCGGCCCATGGTGGCCGATTTCGGCATTGCCCTGGCCGTAAGCGCCGCAGCGGGTGGACGGATGACGGAGACCGGACTCTCGTTGGGCACGCCCCACTACATGAGCCCGGAGCAGGCCACCGCCGAGAAGGAGATCACCGCGCGCTCCGACGTCTACTCACTCGGGAGCGTCCTCTACGAGATGCTTGGCGGCGAGCCGCCCCACATGGGGAACTCCGCCCAGCAGATCATCATGAAGATCGTGACGGACGAGGCTCGGCCCATCACCGACTTGCGCAAGTCGGTCCCTCCGAATGTTGCCGCGGCCGTCGCCAAGTCGCTCGAGAGACTCCCGGCCGATCGCTTTGAAAGTGCTCAGGCCTTTGGGGCAGCCCTTGGAACCCAGTCGTTTTCATACTTGACTGCTGGACAGGCAGTCAGCGTAGGGCAGAGCGCCAACCGGAACCGACTGGTTCCCCTGCTCGGGGCGGCATCGACTGTTCTCGCGATCGGTCTGGTATGGGCGCTCAACCACGCTCCCGCCGCCGGGCCGGCGGTCTACGACGTGGGCCTTCCCGATAGTGCGGCCTTGTGGACCGACCTGGGGGTCGGGTTCGCCGTCGCACCCGCCGGCGACTTCGTGGTCTACCGGACGGTTAGGGATGGGCAGGGTGAGTTGTGGTACCGCAGTCTCCTGGATGATGAGACACGGCGCATCAACGGCACCGAGGGGGCGGAGGGGGTGACGCTCTCGCCGGATGGCTCCCGGCTGGCGTTCGTCCGCAACCGGGATGACGGCGCCACCGTGGAGGTGGTGCCCACGGCCGGAGGGAGTACCACGACATTGGCGCGGACCGTTCCGTTGGCGTCGCTGGAATGGCTCGCGGACGGCAGAATCAGGTTGGTGGACGGCGACGGGATCAGCGCTCGCTGGCTCGATCCGGAGAGCGGATCTGCTACCCCCGTGCAGAGAATACGTTATTGCATCCTGCCGGCTCCCCTGCCTGACCCCAACACCACGTTATGCGGTGGAGGCGGACAGAAGCTCGCCAATGCGATTGATATTCGCGACAGTACCTCACCGCGCATGCGATGGCTCACGGGCGATTCAGCCGCTGTCGTCGGCAGCCATTTTCGATTGGTCGACGATCGCTATGTCGTCTATCTGTCCATCGCGGGGGATCTGCTTGCGGCGCCGGTCGATCCATCGACCGGCCAGGTCGGTCGGTCGGTGCGCATGGCCACCGGGCTTGGCCGCCGGGCGTACTTCGGCGATGGCACGTTTGCCGTGTCTCTTTCGGGCACCCTGGTGTACGCGCAGGGAGCCAACGGCGCGCTCGGCTATATGGTGGCGGCGGACGGGCAATCCCTCGACACTTTGCCGCTCGGCAGGAACGCGTTTTTGCGCTTCTCGGTGAGTCCCGATGGCAATCGCCTGGCTGCCGTCGTCGAAGCCATCGATGGGCAAGAGCTGCGCGTCTACGATCTGCGATCCGGAAGCCATGTCGTGTGGCTGACCCGAGGGAACGTTGGCGAGCCCGTGTGGAATCCTGCTGGTGACCGGTTGACGTTCGCCGTGGGAGACTCGGTGTTCGTGGGCGCCGTGAGCCGGGTCGGCGAGCTGGAGCTGGCGTTCGTCTACCCAGGCGGATTTGCCGGGTTTACGTGGCTTGCCGATGATCGACTGGTGGGGGTGGACTGGGGGGGGTGGAGGGGGGGGGGTATGTGGCGGTCGCCGCTGACCTCGGCGAGCGCCCGGTGGTGGTCGATACGGTCCTCAGTGGGAGTTCGTTCGTTCGTCCGTCGCCAGACTGGCGATGGCTGGCATACAGCGCGGCAGACCTGTCGTCGGTGTGGGTAGAACCGTATCCCCGAACCGGTGAACGGTATCAGGCAGATGCGGGGAGCGAGGATCCACAATGGTTGTCCGTTTCCGAGTTCGTGGTGGAGACCCACGCGGCGCCCAAAGGCTTCAAACGAATTCGGGTGGATCGTTCAACGGATCCGCCGGTCTCTCCTGCCGAGTGGTGGATCGACGCGCCCCACAAACTGGATACTTCCGGTGAATCGTTCGCCCTCACCCCGGATGGGCGGGCGCTGTATGTGCAGGGAGAGTCCTTTCGTCCGGTGCATTATCTGCGAGTCGTGCCCAACTGGGTGGAGCGCATGAAGGATGCCGTCGATGAGGCGAACCGATGATCCGGCGGGCGGAGTGCACATGACCGAGTCGACCAAACGCCTCTCCTCGGCCCTGGCCGACCGCTACCGTATCCTCCAGCGTCTCGGCGAGGGCGGCATGGCCACCGTCTACCTGGCCGAGGACCTGAAGCACAAGCGCCAGGTGGCGGTCAAGGTCCTGAAGCCCGAGCTGGCCGCCGTGCTCGGCGCCGAGCGCTTCGTGCAGGAGATCACCACCACCGCCAGCCTGCAGCACCCTCACATCCTCCCGCTGTTCGACTCGGGTGAGGCCGACGGCTTCCTCTATTACGTCATGCCCTACATCGAGGGCGAGACCCTGCGGTCCAAGCTGGACCGCGAAACGCAACTGGGCATCGACGAGGCGGTCAAGGTCACCACCGAGGTGGCCGACGCGCTGGAC
>JBDHIK010000288.1:0-3337 GCA_039587475.1 Gemmatimonadota bacterium | reverse complement strand
CGCCGTCTGGCGCAGTCGCCGGCCGGCGAGGCCGAGGCCGGCGAGACCCATGCCGAGCAGCAGAGTGATCCCGGGTTCTGGAACGGCGGTGCCGCCGTAGATGGCGACCGACAGGATCGAGCCCCCGCCCGCCTCCTCGCCCCACAACGGGCCGAAGCCGATTTCCTCGGTTCCGTCCCATGTCGTGATGTCCCAGATGTACCACGCGGGGTCGGAGTCCCCATCCTTGGCGAGGGCGAACAGCGGAGTCGCGTCGATGGCCGGGCCGTCGTTGATGATCGTCGCGTCCGTGGGTTCACCGGGGGGCCGGTACTCCGTCGCGTAGCTGTCCTGGAACGGTCCCTCCTCGCTGCCGCCGAAGTTGCTCCTGTACAGCAGTTCCAGGGAGCCTGGCTGGAGACCCACGATATCGGCCACGTCGGCGGCATCGGGGTCGTTGGGATCGCTGCCCGAGTACGAAGCGGTGCCTGCTTCGAGCATTACCGCGTGAGCAGCGCCTGCAAAAAGCCCGACAGCCAGCGTGAGGGCCAGTGCGGCCAGCCTGACGAGCGGTGGCCTCGCGTTGACTACATCCATCGTTTCAGTTCCTAACACCCCGAGTGTCTGGGACATCCTTGAGCCCTGCCTGCTAGCTACAAGAGCGTCAGATAGAAAAAATGTTCCTGACCTGAAAGCGTATGCAATCAGCGCACCAAATCGCGTCACGCCAGGTATATCAGGGGGTTGTGAGTGTGCTGTCGTCGCGCCCAGGCTCATCTGTAAAGATTGCTGACACCTCAGTGCGAGCGCAGGAAACGACTCCGGCGGTCTGCGCTCGAGGGCGACGGGTCGATCGTCGGTTTCTTCGACGGCGACCTGCGACGACTTCGGCTCACTGACCAGAGCGCGCGAGAGAGCAGGGCAAAGCTGGCGGCTGATCGAGTTGACAGCGTTGGCGTGGCGCACGCTCACCGCCTGTCAACTTATTTTACAGATCGGCCGCACGGACCCGGTGTCGGGACGGGTTTCATTGCGGATGGGCGCCTGGTACCGAAGCGGGTTCATCGGTTCTGTGAGAGTCGACACGCGGGACCGTCAAGCGCCGTCAGCCTGCTTTACGCGGCGGCCGCGCTGGCGCGGTGTCAAGAGTGGACGTCCTCGTTGTATGACAACGAGTTACATGGTTTGGCCCGATTTGTGCTTACGGTCACAGGTGAGCCGACCAGGTTCAGCACTTCAGGGGGAGGAGGGACGTCGGGCCGGCTCCGTACCAACGGAATGATCTTCAGGCACAGGGAGAAGGAGCTACCAATGAACTTACGAATCGGACGCACGCCAGCGCTCGCCGCGGCGATACTCGCAATGAGCAGTTTCGCCACCCCGGTATCGGCCTCGGTCGTCTTCGAACTCAGCACTGCTTTCAGTGGTGCCGCGCCGATGGGCGCCACGCCATGGGCAACGGCAACGTTCGAGGACGTCGCCGACGGCGTAAAGCTGACCATGGAAGCCCTAAACCTCGAGAAGGGCGATGGCTCGGAAGGCGAACGACGGCACCGATGGAAAACGGAATCAGTAAGGAACGCGACAATCTGAAGGCAGACGGCGGGCCTTACTTCGACATCAAGTTCGATTTCCCGCCGCCCCCGACGATGGATGACAAGAAGGACCGCTTCAGCTCCGGTGAGGTTGCTGTCTACATGCTCACGTATGACGGCACGGAGGCCTTCGGCGCCTCGAGCTTCGACGTCTACACCGGGCCTAGTGACAAGGGCGCGATGAGGACGGCGGCCAAAGTCCAGGGAATAGGTTACGACGGCGGCAACAGTGGCTGGATCACGGAGGGCGGCGAAACGCCCGTCCCCGAGCCGTTCAGCATCGGCCTGCTGGGCATCGGGCTTCTCGGGCTGGTCGTCGTGAACCGGCGTCGGTTGGCGACTGCCTGATCGGCTCGGCCAGCGGTGGCCCGGAAACCCCGCCCAGCGCGGGGTTTCTTTATTTGTAGGCGGTATCTGTAGGCGGTGCCACGGACGTGCCGGCGCCAACGCCGTGTGATCCCCCCGGTGTTCTGCGTTCGCCGGGCAGGGCGTAAGGGAGGCAGACGACACCCGCCCGGCGCCGCTAATATGCCCCCTTGGCTCTGAATTCCCGGCAAGCGAGAGGGGTCCCGGATGGCACAGGCTCAGAAGGCGTTCAAGTGGGTGGGCACGCGGCCGGTTCGCCCGGACGGCGTGGCGAAGGTGACCGGGGAGGCGCGTTACGGGGCCGACTACTACCTGCCCGGCGCGCTGTTCGGACGGGTGCTGCGCAGCCCCCACGCCCACGCCCGCATCAAGTCCATCGACACCTCCCGCGCCGAGGCCCTGTCGGGGGTGAAGGCGGTGATGACCGGCGACGACCTGCCCTCCCAGGAGTTCGCCTACGTGGGCCCGGAGCGCCTGGCGGTCAACTTCTGGCACATCACCCGCAACATCATGGCCCGGGAGAAGGTGCTCTACGAGGGCCACGCGGTCGCCGCCGTGGCGGCCACCAGCGCCTCCATCGCGCGCCGGGCCCTCAAGCTGATCGACGTCGAGTACGAGGTGCTGCCCCACGTCATCGACGTGGACGCGGCGATGGCCGAGGACGCGCCGCTGCTGTTCGAGGACATGATCACCCGTGGGGTGGACCCGGCGCCGAACCGGCCGTCGAACATCTCCAAGAAGGTGGGCTTCGAGATCGGGGACCTCGATCGGGGCTTCGCCGAGGCCGACGAGGTCGTCGAGCGGCACTACAAGACCAGCCCCATCCACCAGGCCTACATCGAGCCCCAGGCCTGCATGGCACACTACGAGGAGAACGGGCGCGTGGAGCTGTGGAGCTCCAGCCAGGGCCACTTCACGGTGCGCAACCTCACCTCCAAGCTCACCGGCATCACCATCGGCAACATCAAGGTCAACCCGGCTGAGATCGGGGGTGGCTTCGGCGGCAAGACGGTGGTCTACCTGGAGCCGCTGGCGGTGACCCTGTCGCGCAAGTCCGGCCGCCCGGTGCGCATGAGCATGACCCGCGAGGAGGTGTTCCTGGCGACGGGCCCGACCTCCGGCGCCTCGATGACGGTGAAGATCGGTGTCAAGCGTGACGGCACCCTCACCGCCGCGCAGGCCACCCTGGCCTACCAGGCCGGCGCCTTCCCGGGTGCCCCGGTCATGAACGGCTGCATGTGCGCCTTCGCGCCCTACGACATCCCCAACCAGCGCACCATCGGCTACGACGTGGTGTGCAACCGACCCAAGGCGGCCGCCTACCGCGCGCCGGGCTCCCCCATCTCCGCCTACGCGGTGGAGAGCACGATGGACATTGTCGCCAAGACCATCGGCAT
>JBDHIK010000287.1:0-2099 GCA_039587475.1 Gemmatimonadota bacterium | reverse complement strand
GCCGCGGGTCCTCGAGGACTCGACTTCGCACGACAACTTCGTGCTGGTGGATGGGGACTCGATCTTCATTCCCGAGTACAATCCGGTGGTCGAGGTCCGTGGCGCGGTCAACTCACCGGTTGCCGTGGCCTGGGTTCCGGGCCAGAACATCGAGTTCTACGTGCAGTCTGCTGGTGGCTATTCGCGGGATGCCGAGCGGAGCAGGGCCTACGTCATTCAACCCAGCGGCAAGGTGGAGAGTGTCGGCCGGCGGGCGCTGGTCCCGGACAAGCTCCCCAACCCGGAGGCCGGGGCCCAACTCGTCGTGCCCGCCAAGCCCGCGCAGGCCCAGGACAACACGGCGCAGCTCTTCGGTATCGCCGCCCAGGTCCTGGCCAGCATCGTGACGGTGATCATCGTCGCGATTCGCTGATCCGTTCCCGGCAGGCGCCGTGGGGCGGAGAGCCCGACGGCCTCCCGTACCTCAGCCGACCAGTTCCGCCTCGGTTTCGTCGTTGCCGGCCTCGGCCATGCCTTTCTGCGGTCGGAATTCGGGCACCAGACGACATAGGAGAGCGAGTAGATCCTCGGCATCGGCGCCGCCGCGGGCGGAGACGATGAGCCCGTCCAGAGACTCCGCCAGACCGATCGGCAGGGTCGCATGCTTGGCCCGGAGGACCTTGGGGTGGTCCGTCCGCTCGGCGTGCTCCTCACCGAAGAACAGTTCCTCGTAGAGTTTCTCCCCCGGACGGATGCCGGTGAAGCTGATCTCGATATCATCGCCCAGGGTCAGGCCCGACAGCCGGATCAGGTCGGTGGCCAGGTCGACGATCCGCACCGGCTCACCCATGTCCAGGACGAAGACCTCGCCACCGGTCCCCATGGCGCCCGCCTGGAGCACCAGCGCCACCGCCTCGGGGATGGTCATGAAGAAACGGCGCATCTCCGGATGGGTGACTTCTACCGGACCGCCGGACCGAATCTGCCGCAGGAAGGCCGGGACCACCGAGCCCCGGCTTCCGAGCACATTGCCGAAGCGGACCGAGACGAAGTTTCGCTGACGGGCGTCACCCACCGCCTGGACGACCTGCTCGGCCACGCGCTTGGTGGCGCCCATCACATTGGTGGGACGCACCGCCTTGTCGGTGGAAATCATCACCAGGTGCGCCACCTCGAATTCCGCGGCCAACTCCGCCACGTTCTTGGTGCCCAGCACGTTGTTGGTCACCGCCTCGGCGACGTTGCACTCCATGAGCGGTACGTGCTTGTGCGCCGCCGCATGGAAGACGGCGAACGGGCGGTGGCGGCCAAAGACCTCCTCGAGACGCCCGCGGTCGCGAACATCGGCGATGACCGGTACCAGCTCGATCTCAGGGAACCGCGCGGCAAGCTCGTGCTGGATGTGGTAGATGGAGTTCTCGCCGTGTCCCAGCAACAGGAGCCGCCGCGGCGACAAACGGCACACCTGGCGACACAACTCGCTGCCGATGCTGCCGCCCGCTCCCGTCACCAACACGACCTCATCGGTCGCCAGACTGGCCAGGCGTGGCACGTCGACCGTCACGGTGTCGCGTCGCAGCAGATCTTGAATCTCGATTGGCCGCAGGCTCGCAATCGTGACGTTGCCGGCCAGGATGTCGAACATGGCCGGCACGGTTCTGGTCTTGACGCCGGCCTCCTGGGCGGCCCGCACGACCCGGCGCACCACGGTGCCCGAAGCCCGGGGCATCGCCACGATGACTTCGGCCACTTCGTACTTGCTGATGATTTCCGGGATGTCGGCCACTTCGTACTTGCTGATGATTTCCGGGATGTCGGCCAGGGTACCCAGCACCTTCAGGTTGAGGAGCTTGTGACCCAGCTTGCGGGTATCGTCGTCGACGAAACCAATTGGGGTGAGGCGCAGTTGGGGATGTCCCAACAGTTCCTTGGTGATCAACTCCCCAGCGGCCCCAGCCCCCGCGATCAGCACCCGCCTGGCATCCTCGGCTCGCCGGCGGGGTGGCCGCCGCGCCAACACCCGCACCAGGAGCCGCGGGGTCGCCACGATGCCTACCGTCATGAAGGCGTCCATGAACAACACCGACAACGGAATGCGCGAATCCGTGACGCCGAGCCCC
>JBDHIK010000001.1:0-104629 GCA_039587475.1 Gemmatimonadota bacterium | reverse complement strand
TTCCTTCACGGCGTGTCCCCAACCGATGGCCCCACCATTGCCGTCGTGACCGGAGGCTTGCTGGCGGTCGCCCTGGTGGCGTCCTGGATTCCGGCTCGGCGGGCGACGCGCATCGATCCCACGAGGGCCCTCAGGGCCGAGTAACGAAGAGCGCGATGGGCATGGGTCGGAGAAACCCGCGGGTCGGAGAGTGATTGGCCCGGCACTGCCCACCGCAGAGAGGGAGGAAGCCGCGGGAAACGGATCCAGGCTGGGTGCCCTTGCCCCGATTCCCCTCCTCCATCTCCTTTCTTCATCTCGTTACTTCCCCTTCGTTACTTCACCTCGATGCGCATGATCGTCTTGAGCTTCGTCCCCTCGACGGAGGCCTGCAGCCACGATGGTCCCCGCCTGGAGCCGAGCGTCCAGGTCGTCGTGACGAGTCCCTCGCCATCAGACATGGCTCGCTGCGGATTGACGATGCCTGCGGGCCCACTGAAGAAGACTTGCCTGTCGGAAACCGGGTTGCCGTAGGCGTCGGTCACTCGTGCCACGACGCGCCGGGCCAGCGGTTGTCCGGCGGTCCCACTCGCCGGCGGATTGACGAACTCGATGTTCGCGGCGCCGCGTGGCATGGCCGTGGCGCTGGCAGTGAGTGGCGCTTTGACGCCCTCGATACGAATCGACAATTGCTGGTTTCCGGCCCCGCGGCCCAGTGTCCAGGCAACGGCCACCTTTCCGGCCGCGTCCGTCACGTAGTCGCGCTCGGGCACCGACCCGTCCTCCGTCGTTACCGTCAACGTCGCTCCGGGAACCGCGTTGCCGTGTTCGTCCAGTGCTCGTGCGACCACCGCCTTGGACAGGCTCTTGCCAACCATGCCCCGCTGTTTGTTGCCGCTGACGATCTCTGCCCGGCTTACCTGGCCGGGTTCCGCCATGGCGCTGATGACCAACGGCGGAATGGTTCTCGGGTTCCCCACCACGGCCTCGAGGTACTGTCTCCCGGCCTTGGCTCCGAGGATCCACCGGGCGCGTGCCTGACCCAGGGAGTCGGTTCTGACATCGAGTGGCTCGACCGAACCGCCGTTTCGGGCCGTCCAGACAACCGGGATGTCCGGCCGGATCCGGCCCAGTGAATCGGTCGCTTCAATGACGATGACCTCAGCCAGACGCGTCCCGAAACGGCCTGACAAGGAGTCGTGGCCATGGGTCACCGAGAAGTTCTCGGGATGCGGATCGGCTTCGGCCCCAATCAGCAGCGTCGTGTCGGCTCCCTCGACGGAGACCCGGAGCGATTGGTGACCGGGGTCCGGCCCCAGGACCCACCGCGTCGTGGCGACTCCCTGTTCGTCACTCCGGACCTCGGTTTCCTCAACGGTCCCGTGCTCGTACAGCGGGTAGAACCTGACCAGAGCGTTTTCGAGCGGCGTCCCACCCCGGGTCCACACCCTGACGGCGATCGGTTCACGGAGCGCCATCCCCGCGGGGCCCCGCTGGGTCTGTCCCACCAGCGCGATGCCTCCAGCTGCGGGGACGACACGAATCTCGGCCGACGCTTGAAAGGCTCGAGCGGAGGCGGTCACCGTGACCCGGCCCGGGACCTTTCCGGTGGCCGTGCCGAGCGAGTCGATGTGCAAGACCGACTGGTCGGACGAGGTCCACGTCACCGGTTCTCCCAGGATCTCGTGGCGCCGCGCGTCCACCGCCATGGCGAACAAGGTGCGTTGCTCCTGTTCGGGCACGGCAAACGAACTGTCGATGTCGATTTTGATCCCCGCCAGACGCTGCGAGGAGGTCAACCAAGCGGTGTCGGCATACTCCCTCACCTGAGCGACGATCCCGACCCGACCGGGACCGCGAGTGACGATGTGGCCGCTGGAGTCAACGGACGCAACCGTGGGATCGAGACTCGACCACACGACCGTGGCGCCGAAGATGGCACTGCCGCGTTTGTCGGTGACCGTGGCGGCGAGGTGAACCGAGTCGCCGATGGCGTAGGTCGTGTCGGCGGCCGGCGCCAGTCGGACATCGCGAACGACGTAGTCCGACAGGGACAGCCCTTCCGACGCGAACCATCCGAACAACCCGATCGCATCGGAGTCCGAAAGAAACGACACCATGGCGGCGCTCGACGTCAGGCCAAGCGCCATCCACTTGATGAGGCTGGTGAACATGCTGGTGCGAGGGATGTCTTGGCGACGGGGCATCAGTCTCTCATCCGGAGTACGCAGACCCCGATGATAGAGGCACGAATTGCGCCAGCGACCCTGGGAGTGGGAGCGCACGACAAGTTGTTGTCGTGCATGGTGTTAGATGTCCGGCTGGATGGCGCTCGGGGCGGCGGTCCGGGGCGGATCGCCAGACTCTCTGCAGGTCCTTGCCTGCCGGATGCAATCGGTGGCGCGCCCGCGAACGGCTCAGGCCTTCTCCAACAACTGGGACACGCTCTGGACGACCTCGGCCTCCGCGGAGCTGATGTTGTGCGAGTCGAAGACCTCGGTCGCCGAGCTGTTCGCCACGTGGCCGGCCAGCTGAGTGAGATCGGCGACGAAATGGCGGGCCTCTCCTGAAGGCAGTTTGCCGAGCAACAGAATGCGCGTCTGTTGCATGGAGGTGGCGAAATCACGGTCGTCCTGCAGGAACGCCGTAAACACCGCAGGAAAGTCTCCTTCGATGGACCGGAGGATCTCTGCCATCACTGGACTGGAGCAGTTGACCTCGGTCAGGAGGTCGAACAACGCGCCGCGCTCCCGCTGATCGATGACGCCGTCGACTTGTGCCACACGGAAGTACACCCGCAACAATGCGAATTGCAGCGTCTGCCATTCATCGGTCGTGAACCGGGCATTTTGGACTTCCACCATGCGATCGCTCCCGACGAAGTAGGTGTCGCCTAGCCGTGGTCTGGTATACCCTAGGGAGGGACGGTCGGGGGTGATGTGTTCCAGCGCACATTTCTGGCGCTACCCCGGGAGGCCTGACCGTACATTCTGTAGTGATAACGTGTTACGGCGAATCGGAGAGGACACCATGAAACGCATCCCCGAACCCGAACTCATGACCGAGCAGGGCCAGGCAGAGGCCTACGCCCGTGCGGACTTCGAAGAATCCCACAGCCGGATGATCGACCTGATGGTGGAGCTGCTTCCGGAGGCAGCCTTCAGTGGTGCAGCCCTCGATCTTGGTTGTGGGCCTGGGGACATCTCGTACCGCCTGGCCCGAATTGCTCCTGCGCTTCAGGTCCATGGGGTCGACGGGTCCGCGGCCATGTTGGAGGCCGGGGCCATCATCGCCGCGCGCCATCCGGACGTGACGGACCGGGTGACCCTCTACGCCGGGCTGCTGCCCGACTGCACACTACCACGAGCGCACTACGATCTCGTGGTGAGCAACAGTCTGCTCCATCACCTGCACGACCCGGCGGTGCTGTGGTCCTCGGTCCTCAGGTGGACTCGCCCGGGGGGATACGTGTTCGTCATGGACCTGCGGCGACCGGAGGATCGAGAGACGGTGGAACAGCTCGTCGATCGGCACGCCGCGGACGAGCCCGCCGTCCTGCGGCAGGACTTCGCGAATTCACTGGCCGCGGCCTACCGCGTGGATGAGGTGGAGCGTCAGTTGGCGGGTATGGGATTGGGCGGTCTTCAGGCCCAAAGCGTCGGCGACAGGCATCTGATCGTCCATGGTCGGGTGGGTGCCACGGCCTGATGGTCTAGGAGCCGGATGCCCCCCTGGTCACCCGACGCGTGAGGCGTAAGAATTCCAGCACTCGAGGAATCACCAGGCGCCGCTTCGGCGTGGTCGCAATGCCTGGTTGGATCGACGCCAGAAACGCCTCAGGACCGACTTGCCGGGTCATGCTGTCAATCGATCGGGCCAGGACGACCCGGCCCGGGCCGATGGCGAATACCGCTGGAACCGGAACGCCGTCCCGCTCCTTGGCGTTGAGGAGATCCCATGCCGATATGACCGACTTGTCCAGGTCGCTCAGGAGATCGTACGGGATGAACAACTCCGCCTGTAGCAGGGCCGTGGCAGGGAGCGGGTCCACCGATATGCCCACCATATCGAATCCGGCGTTGGCGACGGCTGTGGCGTGGTCACGGAAGTCCGCCAACTGGCGGACGCAGAAGGGTCACCAGTAGCCGCGATAGAACACCACGATGACTGGACGGTTCGCCACGAGGTCGTCGAGGCGGCGCATCTCGCGACTGGTGTTGGGGAGCACGAAGTCGGGCGCCACCGCGCCCACTCGGGGAATGTCGGGGCGCCCCTCAGGTTGCTCGTTCACATGCAGACTCCGGTCATTCAGTGCGCTCGGGTTCCAGCATCTCGATCCATACGCCATGACTCAGACCGGGCGGTACCAGGATGGCCCGCCCCCTGCCTGCCAGGGACCGGATCTGGTAGCGGCGTCCGGTCCTCTGCTGAATGGTGCTGGCCGCCTGGTCCACATCCCCCACTGCCAGTGTGATCCCCATGATGCCGGGGCCCCAGGTCTCGATGAACTCCGCGGTCCAGCCGGCTACCTTCGTTGGCGCCACGAGGACCAGACTGCCCACGTCGAGTGGGAAGGCTCGGCCCAGCCCGTCGACGGCTTGAAACGGGACGACATCTCCCGGCCGCAATCCGAGAGTGGCCATCCGGTCAGTGTCCTGGGCCAGATCATGGGTCGCAATCCAGACGGAACGCACCCCGAGCGCGGTATTGTCGTGCCGCACGCTGGCCGCCGTGGCGGGCGCCGGGTTCAGATACTGGATGAAAAACAGTCTCCGGAGCGGTTCGGCCTCGTCGAGCGCGGCGGTACGGAACGCCTTCGAATTCGGGCCGGAATCTTCCATTCGAAACCCGGCGGACTCCAGGTGCCGGAGGACGGCCGTCATGTCGTCGGTTCGGAGCGATACGAACGCGGCCCCTTCGCGGGACTTGAGGAGATTCAGGTACCACCGGGCCAGGCTGTCGCGCGGTTCGCTGGCACTGATCAGTTCCAGCATCGTGCCGTCCCGAAATTTCACGAAGGCGTTCTCGATGGTGTTTGGGTGGACCCGACCGGTCTGGAGGGTGAACCCCAGCTGACGGTACCGTTCCGATGCTTCTTCCAGGTCGGTGACGGCGACCGGCACGTGATCGAGAGAGGCAGACGCCACGGCCGCTGCCCCAGAGTCCTGAGCGCCGGCGACCGAGGATGTCAGAATCGCCAGGGACATTCCCCTGGCGACCCCGGGCCAGGCGAGTCGGCACCGTGGGCGTGGTGAATGCACGAGTCGGTTCACCGGCGTGTCGGGCGTCGAGCGGGCGCTTCAGGCAGCTGTTACCACCGGATTGGCGAAACGCACGGGTTGAGTCCGGTGTTCCCGCATCATGGCGAGGAAGGGACGCGCAAAGTGGGGGTCAAAGTCTGCGCCACTCTGCTCTTCGATGAGCAGGAGCGCCTTCTCGGACGACCAGGCGTCGCGGTAAGGACGGTTGGTGCATAGCGCGTCGTAGACGTCGCAGATATGCACCAGTCGGCTGGCGATGTGCGTGGGGCGTTGGTAATGCATCGACGGGTACCCGCCACCGTTCAACATGATGTGGTGTTCGTAGGCCACGATGGCCGGCACCTCGAGTCGGACGTCCCGGCCCATGATGATCCGGGCGCCCTCGTCCGGGTGCCGTTGCATCACCTTGCGCTCTTCGTCCGTGAAGGCACCCGGCTTGACCAGGATTTCCTTGGGGATCCGGACTTTGCCCAGATCGTGCAGCAATCCGGCGACGCCCATGGCCCGGACGTCCCGGCCATGGAGGCCGACGTATTCCGCGAGCGCCATCGTCAGCACCGCCACGTTGGTCGCATGGGTCGTGGTGTACTGATCGAATTCCTTCAATTGAAGAAGCGGGAGGATGATCTCCTTCTGGCTGTGCATCGCCGTGGACAGCGAACGCACCACCGTCTCGGCTTCGAGGAGTGGCAGGTTGCCCCGCTCCTGGACCTGCTGATGCATCCATTCGATCGTCTCGACGTCGTCCTGGAGCGAATAGGCGATCGTCGCGGTGGAAGCAATGAGTTCCGCGGCTTCGTCGATCTTCTGTTCCACCGCGATGGGCCCGTACCGGATGCCGGTGCGGCGCATGTATCGTGCTTCCGTCGTGTCGAACCCATCTCCCTTGAAGCGGTGAAACGCGTCCCGCAAGAACTCCTCGTAGTCCTCCCGAACGACCGCGTCGTCGAATTCGACCCGCTCGATTCCTACACCGGCCAGACGCGCGGCCCACTCCCAATCCTTCAGGTCCCGGAGGACCTGACGGTGGAACACCACCTCACGATCGACGAATGTGAATTCCCGCTCGCTGTGATCGCCGATCAGTTCCAGGAGGTGTTCGAAGGAATCGTCCAGCGCGCGCTCACGGGCGGGGTGTCCCCGGTCGTACAGCGACATCGCGGACAGCACGTGCCCCATCGACAGCAAGAAGCGAATGGGGTCGCTCATGCGTCGCCCACCGCAGCAACGACGTCCTGGTTGCCACTGCGGCGCGCCAGATCGAGAATGTCGGCGGCGCTGGCGTCCTCTGCCCAGTGGGTTGCGAGGGCCGACAGGGCCGTAAGCATTTCCGGATCGGGAGTGGCCAGCCGCGGGCGTCGCTGCCACCAGCGGCGTTTCCCGAGAGTACGCTGGATCAGGACTTCTCGCGCCCGGGTGGATCCGAATGTGCCCACGACCCGCGTGGCCAGAACGCGAATATCGCCGTCGTCGTCATCCATGAGGTCCATGGCCCGTCGTTGCGCAGGCTGGGGGCAGCCGTTGATCGCGGTGGTAAGAGCCATCCGAACGATCGACTCGTCGTCGTCGGCCAGTCCCAACTGGATGCCTTCGTCACGCATGGACAGGTCCTTTGACTGCAGCATGAGCTTGACCGCCTCCCGACGCACCCGGGCGTCGGAGTTGGCAGCGTAGGGTTCCGGGGTAAATCCCTCGGGCCAGTCGGTCAACGAGCCGATCAGGATGAGGAGGTTGCGCTGGACGAACCACTCGGCCTCCGGGAGGTGCGCCATGGCGATCGGTCCGACCCCGCTGCCCAACGCCGTCAGGGTGCTCAACAGGCGGTGGCGCATGGCGCGAGACTTGGCTGAGGCGAGAGCGTTGATGAGCGGCTCGGTCGCCTCGGCCCCCAGGCGCTCGAGGACCCGCTGCACGCCCTCGATGTCCTGTTCATCCTGGGCCAGGAGCATCCGGACGCGCTCCGGGGACGCCAGGTACTCCCAGATGGCTGCCGAACCGGAGGATGCCTCGGGGGCGCCGTCCACCAACTCCAGGAGTTCTGTGAACCGGCCTTCCTCGAGCATGGTGTCCACGGCGTGGGTCACGGTCAGGCCGACGGCATCCAGCTCCAGACCCATTTGAACGATCCGGACCGCTTCCTCGCCGAGATCGATTACCTGCGTGTCCTCACCCGGTCCGTCGCCGGTCTCGGCCAGGGACAGATGCTGCAACACTTCGGTGTAGGTCTCCGGATTGGGGTCTTCCAGGTTCCAACCGTCGAGCAATGCCTGGATAGAGTCACGAAAACCATCGTCGGCGTGTGGGCCGATCAGGCCGTGGCTGGCGTCGGCATGGTCAGCCAGCTTGGACAGCATGCGAATCAATGAGTGGGAAATGTTCTGTTCGTCGGCGTCGGCCGCGGCCTTGACCAGATCCAGGACCGCCTGCACGGGGAGACTGGCCGAGAAGTCCTCCAACATGCGGTTCCGGACCTTGCGATCCCCGCCCACCTCCAGCAGCCGCTTGAGCGTGGAGTAGTCGAGGGACTGAAGGAGCTGGGTCACCTGCTCGTGCAGGCGCTTGGCTTCGGCACCGCTCCGCAGTTTGAGCTCATGGCCCAGTTGACTCAGGTAGCCGACGATGACCCGGTCGTAGCTGTGGTCATCCCGGTTCTCGGCAATCGCGGCTGCGATGTCCTCCGCCGCGAGCGATGGGCCGTCCTGGAGGTCGTCTTCAGGCACATCGACACGCATCGCCGCCGCCGCCAGGCCAAGCCATAGTTGGGACTGTTGCCCGCCCGCCCCCGGATGGTCCTGGTCGGATTCGCTATCCGACAGCTGGAGTTCCTCAAAGGTCAGCGGCACGACCTCAATGTGGTGCCAGCGATCGATTTCATCCTTGGGTCGCAACCCCAGGGGCACCTCGTCGCGACCGGATTCGGAACTCAACAGTGTGAGAAGGTCGTGCAGCTCCTGGCCGGACAGACCCTCGAGCAGCCGCAGGGCGCCGATCTGATGGCGATGGAGACGCTCCGCCAGGTCCGCGAGGACCGCACTGTCAGGGTCGGTGGCCGTGCCCTCAACGATGAGCTGGTTGCGAGCGACGCCCAGGGTGAGCAGGCCGCGCTCTGCCAGCAACGGCACCAGCTTGCTGTACATCGACTCGACGGATTCGGTCACGACGGGATGGTTGGCGGGGTAGGCGCCGACCTTGTGGAGACTGATCGAGAATTGCACCAGGAACACCGACAGTTCCCGGGACAGGGTCTGGGGCTGCTGAGAGGCCTCAGGCTGCTTCACGGTAGCGTGAAAGTCACAGCGCGGTGTTCAGGTGGACACGGGTGCATGCCACGGTCCCCTCGACGCAGGTCTGACTTCCGGAAGGCAGGTGTACCACCAGTCTTAAGGTAGGCAGAGGGCTCGCCCCGGCAAAGGGACTGGCCCTCGGCATTCAACCGATTCCCATGTGGATCGCCTCGCGGATGGCCTCGGCGAATCGATCGACCTCCTCCGGTGTCGTGTACACGTTCGGAGTGACCCGGAGCCCCTGGAATTCCGGGTGGACGATCGGCACGATGATGATACCGTGACGGCGCCGCAGCCAGGATCCCAACTCACCCATGTCGAAGCCCTCGACGTCGACCAGACCGATGGCGCCGCTGTGAGGCGAATCGAGCGGGGTCAACAACGTCACGCGGTCGCTTTCCTCTAAGAGCGGCTTGGCCCAGCGGTCCCGCAAGTATCGCAGGCGGGCGATCTTGCGCTCCGCCCCGATCCCCTGGTGGAAGGCGAGCGCGGCAGCGATGGCGTTGTGGTTGGCCGCCGGGTGCGTCCCGATCTCCTCGTATTTCCGGATGTTGTCGTCCATCGTTTCTGGTGCCGCCATCAACGGCCACAGGGACCCTTGTTTGTCCTTGCGAACGTAAAGGAAGCCCGTGCCGACCGGCGCCAGAAGCCACTTGTGCAGGCTGGTGCCGTAGTAATCGCAATCCAGACTCTCACGGGCGAACGGGAAGTGGGCGTAGGCGTGGGCGCCGTCTACGAAGACCTCGATACCCCTGGGTTTGGCCAGAGATACGATCTCCCGGACCGGCATGATCTGCCCCGACAGATTGGTGATGTGGGTGACCTCGATCACTCTGGTCCTCGGGGTAATGGCCTCGGCGTAGCGCTGTACGATGTGTTCCATGGATGGCGGGGGGACGGAGAACGAAACCTCCTTGACCACGATGCCCTCGCGGCGGGCTCGCTGACGCCACCCGGTGATCATGCGCGGGTAGTTCTGGTTGGTGACGATCACCTCGTCACCCGGCTCCAGGTCGAGGCCGAAGATCATGATCTCCATCGCCTCGGACGCATTCCGGGTGATGGCCATTTCCTCGGGGTCGCATCCGAAATCCAGGGCCAACTCCTGCCGCACGTACTCGACCCGGGGTTCGAGCACCCGCCACATGTTCTCCACCGGCACCGCGTTGCTAAATTCCAGATCCCTGATCATGGCTTCGAGGACGTGCGTCGGGGTTGGGCACACGCCGCCATTGTTGAGGTTGACCAGGGTTCGGTCGGCATCGAACGCGCGCTGGATGTGGCTCCAGTACTCCTCATCGTCGGCGACGTCTTCGGGCCTCCGATGGCCGGCGATCTCGCCGGCACGAAGGACCTGGGCGATGGCGTCAGCCCGGAACGGGGGCAACGCCATTGCAGCGCCGGTCAGGGAAGCGACGAACGATCGGCGGTCAACCATGGAGCCTCCAGGGAGATGCCCGTGGGCAGAGTCGTTCAGTATTCAAGAAACCGCGCGTGGCTGCAAGCGACCCCGCGCCATCGTACTACTGGCCGCGTCGAAGGCCCAGGTTCAGGATCTTCTGCAACAACTGGGCGTACCCCATCCCGATGTGCGAGGCGGCCGACGCAAACTCCTCCCGGCGCGCGATCTCCGGATTGGGGTTGGCCTCCAGGAAGAACAGTGTCCCGTCCTCTCGCAGGCGAAAGTCGATACGAGCATATCCCTCGAGCTCGAGCGACCGGTAGATGGTCCGGCAGGCCTGCTGGATGTGCTCGACCTGGGAGGGTGACAAGCCTGCCGCGGGCTGCTGGTAGATGCCCCACTTGGCCTGAGTGTCGGTATCGTGCTTGACCTTCTCAGTCGCGATGCGTGGCATGGTCTCAGGCATCCGCTCGAACAGGAGTTCCCAGGGTGGGAACACCGTAAGCTGACGGTTGCCGATGACCCCGACGTACAATTCACGCCCCGCGATGTACTCCTCGACGATGGCATCCGTGCCGACGCGGTCGTGTACGTAGGCCACACGGGTGGCAAGCGCGGAGTCACGTCGGACCACCGATGCGGCGGAGATCCCGTACGACGCGTGTTCCACCAGGCTCTTGACGATCACGGGATATTGCAGGTGGCGGGGCAGCCGACCAGGACGGCCGCGCGGGACCACCAAGAACCCTGGAACGCGAATCCCGTGGTACATCAGGATCTTCTTGGCCTGGGCTTTGTCCCGTGTCAACACCAGGCCGCGTGGGTTGTTCCCCGTATACGGGACGCGCAGCAGTTCCAGGTAGCTGACGACATGGTGGTCGTACAACGCCTGTCCGTGAAATTCCTCCAACAGATTGAACACGATGTGGGGCCGCCAGGTGAGAACCGCGGTGCGGATGGCGAGCAGGTCTTCCTGCGCGCCAAGGGGTCGCACGTCGTGCCCCAAGCGCCGGAGGGTGGTGACCACGTCGTACTCGGTCTTCCAGACGTTGATCTCCTGCTCGCTGTAGCCCGACCGGCTCTTGGGCGGCACCAGGTCGGGATGCATCAACACCAGAATGCGACGTCGGGTCATAGCGGTATCCACTCCCGCGTCGAAGGGTCGCGCAGCAGGGCCCGGACATGGCGCCGGAGAAACCGCGCGAGATCAGTCACCGTGGATGCTGCGGACCGTGACGTCCGCACATCGAGCACCGAGGCTCGGGAGACGAGGTCGTCGTACGTCATGGCGAACGCGTAGGACGCCACGGGAGTAGTGGGGTCCACCGCCGCCTCGACATCGCGGCGAACCGCGCGCAGCACCGTAGTGCCGCGCCGCCGCGCCGGGCCGTCCCCCAGCACTTGTCGCAACGGTCCATCGAGTTGACTCGGCCGGTGCAGTCGGAAGCGTCGCCGCCGTTCCCGATAATGATCTCCCAGCGTTCTGGTCAGTCGCCCGACCGGATCGATCTGGCGGCGACGGGCGCGCGGCACCGGCATCGCGGCCAACTCACGCATGAGGTCTTCAACGTACAGCAGTTTCCCCAGGGCAGGCCAGCCGGCGTAGCGATGTCGCCAGCCGGAGCGCGGTCGCAGCCAGACCGCGAAGGTCTCCGCGAAGTCTTCGTCAGGGTGGCATTGGGCGTACCAGTCACCGAGGTGATGGACGTAATCCCAGCTGGAAGGGTCGGGCCGGTAGCGGGTTGGATAGGGTGTCGAGGATCGTCCGAATACCGTACGCCAGCCTCGCTGCCGCTCCAGGTGGTAGGCGTGCTGCACCGCGTGTCCAACTTCGTGGCGAATGAGCCGCAGGCATTCGGCTCGGGCGGCGCCCTCCGCCCGATGCATCATCCGCCGTTCCAGACGGATGAGCCGCGGGTGCGACAGATAGAATGGCACGGCGATGCCGGCAATGCCATCTGGAGAGAACCATTCGTCCGAGAGCCACACACTCGGTTTGAGCCTGAGCCCGCGGGCCTCGAGCTCCCCGAACACCTTGGCTATGCATCCCTCGAGAAACGGTCCCGGTGCGACCAGCTCCAGGTCGGCGAATCGCAGCGCCAGCAACTCCTGGTCAGACGCCCGGGCCCACGGCGGAGTGGCCAGTGCCTTACCGGTCATCATGATCGGCGGCGTCTCGCAGCGCGACGAGTCGGTCGGGCGCGTTGGTGATGATGCCGGTCACGCCTTGCTGCCACAGCCATTGCGCCTGGACCGGGTCGTCGACGGTCCACACGTGGATGGGGAGCCCGGCCCGTGCGGCAGTCGACAGAGGGCGTCGCCCCGTCAACGCCAGCACGCCGCTCCGGGGTGGGATGGAAATGGCCTGATAACCGGGGCCGTGTGGCCGCCGGCCCGCCAGCGAGGCGAAGTACCACCAGCCGATCTCCCTCCGGGAAGCTGCTCGCCGGTAGACGCCGTCCTGGAAGCTTCGCAAGGCAGCATGGATCGACGAGGCGACCATGACGTGCTCCTGGGCTCCGTAGTGGTCGAGGATCCGGCGGACTTCGGTCTGGCCCGCAGCGGTCTTGAGTTCCAGCAGGATCGGCACCGATGGAAAACGCTCCAGAACGTCGGCGAGGGTGGGGATGCCGCGCTCGGTACCCTCGCTCATGGAGGAACGGGTGCCGGCGTCGAGCGCGGTCAGCCTGCCATGGTCGGTCGCGGCGACCTCGAGGTCTTCGTTACAGGTCCTTCCAGTCGTCGCATCGTGGATGATGACCGGCACGCCATCCCCGGCAACCCTGACATCCATCTCGACCGCGTCGGCACCGTCTACGAGGGCCAACTGCATGGCGGCGACGCTGTTCTCCGGTGCCTTGGCCGAGGAGCCGCGGTGCGCGATCACGATCCGCTGGCCAGGGGTTGCCAGGATTTCCGCGGGGCAGGACGGGATCGATGGGGTGGCGCTGCGGTCCATGCGTGTCGGCTCACAAGGTCACAAGACAATGATGGACAATAACATACAGCATGCGACCCGGGCCGGGCAGAGGCTTCATCGTTGGCGGAGAACAGTGAAGCGGTCTTCACGATGGCTTCACGCTAGACAAGAGAACCTAGTCCTAGATTGACGCTACTTCACATTAGGCGATGTGTCTAATGTGGATAATCACATGAACAAGTCATCTTATACCACAATGGAAGGCTCCTCATGGCGACGACCAGAGCACGGACCCCTGCCGGAGTCATGGCCCTGTTGTTTCTCCTGGGCGGGGTTGCCTGCGGCGGCGCGGCGGACGATGGCGCCAACGGGTCGAATGGAGCCACCGGCGGGGACGCCGAGGCGGAACTGACGGCGTTCCAGGTGGAGCACGGCATCGGCCCCATCACCGAAATCGTGGAACTCGGCGATCTCGACCCTGAGATGGCCGAAGCCGGTGAAGCGGTCTTCACGACCAAGTGCTCGGCCTGTCACAAGCTGGCAGAGCGCTATGTGGGCCCACCGCTGGGAGATGCGACCACCCAGCGCTCGGCCACCTACATCATGAACATGATTCTGAACCCGAAAGAGATGTACGAGCGCCACCCGGAGGCCAAGGCCCTCCTGGCGGAGTACCTCTCCTTCATGCCTGACCAGAACGTCACGCCGGAGGAGGCGCGGGCCGTCGTCGAGTACCTGCGTACCGCGGCCGATGGCAGCGATTGATTGACCAACTCGTTTTCACTTTTCACAAGGTGACCGATGATTCGGTTCGCTGGAGGTAGGCCATGACACGTTCGACGAGATTCGTGAGTGGGGTGCTGACCGGGCTCTTGGGCGCGGTCGCCCTGGTATGGGTCGGCTGTGGCGGCTCGACGGTCGGCGGGACGGGGGATGCCGCGTCCGCCGTCTATGTACCACCCGGCGAGTATGATGAGTTCTATTTCTTCACGTCCGGCGGGTTCAGTGGCCAGTTGGGGGTCTATGGACTTCCGTCCGGCCGCTTGTTCCGGCAGGTCCCGGTGTTCTCGCAGTGGGCGGAGAATGGCTGGGGATACAATGAAGAGACGAAGGCCATGCTCGAGACGAGTTATGGATTCGTGCCGTGGGGAGATTCCCATCATCCGGAATTGTCGCAGACGGATGGTCTGGTCGATGGGCGGTGGATCTTCATCAACGAGAACAATACGCCGCGGATCGCCAGGATCGATCTCTCGACCTTCGAAACGGTCGAGATCATCGAGATCCCCAATTCGGCCGGCAACCATGCCTCGCCGTTCGTGACCCAGAACACCGAGTACACGGTGGCTGCGACGCGCTTCAGCGTCCCCACCCCGCAAGCCGATGTGTCCATCGATTCCTATGCCGAGGAGTTCTCCGGCATGCTGTCCTTCGTCAAGGTCGACGACAACGGGCGCATGAATCTGGCGTTCCAGATCCTGGTGCCGGGGTACAACTACGACCTGTCCCATTCGGGCAAGGGACCGTCACACGGCTGGTCGTTCTTCACGTCCTACAACAGCGAACAGGCCAATACGCTGCTGGAGGTCAACGCATCACAGAACGACAAAGACTACATCGCCGCGGTCAACTGGATGCGCGCCGAGGAGTGCGTGGCAGCGGACCAGGGTGAGACGTGGCAGTCCACCTACCGGCACAACTATTTCAATGATGCCCACATCGCGGTCTCGGACCAGATGACGAACGTCACCGTCGTGACGCCGGCCACCTGTGAGGGGATGGTCTATTTCCTCCCGACGCCGAAATCCCCGCATGGCGTGGACGTCGATCCAACGGGCACGTTGATCGTGGGCGGCGGCAAGCTGGCCACCGTCATCCCCGTACACTCGTTCGACAAGATGCTGCAGGCCATCGAAGGCGAAGACTTCATCGGTGAAGTCGACGGTATTCCCATCCTGCGCTACGAATCGATCGTGGCCGGTGAAGTGGAGAACCCGGGTCTGGGGCCGCTCCACACCGAGTTCGACGGTCAGGGCTATGCCTACACCAGCGCCTTCATTTCTTCGGAAATCGTCAAGTGGAGCCTCGAGACGTTCGAGGTGGTCGATCGGATTCCGGCGTACTACTCCATCGGGCATCTGTCGATCCCCGGAGGGGACACCCGGGAACCGTGGGGCAAGTACGTGGTGGCGCTCAACAAGACCACCAAGGATCGCTACCTCCCCACGGGTCCGGAGCTGACGCACTCCGCGCAGTTGATCGACATCACCGGCGACAAGATGCGCCTCCTGCTCGATTTCCCGACCGTGGGTGAGCCACACTACGCGCAGGCTCTGGCGGCATCGTTGATCGTGGATCAACAGGTCCAGATCTATCCACTCGACGAGAACCACCATCCGTACGCCGCCCTGAGTGAGGCCGACGCACGGGTCGAGCGCGATGGCCGCAACGTCCACGTGTACATGACGACCATCAGAACCCACTTCATGCCCGACAACATCGAAGGCCTGCAGGTGGGCGATTCGGTCTTCTTCCACGTGACCAACCTCGAGCAGGACTGGGACGTGCCACACGGCTTCGCCGTGACCGGGGCCAATACCTCGGAGCTGCTGGTCATGCCGGGCGAGACGCGGACGCTGGTCTGGGTGCCCACGCGGGTCGGGGTCTATCCGTTCTATTGCACTGACTTCTGTTCGGCACTGCACCAGGAGATGCAGGGGTACGCCCGGGTCTCGCCACGAGGCTCGAACGTGCCGATTGCCTACAACACGCCGTAACACAATACGCGAGGCAAACCGAACGGGGGGTGAGCTTCACCCCCCGTTCTTCGCCCAGCACCATAAAGGAATCTTCATGCGACGGTCATCGCGGATCCTGATCGGGACAGCGTCGGTGCTCCTAGGATTGGTGTTCTTGTTTCCCCTGTGGCGCATCGAACTCGGGGCCCCGCAGTATCCGGAGGGCATCGGCCTGCTGATCGGGGTCAGTGATATCACGGGCATGAAGACCCCGCATGACCTGCAGAAGATCAACGGGTTGAACCACTACATCGGCATGAAGACCATCGAGCCGGACTCGATTCCGGAACTGCGGTTCATGCCGGTCTTCGTCGTCGTCATGATGGTCGGTGGGCTGCTCGTCGCCGCGACCGGCAGACGCGCCCTGCTCTACCTGTGGATCGGCGTCTTTCTGATCGGGGCGGTCGCGGGCCTGGTCGACTTCTGGCTCTGGGGCTATGACTACGGGCACAACCTCGACCCCACGGCCGCGATCAAGGTGCCGGGCATGACCTACCAGCCACCGATTCTCGGCAACAAACAGCTCCTCAACTTCACCGCCTCGGCCTGGCCCGGCATCGGTGGACTCGCGGCCATGGTCTCTGTGGCAATCGGCGCCCTGGTGGCCATCTCGGAGTTCCGGTCCGCGAAGGCCGGCGCCAGGAGCGAGACCTAGGCGTGATCAAGCACGCCATGATGGTGCTGCTGGTCTGGGGACTTGGCGCCTGCGGGGCCCCTGAGCCCCGTGCGATCCACTATGGACAGGATCTCTGCGACGGGTGTCACATGACCATCACCGATCCGGCCTTCGCGGGACAGCTGGTCACCGTCACGGGCAAGGTGTTCGTGTTCGACGACATCGGGGAGCTGGCGGAGTTCGCCGCCGAAACCCCGCAGACCCAGATCCACGGGCTCTGGGTCCATCGGTTCCTGGAGCCCGAAGAGCGCCTCCAGGTCCATGACGCGGTGTTCCTACGGAGCGACCGGTTGCGCACCCCGATGGCCAGCGGGCTCGCCGCGTTCCGGTCGGCCTCCGTCGCCGACAGCATGCGGATGCAGATCGGCGGGACGCTGCTCGACTGGGCCGGTGTGTTGGCCGGCATTGACACGCTCCCGGAGTTGGTGACCAGGTCATGAGGCTGGTGTGGGGCTGGGGGTGGATCACGGCGGCGCTGGTAGCGCCCGCCGCCGCCCAGACGATCGAGGTGTCGCCCGATGGCCCCGTTCCCACCCTCGGTGCGGCGCTCGCCCAGGCGGCGCCGGGCAGTCACATCATCGTCGGTCCGGGCATCTACCGGGAACCGACGGTGATCGTTTCGATTCCCGTCACCATCGAAGGACGGCCCGGTGCCATTCTCGACGGCACCGAAGCCGAGGACGTCCTGCTCATCACCGCGGACAGCGTCACCATCCGGGGTCTCACCATCCGGCATGTGGCGACCAGTTACGTCGACGACCGCGCGGCCCTGAAGTTCCAGGAGGTCACAGGCTGTCTGGTGGAAGACAACACGATCGAGGACGCGTTCTTCGGCATCTATCTGGCCAAGTCGAAGGGGTGCATCATCCGCCGCAATCGGGCCACCGGACGCAAGGCCAGCGAAACGAGGTCGGGGAACGCCATCCACCTCTGGAGTTCATCGGATGTCCTCATCGAAGACAACGAGTTGACCGGTCACCGGGATGGCTTGTACTTCGAATTCGTCACCGATGCGGTTGTCCGCCGGAACGTAAGCCGGGACAACATGCGCTACGGTCTCCACTTCATGTTTTCCCACCGGTGTGAGTACGTCGACAACCGGTTCATCCGGAACGGTTCGGGGGTGGCGGTCATGTATACCAAGCAGGTGACCATGACCGGCAACCACTTCGAGGACAATTGGGGGTCGGCGGCCTTCGGCTTGTTGTTGAAGGACATCACCGACAGCCGCATGGAACGCAACGTGTTCCGGGGGAACAGCACCGCGCTGCACGCCGATGGTGCGGTCCGGCTCATGGTGCGCCACAACGAGTTTGTGGCCAACGGGTGGGCCATCAAGATCATGGCCAGCTCCAGCGATAACGATTTCTTCCGGAATCGGTTTTCTGGCAATACGTTCGACGTGGCCACCAACAGTCGATCGAACACCAGCCGGTTCAACGAGAACTTCTGGGATACCTATGAGGGCTACGATCTCGACCGCGACGGATACGGGGACGTGCCGTTTCGGCCGGTCCGCCTGTTTGCGCTTCTGGTCGAACGCTACCAACCGGCTCTGGTGCTGATGCGGAGCGCCTTCGTCGACTTGCTGGATGTCGCCGAACGCATCCTGCCGGTGCTCACGCCGGAAACGCTGGTGGATGCGCATCCACTGATGCAATGGCCGGCCTCATGACCGCCTCGATGCCGCGCCCCGGCGACGCTGCCGCCGATCGCCCCAGCGGTCCTCGTTTGGTGACCTCCACGGCGCCGATCATCGAGATCGAAGGGTTGGCGAAGCGGTTCGGGTCGCTCCACGTGCTGAACGACATCTCGGCCATGGTCTCGGTCGGACGCGTGACCGCGGTGGTCGGCCCCAACGCCGCCGGCAAGTCCACGCTCATCAAGGCCATCCTCGGCATGGTACGGCCTGACCGGGGCCGCATTCTGGTCAACGGCCTGGCCGTCGGCCGGGACGCTGACTACCGCCGGGGCATCGGCTACATGCCCCAGGCCAGTCATTTTCCGGAAAATCTCTCGGGACGCGAAGTGCTCGCCATGCTTCGGCACCTGCGCGGTCCCAGCGCCGAGTATGACGAGGAGTTGTTGGACACCTTCGCCCTCGCCCCCGAGCTCGACAAGCAGGTGCGCACCCTGTCCGGCGGCACGCGACAGAAGCTCAACGCGGTCATCGCCTTCCTGTTTCGACCCCCGCTCCTGATTCTCGATGAACCGACGGCGGGGCTCGACCCGGTGGCCAGCGGCATTCTCAAGGACAAGATCCTGCGGTGCCGTTCCGCTGGGGCGTCGGTCCTGCTGAGCAGTCACGTGATGAGTGAACTGGAAGAGTTGACCGACTCGGTGATCTTCATGCTGGATGGCAGCATCCCGTTCCAGGGGCCGCGCGCCGAGCTTCAGCGCGTGACGGGGGAGGATCGGCTGGAGCGTGCCATCGCCGCTCTCATGAACGGGGTCGGCCGATGAGAAGTACCGCCAAGATCCTCCGGTATCAGTTGCGCGACGTGCTGCGGGGTCGCTGGGTGCTGGTCTACACCCTGCTGTTCCTCGTCATGACCGACGCCCTCTTTCGTTTCGGGGGCAGCGGCGACCGTGTCGTGCTGAGCATGATGAACGTGGTGCTCCTGCTGGTCCCCCTGGTCAGCATCATGTTCGGCACCATGTATCTGTATCACGCTCGGGAGTTCATCGTGATGCTCCTGGCCCAGCCGGTGGACCGAACGTCGCTCTTCCTCGGCATGTTCGGTGGCATGGCCTTCCCGCTGGCCGGTGGGTTCGTGGTCGGTGTGGCCTTGCCATTTCTGTGGCATCCCTGGTCGGGCTTCGGAAGCGCCCTCGCCGTGTTGCTTCTGACCGGGGCTCTTCTGACACTGGCCTTTGTCGCTCTGGCGTTCCTGGTCGCGGTGCAGTTCGAGGACCGGGCCAAGGGGTTCGGCGTCGCGGTCCTGATCTGGCTCCTGTCCGCCGTGGTCTACGACGGCATCCTGCTGGTCCTGGTCGCCTCCCTGTGGCGCTATCCGCTGGAGCAGCCGCTGTTGGTCCTCAGCCTTCTCAATCCCATCGATATCGGTCGCATTCTCCTGCTCCTGGAGTTCGATGTGGCCGCGTTGATGGGCTACACAGGAGCGGTCTTCAACCGCTTCCTCGGAAGCGCGCTGGGCAAGGCCGTGGCCCTGACGGCGTTGGTCTCGTGGACCGTCATCCCCTTCCTCGTCGGCCTGAGACGATTCCGCGCCAAGGACTTCTAGCGCCCAAACGCCTTGACTCGCGGCCAGGCCGTGCCAGCGAACAAGGCCACGGCCACCGCCTCGGCTACCCGACCCGACAGGGTCAACGGTGGCAGGTCGAGCAGCGGCCCGAGTCCCGCCGTTGCGACGCCGGCGTTGATGAGAACGGCGGCGGTGACGACGGGCCACAGGGGGCCGCGGACCGGTGGCTGCGAATGCTTGGGGAGGATCCAGTACGCCACGCCGACCGCAAGCTGGACCGCCCATCCAACCAGCATGATCTCGCTGTGGAGCGGCCAGGCCCGATAGAGCAGGGCCGGAAGGGCCAGACCACCCTTGGCTGCCAGAAGCAGCGCGCCGAGCACCGATCCTGCAGCCAGATGCATCAGCGCAGCCCGAACGAAGAAAACGGCCGGACCGGGCATCAGCGGGCCTTGAGCCGAGGCCACACGTTCGCGATGAACGACAGGGCCGCGACCAGGTGGCACGCTGCCGAGACGAGCAGCACCGGGCCGTCCGCCGCTCCCAAATCGAACGGTTCCCCCACGATCCGTAGCAGCAACCCAGCGTTCAATGCGCTGAAGCTGAGCCAGATAAGCCCTTCGTGGCCCCGCATGCGTTCGCGACTGGCCCGGGGGAACAACCAGAAGGCCACCCCAAAGATCAGCTGCGTGAGCCAGCCGACGACCAGGACGTGGAGATAGGTCGGCCAGAGAAACCGCAGGTCCGGGTCAAGCCTCATTGCCACGCCCAACGCGAAGGCGAGGACCAGGAACACCATGGCGCAGCGAAGGAAGTACCGGGTTACCCGTGGCATCTGAACTCCTCATTGACCCGTGTTGGCCCCTACCATAGCATTGGACAGCCGCCAGGGGGATCCCGTACAGGGATTGAGAGCGTACCCTTGGAACCTGATCCGGTTGAGACCGGCGGAGGGAGCGCGGCCCACGTCACGTGCCGCGCATCCCACGACCGCCGCTCCTCTGGGCCGGCGGTCTTTTTGTTCAGGGATCCATCCCAGGAGTAGACATGACCAGCATCCTCACACCGCCTACCGAAGCCGCTCCCACGGCGCTGGAAGACGCCTTCCCCAACTCCCGGAAGGTGTTCCTCGAGGGCAGCCGGGGTATCCGGGTGCCCGTCCGCGAGATCCAGCTCTCGGGGGGCGAGCCGCCGCTCCAGGTCTATGACCCGAGCGGGCCCTCCGGTTGCGATGTCCGCTCGGGACTTCCGCCGGTCCGGACGCCGTGGCTCCAAGCCAGGGCCGTCGAGTCCCGGGACACCGATCAGACTCTGGGCCACTCCATGCCGGACGGTTTGCGCCGAACCGTGCTGCGCAGCACGGGACCGGTGACCCAGTTGGCCTATGCCCGGCGGGGTGAGGTGACCGAAGAGATGGAATACGTCGCCATCCGGGAGGGCCTCGAGCCCGAGTTCGTGCGTGAGGAGGTGGCCCGGGGGCGGGCCATCATCCCGGCCAACATCAATCACCCGGAGCTCGAGCCGATGGCCATCGGCCGCAATTTCCTGGTGAAGATCAACGCCAACATCGGCAATTCGATCGTCTCCTCCTCGATCGACGACGAGGTCGAGAAGCTGCGCTGGGCCACGCTGTGGGGCGCCGATACGGTCATGGACCTGTCCACGGGCAACCAGATTCACGAGACGCGCCAGTGGATCATCCGCAATGCGGCCGTCCCCATCGGGACCGTGCCGATCTACCAGGCGCTGGAGAAGGTGGACGGCATACCCGAGGAACTGACCTGGGAGCTGTACCGGGACACCTTGATCGAGCAGGCGGAACAGGGGGTCGACTACTTCACGGTGCACGCCGGCGTCCTGCTGCGGTACATCCCCATGACGGTCAACCGGGTGACCGGGATCGTTTCGCGCGGCGGGTCCATCCTGGCGAAATGGTGTCTGGCCCATCATCAGGAAAACTTCCTGTACACGCACTTCGCCGAGATCTGTGAAATCATGGCGGCGTACGATGTGTCGTTCTCGCTGGGAGATGGCCTCCGTCCCGGCAGCATCGCCGATGCCAACGACGAGGCCCAGTTCGCCGAATTGCGGACGCAAGGCGAACTCAATCGTGTCGCCTGGTCACACGACGTGCAGGTCATGAACGAAGGGCCCGGCCACGTGCCGATGCACCTCATCAAGGAAAACATGGAGAAGCAACTGGAATGGTGCGAAGAGGCGCCGTTCTACACGCTTGGGCCCCTGACGACCGACATCGCCCCGGGGTACGATCACATCACCAGCGCCATCGGTGCGGCGCAGATAGGCTGGTACGGAACGGCGATGCTCTGTTACGTCACGCCCAAGGAGCACCTGGGCCTGCCCAATCGGGACGACGTCAAGGCGGGTGTCATTGCGTACAAGATCGCCGCCCACGCCGCCGACCTGGCCAAGGGCCACCCCAGGGCCCAGGCCTGGGACGATGCCCTGTCGAAGGCGCGCTTCGAATTCCGCTGGGACGACCAGTTCAATCTGGCCCTCGATCCCGTGACCGCGCGCCGCTTCCACGACGAGACCTTGCCGGCCGACGGAGCCAAGTTGGCGCACTTCTGTTCGATGTGCGGTCCCAAGTTCTGCTCCATGAAGATCACTCAGGACGTGCGCGACTACGCCCGAGAGCAGGAGGCGTTGCAGCGCGGCATGGAGGAGAAGTCGACGGAGTTCCGCGACAAGGGGGGTGAGATCTACCTGCCGCAGGGGTGACGGGCGCCGGACGCCGGGCGCTCAGCGCTCCTTCCAGCGCCGGATGTCGCGCCGCTGTTTCTTGCTGGGGCGCCCAGGGGTGTGAGGCAGACCAGGGTCGGCGTGCTTGAGCCGGAAGGCCAGTTCCTCACGTTGCGTTACCGATTCCTGCGACTCGGTGTAGAGCGTGGCCGCAACCCGCGCCGGCCCACGCTTGTCCGCCAGGCCGGTCACGACCACCTGATACTCGAAGGGGTCCTGGCGGATACGCACCTGATCCCCGATCCGAATCGACTTCGATCGTTTGACCCGGCTGCCGTTGACCTGGACCTTCCCGCCATCGATGGCGGCTACCGCAAGCGGCCGCGTCTTGTAGAATCTCGTCGCCCACAGCCAGCGGTCCAGCCGAACCGACTCCAGTGGCTCACTCCCCACCGGCCGGTGCTCCGGCGCGCATGGCCGCCTGCTGACGGTCCAGATGGTCCTGGATGCCGCCGCACACCAGGTCACACAACTCGAACACCGCGGGATCCCCGACACGGTACACGGTCGAAGTCCCTTCCTTCCGTCGCTCGACGAAACCCTGTCGATGCAGCGTCTGCAGGTGCTTGGAGACGTTGGCCTGCCCCAGCCCCGTGATGGAGACCAACTGGCCGACGGTCGTCTCGCCGGACCGGAGGGCATTGAGGATCCGCAGCCTGGTGGCATCGGCCAGGGCCCTGAACCGGTCCGCGACCATGGCTGCCGTGCGGTCGTTGAGATCGCTCATGTGTCTGCGCCGTCCAATCTGGAATAGTCAACTATGTAGCAATATAGCGCTAGATCGGTCATAGGGCCATCTACGCGACCCCAAGTCGACGCCCTTGTCCCTGCCACAACGGCATCAAAGTGCGCCATTATGGCGTAATTGAACCGGCACGGAGGGTGCATTTTCACGGCACGACAACGATCGGCGCCCCATGCCGACTGATGCCATAAACCGACGATTCACCATGTAAGGAGGAAGTTCGATGTTCCTGATTCCCAGAGGCAGCAGCCTGGGTCTTCCCACGGCTGCCCCATTTCAGCGGCTCAGCCGGGTTGCGGATGACGTGTTGTCCGGGTTTCCGGCAGTTGCCGCCGGTGCCGGCAAGCTGGTTCCGGCCACGGACATCGTCGAAGACGACGATGCGGTCACGCTTCGCATGGAGCTGCCCGGTGTGGGTTCGGAGGACCTGAGTCTGAATCTCGAGAAGGACACCCTCACCATCAGGGCGGAGAAGAGCCAGGAGCCCGCCGCGAAGAGCGGCCAGATCCACCGTGTGGAGCGGAGCTTCGGCGTCTTCGAGCGTCGCTTCTCGGTGGCCAACACGATCGATGCCGACGGCATCGAGGCTTCCCTGGCGGACGGCGTGCTTTCGGTTCGGCTCCCCAAGTCGGAGAGGGCCAAGAGCCGTACCATCGAAGTGAAGTCCTCGTAGACGAAGCGTGGATCCCGGGCCGGTCCCCTCCCAGTGCGGCGGGCCGGCCTCCGCGTTTCGGACTGCAGCCTACCCCACCAACCCTGTCTCCAGCGCCAACTTCGTCAGTCCGGCCACATGCCTGATCCCCAGCTTGCGCATGAGGCTCTCGCGGTGCGTCTCGACCGTTCGCGGACTGATCCCCAACTCGGCGGCAATGTCCTTGTTGGTGAGTCCCCGCGCGATGCCGCGCAACACGTCTCGCTCCCGGCCGGTCAGGCCCGCCAGTTCACCCGCAGGGGAGCCGTCGCTGAACTCGCCCTTGACCGCAGCCGTCAGCTTGGCGGCAATCCTGGGGCTGTAGAAGGCTTCGCCGGCATGGATCGAGCGGATGGCCGACGCGAGGTCGTCCGCCGCGGTGTCCTTCAGGAGATAGCCGTGGGCGCCGGCCCGGACGGCTTCCAGCACGTACTCCTGGTTGTCGTACATGCTCAGAATGAGGATCCGGCACTCCGGGAACTGTGAGCGCAGGATGGCCGTGACTTCGATGCCCGAGAGGCCCGGCATGCTGACGTCGAGGATGACCACGTCAGGGGCGGTGTCTCTCACCAGGGCCTCGACTTCGGTGCCTGATGCCGCCTCGCCGACGACCAGGAACTCGGGCGCCGCTTCCAGGACGTGCCGGATGCCCTGCCGAACGACGGAGTGGTCGTCCGCGACCACGACTCTGATCTTCTGTTGCGATTCTCTGGTCATGCCAACCCTGCATCGTTGAGGGGAATTGCCGCCCTGACCCGGAAGCCTCCTCCTGTGGGGGATTCCAGCGTCACGGTCCCGCCCAGGGCCGCGATGCGTTCCTGCATGCCCGTGAGGCCCATGTGATCCGGACCCCGGCTGGCGGGATCGGCCGGCGCGCCGCGGCCGTCGTCGCGTACCTCCAACGCCACCATGGCTCCATCGGCTCCGAGCGCGATGTCGACCCGGCTTGCGCCGGCGTGCCGCATGACGTTCGACAGCGCTTCCTGCATGGCTCTGAAGAGAGCCAGTTCCGCGTCCTTCGACAACGCCGGCATCTGGCCGTGGGTCTCGAGCTGGACCTCGACGCCGGTGCGCTCTTCGAATTCCGTCGCCAGAGAACGCAATGCCGGGATCAGACCAAGATCATCCAACAGGCTGGGGCGCAGACGCTGTGTCACGTTGCGGATGCTCTGGATGCCCGTGTCGGTAAGGGACAGAACATGTTCGAGTCGCCCGGAAACGTCCGGAGACGAGTCTTGCCGGATGAGTCCGAGTTCCATCCGCACGGCTGAGAAGACCTGTGCCGTCTCGTCGTGGAGTTCCCGTCCGATACGGCGCCGTTCTTCTTCATGCTGGGCCACCATCCTGGCGGACAGCCGGGCCAACTGGCGATTGCGGTGTTCCAGGGAGTGGTACAGGTCGGCGTTCTCGAGCGCGGCGCCGACTTGCTGTCCCAACGCCGTGAGGAATCCTTCGTCCAGGGCGGTGAACGGATCGCGGGCGGCACCCACCAGCACCAACACGCCAGTCACCTGCGGTCCTCGCAGCACCGTCAGCAGGGCGGTGAACTCGTGGGCCGCGTCGGGGGCGGCGTGAGGTGACACGACGTGTGGCTTGCCGGTCTCCAGCACTCCACGAATGGCGCCGGCGACGGAGCCGGTCGGAGCCTGACCGACCCAGTTGACGCACAGCCCTCGGCCGCGCAGAAAGTGCCCGTCGCCTTCACCGTCACGCATGTACATGGCCGTACCGGAAACGGCCGGGAGGGTCAGGGGGCGCTCCAGGAGCCGAGCCAGGACGTCATCGGTGTCACGCCCCGACTGGAGGTCGCCCGAGAGTGTAGCCATGGCCAGGAGGCCGCGCCGCAGGTCGTCGTGGACCGCGAGCAGAATCCCGACCCCGATGGAAAGCTCGAACAGGATGTCGAGGTAGTAGCTCCACGGGTTGAGAGCGCCGCGGGCCCGCAGGAACGGGTAGTTGAGGTGGTTGATCCCCCACAACATCAGGGCCCACCCCAGGACCATGACCCCTGTGCCGCCGACCAGTCGCTGATGACGCCAGAAGACGAACCCCGTCCAGAAGGTCGCGCCGCTCAAGAAAAGGACGGCCGGCCCGGCTGCCAACAGGAAATTGTCGAGCTGATACACGGCCACGTAGGACCACACCACCGGGAACAGGACGATGGGCAGGTAACGCCATCGCCAGGCAAGTTGCCGGGAGAACACCAACGCGGCCCACAGCAGGGCCAGGGCCGTGAGACCTGTTGCGACCTGGTGCCAGTACAGCCAGTGGGCGCGGCCGGTACTCAGGAACGAGAGAATGGCGCCGATCCGGAGGGTGAACACCATCCAGGCAACGGCCCACCAACCGAAGTATGGCTTCTGGTATCGCCGGTACAGGTACCAGGTCAGGAGGACCAGGAGCAGCGTGACGACGGCCTGGAGAATGGCCGGTGCCAACTCGGGGAGGCCCTGAGGTTCATAGGACTGCCACATGTCCACAAGAAAGCGGGCCGGCGGAACGGGCGCAAACGAGCTGCCGGGACCATCTTTTCAATGCGTCTGATCGGTGCCATCCTTCCGGGAACAACCCTCTTCGCAGATCGAGGTCACCGTGGCACGGAAGTCGGCCTTCGAGAAGGCTTTTGGATCGCTGGTCGAGCATCTCCGCCGCCGACCGGAGGACCGCGCCAGGACCCGGCAACTCGCCCAGCGGGCCCAGAAGTCAGTGGCCAAACGCCCGGTGACCCTGGAGGCCGGTCTGGTGTTCCGGCCCGAGGAGCCGGACAACATGCTCGAATCGCGGATGCACGCCCGCGGCGTGGCGAAGGTCGAAGTATCTGCCGGAGCAAGCATGGAGGAGGTGCTCGCCTTGGGCCGGGCCCTGGCCACGGACGAAGGGGACTTTCCCCAATCCCCGCCAGTCGAGGTGTCGATGGTCGTTCACGTGACTCCTGGGGAACGGGATGGAGTGGTGGTCCACCCAGAGACTCCCCGCGAGCCCTTCCGGTGGGTGGCTCCGGATGGGGACGCGCACCGGGAGCCGCGGCTGTCCGACGGATCGTCCGCAGAATTCACGAGGTTGGCCGCCGCGATTCGATCCGGGGCCGACCGGGGGGCATGGACTGAAGCGCTCCATGCTGCCCAGTCCCTGGTTCAGCTGGCGATCCAGGTTCCCGAGACCAAGAAGGGGGAAACGGCCATTGCCGTACGCCGGTTGCTCACGGCGCCAATCCTCCACGCGTTCATCGACCACGCCGTCAGAATCCCTGAGGAGCGGAACCGGACCATCGAGGTGCTCGAGTGGGTGGGTCGCGACGCTGGGGAAGTCGTGGTGGACTCCCTGAAGGAGTCGGGATCGGTCGGGCCGAAGCAGTTCCTGCTCGAGGTCGCGCCAAAGATTCCGGACATCCATCCGATGGCGGACGCCCTCTTGCACGACCCGGGCTGGCAGAAGGCCCGCATCGGCGCTCTCCTCGTCGGGGCCCTGGGCGATCCGGTGGCGCTACCGGCGTTGTTCGATCGGCAGGAGCATCCTGACGCGCGAGTCCGCCTCGCTGTCGTGCGCGCCATTGGTCAGTTGGGTACGGCGGCTGCCGTGGAGCCCCTCAAGCAGCGTTTGAGCGACCGTCATCCGTCCGTTCGCGTCGCTGCCGCTGAGGCGTTGGCCGCCGCAGGCGGCGGCGGTGTGGTGATGATCCTGGCTGGAGCCCTGTCCGAGGAACAGGACCCGGCGGTGCGGGTGGCGATCATCGCTTCACTGGGCCGCATCGATTCCAGTGAAGTGGCGACCGTGCTGACCACCATGGCGATGACCAGAAAGAGCTTGCTGCGCCGCAAGGGGTTCGGTGATGAGGAGCGACTGGCCGCGGTGGAAGCCCTGGGGCGGCACGGTTCGCGTGCCGCCGTCATCGCCCTGGAGCGATTGGCCGAGGATGCTGACAGGACCGTTGGCAGCGCAGCCCGTCGGGTGCTCGAGTCAGCCGCTCCCGAGCCCCCGACGTGATGGCGGCGGCGGCGGCTAGATCCCCTCGACCGTGAATCCGTCGATGTGGAGATCGAGATTGTGGTTGGCGCGCAGGCCCGCGATCCCCTCGGTCCGAAACTGGCTGGCCGGGGCGGAGTAGACCTCTTCGCCGTTGATCAGGAACGTCACGACGTCCGAACCGACCTCGACCGAGAGGGTGTTGGTGGCCTTGCCGTCCGCGTCCTGGGCCACGATGGCGTCATGGTCGGCCCAGCCTCCGCTGACCGACGACGTGCCCTGCCCCTCCCGGTTCTTGACCAGGAATTGACCGGTGCCACGGATCAGGAAGTAACTGTAGGACTGACCATCGCCCTGCAGGTCGCTACCGCCGATGAACAGACCGAATGCTTCAGGATGTTGGGGGGCCTTGGTCTGGATCAGCGTGGCCGTGACCCGGTATGAGCCCTGCTGGGTGTCGCTGGGACGATAGAAGATCGTTCGAGGGCCCAGGGTGACGTGATAGCCGCCTCCCATGGCTGTGAAGCTGACCTGGTCGGCGTTGGTGCCGCGGTCGGTGCGGACCTCCCAGCCGTCGGGTACGCTGCCGCCGCCGGAAACAGCATTGTCAGGGTCTGCGTTCTGGGCAGCGACGGCGACCGGCAGAGCGGTGGCCGCGGCGAGTAGGCAGGTGATGCTACGCATGGCTCCTCCTGGCAGGTGACAAGGCGGCCACGTCTCTGTTGGGGTTGCGACATTGCGGGCCAGCCTCGGGATGTGTACTGTACGAGCGTTCAATCTCTCCGGTTTTCCCGGGAAGGCAATCATGGATCTGATCGTCATACTCCTGGCCGGCGCAGGCGCCGCTATGCTCCTGACCGCATTGGCGTTCGTCTCGACGCTGATCGGCGTGCTAGTCAATTTCATGATCCTGCTCTTCGCCGGACCGATCATCGACGCGCGGTTCCCGGACAAGGCCCAGGCCTGATCGGAGAAGGCGACGCGGGTTCGGGCCCGGCGGATGATCCGCCGGGCCTTTTTCGTTCTCGGACTCCCCGTGGGGTAACCCGGCGAATACATTTGGGGTCCCAATAGATACCGGCCCGGCGCATGACGATTCCCCTGCCGCTATCGCTTCCAGACACGACGCTTCCAAGTCGTTGTTACTAAACAACTTGGACGGCTATCGAGTGGTCTGGATCTTGGCCATTCCGGGGCGGCGTCGATTCGCAACTCGCTGCGCCCCGGGTCCGTAGGATTGCGGAGACCCACGACCCGAATCGGTCCGTGGTCGCCGCAACCCTCCGCTGCACAGGATGCTTTAGCATGATTCTCTCAGACGTTTCGATTCGGCGCCCCGTTCTCGCTTCCATGATGAGTGCGGCCCTGGTTCTCTTCGGCCTCATCGGCTACACCCGGCTCTCGGTCCGCGAGTTCCCGGACATCGATCCGCCGATCGTGTCGGTGTCGACGTTCCTGCCGGGCGCCAATCCGCGCGTGGTGGAGTCGGCGGTCACCGATATCCTCGAAGAGGAGCTGGCCACGCTGGAGGGGCTGCGGACCATCACCAGCACCAGTAGCGAGCAATCCAGCAACGTGACCCTCGAGTTCACGCTGGAACGCGACATCGAGACCTCCGCCCAGGACGTGCGCGAGAAGGTGGCCCGAGTACGCAATCAGCTGCCGCGGGAGGTTCTGGAGCCTGTGGTGGCCAAGCAGGATGCCGACGCGCAGCCCTTCCTCTGGCTGGCGTTGTCCGGGGAGAACTACTCACTTCTCGAACTGTCCGACATCGCGGATCGGGTCGTCAAGACCCGGTTGCAGACCGTCAGCGGTGTCGGTCGGGCGTTCATCGGTGGGGAGCGCCGGTACTCGATGCGGGTCTGGCTGTCCCCCACCGAACTGGCGGCCCGCGGGCTGACGGTGCAAGACGTGGAGGGTGCCATCCGGAGTCGCAACGTGGAGATTCCGGCCGGCCGTATTGAATCGACCAATCGCGAGTTTACGGTCCGCTCGCTCGGCGAGCTCAGGACCCCCGAGGAGTTCGCCAACATCACCGTGGCCAACCAGGGCGGCTCGCTGGTGAAGTTGCAGGATCTGGCGCGGGTCGAATTGGGGCCCCGGAACGAACGGAGTTACCTCCGCTTCCGGGGTACGGCGGCGCTCGGCGTGGGCATCGTCCGCCAGTCCAAGGCCAACATGGTCGCGGTGGCAGACGCCGTTCAGGAGGCGCTCCCGGAAATCCAGGCGCTCCTGCCACCAGGCGTGTTCATCGAGAGCGCCTTCGACAGTTCCGTCTTCGTCAAGCGGTCGATTCGCGAGACGCTCTACACCCTGGGCCTCGCCGCCGGCCTGGTCGTCGTCATCATCTTCGTGTTCCTGAGGAACCTCCGGGCCACGATCATTCCGGGTCTGGCCATCCCGGTATCGATCATCGCCTCGTTCGGGTTGATGTTCTTTGCGGGTTTTACCGTCAACACGTTCACGCTCCTGGCGCTGATTCTGGCCATCGGCCTGGTGGTGGACGACGCCATCGTGGTGCTGGAGAATGCCTACCGGCATCAGGAAACGATGCACGACGACCCCGAGGTGGCGGCCATTACCGGCACCAGGGAAATCGCCTTCGCCGTCATCGCCACCACGGTTGCGCTGGTGGCCGTCTTCACACCGCTGGCGTTTCTGCAGGGCACGACCGGTCGCCTCTTCAACGAGTTCGGGGTGACCCTGGCCGGCGCCGTCATCGTATCCAGTTTCGTTGCCCTGTCGTTCACCCCGATGTTGTGCGCCAAGATTCTCCGGGTCCCCGAGAGTCACGGCCGGGTCTACAAGGTGCTGGAACGGGGGTTTACCTGGATCGCCGATCACTACGCCACGAGCCTGGGGTGGGCCCTGCGTCGGCGCCTGATCGTGCTGGTGGGCGCCGGGTTGGCGGTGGCGCTGGCCGTGTGGACCTATGGGGTCCTCAAGCGGGAGTTCGTCCCGGCCGAGGATCGCGGTTGGTTCATGGCGTTCGCCCAGGCTCCCGAGGGCGCCACGCCGGATTACACCGACGGGTACATTCGCCAAATCGAAGCCATCATTGGGCGGACGCCCGGGGTCGAGAAGTACTTCGCCATCACCGGTGGGTTCGTCCCGGTCAACCAGGGCATCGTCTTTGCCAATCTGGAGGACTGGGCCGACCGCGACCTGTCCACCCAGGAAATCCTCGGGTCGGTGTTGCCGCAACTGTTCGGCATTCCCGGCGTCTTCGCCTACGCGTTCACGCCTTCGCCCATCGGCGGCTTCGGCCAACCGATCCAGTATGTGGTGAAGCACTCAGATTGGGATTCGCTCATGGCCGGCAAGGACCGTTTCCTCATGCGGGCTATGCAGATCCCGGGTCTGGTCCGACCGGACATCAGTCCCAAGGTCAACAAGCCGGAGCTGACCATCGTCTACGACCGCGACCGGGCCGAAGACCTGGGCGTGTCGGTCCAGGACGTCGGCGCCACGATGGAGACCATGCTCGGAGGGCGCCGGGTGAACACGTTCACGCGGGAGAACAAGTTGTATGACGTGGTCGTCCGGATGAGTCCCGAGGACCGGGCCACCCCGAACGACATCAGCGACCTGTACGTCCGCGGCCGCAGTGGGGAACTCATCAACCTCGATCAGGTCGCCAATATCGTGGAAGGGGTGGGTCCAGCATCCCTGAACCACCACGACCGCGTGCGTTCCTGGACGCTGTCCGCCAGCCTGGCCCCGGGGTTCGTGCTGGGCGAAGCCATCGACTCGCTGGATGCTGCCGCGGCGGAGGTCCTGCCGGCCGGCAGTGCCACGGCACTGGCCGGCGAGTCGCGAGAGTATCGTGACAGCGGCAACGCACTGTTCTTCGCGTTCATCCTGGCACTCATCGTGACCTACATGGTGCTGGCGGCCCAGTTCGAATCGCTGGTCCATCCCTTCACCGTGCTCATGGCGGTGCCGCTCGCGGTGACCGGGGCCCTGGTGACGCTGCAGATCGCGGGCTCGACCCTCAACGTCTACAGCCAGATCGGCATGATCCTCCTGATCGGACTGTCCTCGAAGAATTCCATCTTGCTGGTGGAATTCGCGAATCAATTGAAAGCCCGCGGCATGGACACGGTCCAGGCCATCCGGGAGGCCGGCCGGCTGCGGCTCAGACCGATTCTGATGACCGCCGTTTCGACCGTGGCCGGGGCGCTCCCGATTGCACTCGGGATTTCCGCGGGGTCGGAGAGCCGGATACCGCTGGGGTTGGTGATCGTCGGCGGCATCGCCGTGTCGACGGTCCTGACGTTGTTCCTGGTGCCGGTGGTCTACGTACTTCTGGACGCGGTACACGAACGCCTCAGCCGTCCGGCGGCGGCGACCCTCGAACCGGCCGCGGAGGCCCAATGATCCTGGTGCTACTGGCCGCTCTGCAGGTCGCCCAGGTTCCTGCGGCATCGCAACCCGGCCTCCAGGACTCGGTGCCGAGCGTCACCCTGGCAGAGGCCATCCGACTGGCCACGCGCCTGGACCCGAACTACGTCCAGGCCCTGGGGCAGATCAAGACCTCGGAATGGGGGCGTCGGGCAGCCATCTCGGCGTTCGTGATTCCGGCGCTGACGCTACAGGGCACGTACCAGAAATCCTCCACCCCGTCCTTCAACGTCGGGACCGGCGGCGTGTCGCGGACCTTCGTCGCCGCCAGTGTCGTCGGCACCTACGAGTTGTTCGCCGGTGGCCGCCGCTTTGCCGACCTGTCGTTCGCCAATGCCGAGCTCGAGGGGTCCAGGGCTGGTGAAGCCGAAGCCCGTTTCGCTTCGGCGCTCATTACCGAAGCGGCCTACTATGACGTGCTGGCCACGAACGCCCTGGTCGAAGTCGCCCGAGAGCGTTTTAACCGGGCGGATCAACAATTCGCGATCGCCCGGTCGCGGGTGCTGTCCGGGGCAACAGTCCAGAGCGATTCGCTGCAGCTCTTCACGGAACGGGTCCGTGGTCAAGTGGATCTCTTGATCGAACAGAGTCGACTCCGCGTGGCACGACTCAATCTGGGGAGCCTGATCGGCGTGACGCATCCGGTGGACGCCGTTCCCCTGAACATCGATCGGGCGCCCGATCTGCCGATCACGGTGGACGACGCCGTGGCCGAGGCCCTCCAGTCAGGGCCCCAGTGGCGAGTCGCTCGGGCCGAAGAACGGGCTGCAGGGGCGGCCTACAAGGCCCAGTTGTCGGCCTACCTTCCACAGGTGGGCCTGTCGGCGACCACGTCGGCGTTCGACGAGTCCTTGTTCCCGTCGGCGACCCAGCGGTCCACCATCGCGATCGGGATATCCCTGCCGATCTGGGACGGTGGCCGGCGTGAAATCGCCGTGACCCAGGCCAAGGTCATCCGCGATGTCGCGTCCGCCATTCGGGCCGACCTCGAGCGCTCGGCCCGGCGCGACGTCACACTCGCGTTCGAGGCCTACGTGACATCACGTGCCGCCGAGGACCTGGCCCGCAGCGCCCTGGTCGCGGCCGAGGAGAACTACCGCGTGCAGACCGCGCGGTACCAGGCCGGGGCCACCGACATTCTTAATTTGCTGGAAGCCCAGTTATCGCTGACGGAAGCGCAGGCCGGAGTGGTCACCGCCCGGCATACGACGCTCCTGGCGCTGGCGGGACTCGAGGCCATCCTCGGCCGCCGGCTCTTCCCCGGGAAGGAATGAACGTGAGATCTGCATTCATGTGGCTCCTTGGAGCTGCCACCATCGCCGCCTGCAGCAACGCTGAATCCGAGGGCGAAGGCGGTGGGCCGGGCGCCGGCGGGTTCAGTCTCCCGGTCGAGGTGGCCACTGCCGTCACGGACACCGTTGTGGACGCCATCAGCGCCACGGGACAGATCGAAGCCGTGCAGTCGATCATGCTGCGGCCGGAAGTGGACGGCCGGATCGTGGACATTCTGTTCCGCGAGGGTTCTGTCGTTCGCGAGGGCGCGCCGCTGTTCAAGGTCGACGACGCGGAGCTGGTGGCCCAGGTCGCCCGGGCCGAAGCCGAACGCGACCTGGCCCGTCAGACGCTGGAGCGGACACGGACACTGGTGCGCGACAACGCCAGCTCGGCCGCCGATCTGGAGCAGGCGGAGGCAACCTATCGAAGCAACGAGGCGCAGTTGCAGCTGTTGCGTGTGCGGTTGGATCGGACCGTCGTGCGAGCGCCGTTTCGCGGTATCGCCGGATCGCGCCTGGTCAGCCTGGGCGACTATGTCACCTCCTCCACGCAACTCGTCTCGCTCCATACCTACAATCCGCAGCGGGCGGTGTTTCGCATTCCCGAGCGTTTTGCCCAACGGCTCGAGGCCGGGCAGGAGGTCCTGTTCCGGGTGGCGTCCCTTCCCGGGAGAGAGTTCAGTGGCGAGGTCGAGTTCATCGACCCCGTGGTGGAACTGCCCGCCCGCGTCTTCCTGGTCAAGGCACGCGTAGACAACCGCGATCGCGACTTGCATCCGGGCATGTTCATCGAGGTCCGTCTCGCGACGGAAGTGCGCCCCAACGCCGTCATCGTTCCTGAAGAGAGCATCGTCCCGCTCCAGGGTCTCACGGTCGTCTGGGTCGTGACCCCGGAGGGGACCGTTGAACGCCGTGAAGTCCAGCTGGGCGTCAGGACACCGGGATTCGTCGAGATCAAGAATGGCGTCGCCAGGGACGAACAGGTCGTGGTCGGCGGACAGGTCCGGCTCCAGCCGGGGATGCCGGTCATGCCGATTCCAGTCGATCGCCGCCCGGTAGGCGGCCCCGAGGGTCCCCCGCAAGCCGGTGGTCCGCCCCAGGGTGGATCCGGCGAGGAAGCCCCCGATTCCACAGAGGGATCAGGGGGCTGACCGGTATCGCCCGTCCCATGCGATTCCGCCTGCCGTTTTCAGGTCGGGTGGCCGCTATCGCGATCCTCGGCTTCGTCATTGGCGGTGGGGGCCTCGCAGCACAAGTCGAGGGTCGCTGGCGTGTGGTTCTCTCGGACGGTTCCGCCGGTGAGATCAACGGAGACCTGCGCCTGGTCGATTCCGCGGGGCACCTGTCCGGGACGCTCCTGCTCGAGACCAGCGACTCGGCGCCCGTACCGCTTCACGGGTCCGTACGCCAAGGTGAGGAAGGCTTCGAGTTCTTCGTCGCCGTGAGGCCGGAACAACGGTTTGCCGGCCGCATGGTGCGAGGCCGCATGGTCGGCACCATGACCCGGGGCCACCGTCAGCAGCAAGTGGGGTGGATCGGCGAGCGGATCAGCGGTGAAGGCCTCTACATCCCTCTGCCCAGGTTCACGCTCAAGCAGATCGTGCTGGGCCCGATCCGCCCCGCCATCACGATCAGCGCGAACTGGTTCGCAGCCCTTGACGCGTCCGGTCTCGACGCGGCGTCGATCCTGAGGACGTACCGGGACCTCGCGGCACGATCCGGGGTGCCGGCGGCTGATGAGGCGGAGCTTCGCTCCTACAGCTTTCTCCAAGCCATGGCGGTCTGGAAGCGCCGGGAAGTGCTCGACGCGGCGCGGCGCTCCCTGGAATTCGTGCGGGCGCGTCTCGACAACGATACGCTTCGGGCCCGGTTCGATCTGCTCTTCCACCCCGATACGGCGTGGGTGCTCGACATTCATCAGGCGGCCGCCCATCGTGTGCACCGCAAATTCCCCCACGTCACCTGGCAGGCCATTCGTCCCGCGCTTGCCGTTCCGGGCGTCGAGCGGCAGCCTCTCCCCATCGACGCCGCACGAGACCAGTGGCTGACCTACTCCCTGTACGTGTTGTCGCTGGTGGACCCGGTTCGATTTGACGCACGCATGGAGGACATCCGGGCGCTTGAGCCGGAGGCCGCCGGTGCCCTGGATCGCATGCTGATCGGGTACGGTGAATCGATGTCCTGGTACCAGGACGCCGTACGCTTTCTTCTCGTGACCCCGTGGCTGGAGGATGGGCGGGCCCTGGTAGACCTCGTGCGCGAGGTCTGGCCCGATGCGGATGCCGCAGCGACCTTCCCGCGGATCGAAGCCCGGCCCTACGGACGCCCGGACGGCACGCCCGGTATCGCCCCGCCGGACTCTCTGGTCGCCCGGATACTCGAACCGATGAACTGGACAGCCGGGGCATGGCTGGCCGATCGCGGGACGGGAGACCTTCTTGCCACCCTGGGCCATCTCCCTGAGGAGTTGGGCAACACCCGACTCCTCGCCGGGACCGATACCTTCGAACTGACGAGCGTCGGGCAGCTGCGCGATCGACGACGAGCCGGGTTCCTCAACGAGGAAAGCGTCATTTTCATCGCCCCGGGTTTCCAGCCGATCATGGCCCTCGGCACGGTGATCCACGAGTGGGTGCACATCCTCCACCAGCGCGCCATCCCCGTCGAGGCCTCGGTCCGTGACAGTGGTGGCATGGTCTGGCTGGCCAGTCCCGACCTCATCGTCTCCGAGGGCGTTGCGGAATGGCTGACAGCGCGCGTCCTGGCCCAGGTAGTCGCGGATGTCCCCCTGGTCGGGTTGGGTGACGCCGAAAAGCTGGCCTCCATGGCGATGGCAGGGCCCAACACCCCACACCTGCTGGGGTATCTCCTGTTCCGCTTGCTCCAGGAGTACCAGTCCGACGCCAATCGCATCCTGTCGCAGGCCATCCACTACGGCTACGACACCGAATCCTGGCTCGCCGCCGTCGCCCCCGGCGTACCGCTGCCCGTTGCCCCGTCCGGTGCGAACCGCACCTTCCCCTTGGGAACCGTCCGACGGCTGATTCCCCAGGTGACGTTCCGGATCGATGGGCACTCTCCTGTGGTCGAAGAGCGACGAATCCTTCCTCCTCCTTCCTCGAGTGGCAACCCATGAAGTACCGGTCTTTTCTCGTCGCAGTCATCGGCGTGGCTCTCGGTGTGGCCACCGGGCGTGTGGCGACGGGCCAGGAGACGACGGCAGAACGGACCAACTTCTCAGAAACGTCGACGTACCCGCAGGTGATGCGGTTCCTGACCACCCTGCAACGCAGCACCGGCGACATCCGGGTCGGCACCATGGCCCGGACCACCGAGGGACGTGACATACCGTGGGTTCTGGCGGCGCGGCCCATGGTCGATGGTCCCATCGCGGCCCACCGCAGCGGCAAGCCCATTCTGTACATCCAGGGGAACATCCATGCCGGCGAGGTGGAGGGAAAAGAGGCGGCACAGATGCTCCTGCGCGACGTCACCGTCGGGCCGCTGGCCCACCTCCTCGATAGCGTCATACTGCTCGTCGTTCCCATCTACAACGCTGACGGCAACGAGCGCTTCGGTCCCGGGGCGGAGCACCGCCCGGGTCAGAACGGTCCGGCGCACGTCGGCCTGCGGCCGAATGGCCAGGGACTCGACCTCAATCGTGACTACATCAAGATGGAAGCCCCGGAGACAAGAGGTGCCGCCCGCCTGATCAACGAGTGGGACCCGGACTTCTTCATCGACCTTCACACCACCAACGGCAGCTACCACGGGTACAGTCTGACCTATTCGCCTGGTCTCAATCCCAATGGCAATGCCGCCAACGATTACATCCGCGAGACGTTTCTCCCGACCGTGCGGAGCCGTGTCCGCGAACGACACGGCCAGGAGATGTTCTGGTACGGCAACTTCCGCAACCAGAATCCCGATTCACTGACCCAGGGTTGGTATACCTATGATGCCAGGCCGCGGTTCGGGACCAACTGGTTCGCCATGCGCGGCCGTTTGGCCATTCTGAGCGAGGGCTACAGCAACGCTCCCTTCGAGACCCGGGTGCGGGCCAGCTACGACTTTCTCGCCGAGATCCTCCTTCTGGCCGCAGAGGAGAGGGTCCGGATCGCGGCCATTCGAGCCGAGGTCGAGGTGGAGCGGCCCGGATTCGTCGCCATCACGGCCAGGTGGGCACCACCGGACACGCTACCGGTCATCGCCGAAATCACCGAGCCTGATGAGGACGGCGCCGGGCCCTTTGCCCGTCGCACGAGGACCGGGACGTATCGTACCGTGCAGATGCCGGTGTTCCACCGCTTCGATCCCGGTGCCGTCGTCGCTCTGCCAGCCGGGTATCTGATCCCTCCGAGCCAACCCGAGGTGGCTGCCTTGTTGGGCCGTCACGGTGTACGTCTGGAACGGTTGGGCGAGGACTGGACCGGAACCGCCGGCGTGTTCTCGATAGACAGCGTGGTAGCGGGCCGGCTGTTTCAAGGGCACCGCCCCGTGTCCCTGGCCGGCACCTGGGAGGAGCGAACGGCGACGGCGAGCCGGGGATGGCTGTGGCTGTCCACCGACCAGCGCCTGGGGGCCCTGGGCGCCTATATCCTGGAGCCGATGGCGGCCGACGGAGCGGTAACCTGGAACTTCCTGGACCGGGCCCTCAGGCCTGGCCGGGACTATCCCATCCTGCGTCTCGACCAGCCGCCCATGGTCGAAATGACTCTGGTAGATTCCGGACCCTAGCCATTCACCCATTGGACTGACGAGAGACGCATGCTGCAACCCGGTGACACCGCACCGCCGTTCACGCTTCCCACAGGGGACGGCTCGACCGTCTCGTTGGAAGACTATCGCGGCTCCCGTGTCGTGCTCTATTTCTATCCCAGGGACGATACCCCCGGGTGCACCACCCAGGCATGTGATTTCCGTGACCAGTGGGAGACCATCGCAGCACTGGGCATCGTCGTGCTTGGCGTTTCTCCGGATGGAGCAGACTCGCATGCCCGGTTCTCCAAGAAGTACGATCTTCCGTTCTCGCTCCTGGCCGACGAGGACCATTCCGTGGCCGAGGCGTACGGGGCCTGGGGCGAGAAGAACATGTACGGCCGGAAGTCCATGGGGCTGATCCGGTCCACATTCGTCATCGATGGGTCGGGGAAGCTCGAACACGTCTTCCCCAGGGTCCGTGCCAAGGGGCACGTGGAGAAGCTGCTCGGCGTGCTGGCCGGCTGACTCCGTAGTGCTACGGACGGGGGTCCGTAGCCCAGCGGTTGTCGCGGCGGGCCCCCTCGTCTAGCGTTCCAGACTGGGCACGTTCTTGCGCCACCATTGATCCACCGCCTGGAGGTCACCATTCGTACGTTGACAGTTGGAGTGTTCGTGGTTGCGGCTGCCTGCGCACCACCGGAATCGCAGGATGCGGTGGAGGCGGTCTTCGTGGAGCCCGAACCAACCGAGAGCCACTTCGCCAGCATCCAGCAACTGACCTTCAGCGGCAACAACGCCGAGTCCTATTTCTCGAGTTCGGGTGAACAGCTGATCTTCCAGCGCCAGGAACAGCTCGGGGTCGGGTGTGACCAGCAGTACATCATGAACATCGACGGCACCGACACCCGTCGTGTCTCGAATGGGCTTGGCCGGACGACCTGCGGCTACTTCATCGAGGGCGATGCGCGCATCGTCTACAGCTCGACGTTCCAGCACGATGAAGCCTGTCCGGCGCGACCCGATTTCTCGAAGGGGTACGTCTGGCCGCTTGGGCACTTCGAGATCTACTCCAGCCGGCTGGACGGATCCGACCTGCGGCAGCTGACCGACAACGGGACCTACAACGCCGAGGCCACGCTGTCGCCCGACGGGTCCCGCCTGGTCTTCACCAGCACGATGGACGGCGACCTCGAGCTGTACACCATGAACGTCGATGGCAGCGACGTGCAGCGGCTGACCCACCGGGTTGGGTATGACGGGGGCGCGTTCTTCTCTCCGGACGGATCGACCATCGTGTGGCGGGCCATGTACCCCGAAACGGCGGCCGATTCATCGGACTATCGGGACCTGCTTGCCCAGCGCCTGGTCCGGCCCTCGACACTGGAAATCTGGTTGGCCGACGCCGATGGTGGGAATCCCCGGCAACTCACCTCACTGGGCTCGGCCAACTTTGCCCCGTTCTTTCACCCGGACGGGGAGCGGATCATCTTCTCCTCCAACCACGTGGATGGGGGACGGACCTTCGATCTGTTCATGATCAACGTCGACGGGACCGGCTTGGAGCAGATCACGGATCGGGCGGATTTCGACGGGTTCCCGATGTTCAGCCCCGACGGGACGAAACTGGTCTGGGCGTCGAACCGTAACGCTCGGGAAGAAGGCGAGACCAATCTCTTCATCGCGGAGTGGGTCGACTAGCGACCGCGGGCGGAAATAGCACATGAGCAAGAAGAAGAAACCGGCGTCCGCCAGGTCCTTCGCGACTTGGGTCTTCGACTGGGTCAAGTCGATCGCCGTGGCCCTGGTCGTGTGGTTCTTCCTCCGGACGTTCCTGGTGGAGGCCTTTCGCATTCCGTCCGGAAGTATGGAGCAGACCCTCCTGATCGGCGATTTCCTCTTCGTCAACAAGGCCCTGTATGGGGCCGAGGTGCCGCTGATTCACAAGCGCCTGCCGGCCTTCCGTGAGCCGCGCCAGGGTGAGATCATCGTCTTCGATTCGGTCGAAGAGGACATCAAGGTCGTCAAGCGCCTGATCGGCATGCCCGGCGACACCCTGGCCATGGCGGGCGGCCAGTTGATCCGGAACGGCGTCAATGTCCCGGAACCCTACGTGATCCACGCGGATCCTCTACCGGCCGCGGACCGGACCATGCGGCAGCGCATGCGTCAGTGGCAGCTGTCCCATCTGGTGGGACGGGATCCGGCGACCTATGACCCCGATCTCCAGGACTGGGGGCCGATCCTCGTCCCGCAAGACTACTATTTCGTGATGGGTGATAGCCGGGACAACTCTCACGACAGTCGTATGTGGGGCTTCCTGCCGCGCGAGAACGTGCGTGGCACGCCGATGGTGGTCTACTTCAGCTACGATCAGACCAGCTGGCGACCGTTGCCATTCATCACCGAGGTCCGCTGGCGTCGGCTGTTCTCCACGCCCGATTGACGTCACCACCTGACGCACTACGCCCCGGGCGCCTGTGGTGTCCGGGGCGTTGTGTCTGGCAGCAGGCGTTCCGCCCTGAGGGCCAGCGCCAGGGCGATGATCGCCATGAGCGAGGCGATCATGAACGGCGCCCGGACACCGCCCAGGTCGCTGACAATGCCGAACGCCACCGGGCCCAGGATACGCGCCGTCGATGAGGTGCTCTGCAGCAGCCCCATGGCGCGCCCCTGGTGCTCGGCGTCGGTCACCCGTGAAACGAAACCTGCCACGCTGGGAGTCACCAGACCCGTTCCCAGGGCCACGAAGAACAGGCTCGTCAGTAGTGCCGGGACCAACCAGGTAGGAGACTCTCCCACCGTGAGCGGCAGCGATCCCAGTCCGATCGCGAGCGACAGGCTGCCCAGCACCATGAGCCGCACCTCTCCCAATTTCGGGACCAGACGCCCCACGAGCCCACCCTGAACGATGGCCGTGATGAGCCCGAGATAGACGAACAAGTAGGCGATCTGCTCGCGCCCGTACCCCAGAACACGCTCCGCAAAGAGCGTGAAGAAGGCGTACATCACGGTGAACGCCAGCGTCTCGAACAGGATCACCCAGAAGGGGGCGGTGAGCCGACGCCAATCCATACCCCCCACCTGGCTTGGCTTGACTCGATTGATCCGCGTTTCGGGAAGCAGGAACCAGGCAACCAGCCAGTTGATGCCCGTGAGTGCTGCGGCCAGATAGCCGGGCGCACTGTCCCCCAAGCGGGTGGATACCCCGGCCAACGCGGGTCCTACGATGAAGGCCAGGCCAAAGGCCGCCCCGATGAGCCCCATGACGGATGACCGGCGCTCCGGGGGCGACCCATCAGCCAGGGAAGCCTGCGCCACGTTGACCGTGGCTCCGGTGGCCCCGGCGATGACGCGCGATAGGAGCAGCACCAGAAACGACCCGGCCCAGGCAAACAGCAGGTAGGACAGTGAACTCCCGATCAGCCCGATCAGGATGGCAGGCCGCCGGCCGTACCGGTCGCTGATGCGACCCCACCACGGCGCCACGAGCAACTGGACCAGGGAGTAACTCGCGACCAAGATGCCGATGGCAAAGTCACTGCCGCCGTGGCGGGCACCGTAACTGGGCAGCAGTGGCAGCACGATCGCGAATCCGACCAGATCCACGAACACGGTTGCGATGATCAGCCGCCGGGTCGCCGGCTGCATGGTGGAATGGGGTTGTACCATGCGACTGGGGGTTAGCGGACCAGACGAATCGTGATGGGGAGGATGGAGAGGGTGTGGCCTGGTACGCCGGGTCTATCCGAACGCCTGAGGCTCCTCACCCACGCGTCGAATGTACTTGGCGCTCCGGTCACACGAGGTGCAGTGCAGAGTGATCTGGCCACCACTCTCCTTGGAACGCCGTCTCGGTGTGCGTTCGATAGTCGTTGCGCCGCAGGAAGGACAGACGAGGTCTCCCCGATCTCGATCGGCCGAGATCAGTGTCAGCGCTTCTGGTGCCCGGTATTCCTTGACGCCTCGTCGGCCCACCTGACGAGTTCCCTTCCGGTGGATGGTGGACATTCCGCCCGACTCCACCATGTTGCAATCTACCGGTCACATTGGGCTCGGGCTAGAGTCCTTCCCATGGCGGCACCTTCTTGGGTCCGTGGAGCCGAAGTGATGATACCAGAAAGACTTACCGCTCTTGTGCTCGTCCTTGCCTGCGTCAACGTGGCCGGGGTCACGGCCCAGACCGTGCACCAGATCGAGATTGTCGGCGACAAAGACCAGAACCGCTTCCGCTTCTCCCCCGCCCGAGTCACGGTGCAGCCGGGCGACGTGGTGCAGTTCACGGTCCGCTCGGGACCACCCCATAGCGTGGTGTTCGACAGCAGCGGTCTCAGCACGGCCCAACGGAATGCCCTGGACCAGGCAATCCCGGATCGGATGAGTTTGTTGAGTGGGCCTCTCCTCACGCGTCAGGGCCAGGTCATGGAAATCCTGGTGCCGCAACTCCCAGCCGGGTCGTACCGGTTCTACTGTCTACCTCATCGCGCCTATCGTGCCGAAGGGGAGCTGGTGATCCAGGAATGACGGTGCCCACGTGAAGGAGTGGCTGCGGATGCGAAATCGTGGTCTGATCCCTCTGACCGTGCTGGCCCTGTCCGCCTGTGGCGCGGGCGTGGAGATCCCCCCAGTGACGCCGGAGGATATCCCCTCCCTGGAAGCGGCCCGGACCGTCAAGCCGAGGGACCCGCAGCTCCTGACCGAACTCGGCGTGGCGTACTTCCGCGATGGTCGCTACGACGCCGCCCGGACTACACTGCGGCCGGTTGGGACGCCTCCGACGGACAACTTCGTGGCGACGCTCTATCTGGCACTGGCTCATGAGGAGTTGGCCCAGTACGACTCCGCCAGGGTGCTGCTCCAGGACTTGCAGACCAGGAGCGAGCTGTCGGATGCCGAACGGGACGCGGTGGCCGACCACGTCGAGCGGCTGACTCGGCTGGAGTTGCGGGAGGCCGCCAGACAGGCGGTGGCCCAGGAGTCGGCACTGAGTGTTCTCGATCCCCTGCCCAATACCATCGCGGTATTCCCGTGGACCTACCAGGGCCCTGATTCGTCGCTCAAGCCTCTCGAGCGCGGCCTTGCTCATCTCATCGTCACGGACCTGGGACAGGTCTCGCAACTTCGGGTCCTGGAACGGACCCGCGTCCAGGCCCTGGTGGATGAACTGGCCCTGGCAGATTCCGGTCGGGTCGATCCGGGTAGCGCCGCTCGATCGGGCCGCCTGCTGCGGGCCGCGACGGTCGTCCATGGCACCCTCCAGGGCGCGCCTGCCGGAGGTGAGGAACTCAGGCTCGATGCCACGGCGGTCACCACGACCAGCGGTCAAATCGTTGCCACGGCAGAAGCCGACGACCGACTGCAGCGGCTGTTCGACCTGGAGAAGGCCGTCGTCCTGCAACTGATCGCCGACCTGGGGATCACGCTCACAGCGGCCGAGCGCGAAGCCATTTCCGATCGACCCACCGCGGACCTGCAGGCATTCCTGGCATTCAGTCGCGGACTGGTGCGAGAGGACGCAGGGCTGTATCGGGCGGCCGAAGCCGAGTTCGGTGCCGCCGCCAGCCTCGAGCCATCGTTCCTGGTGGCCGCTTCACGGCGCGATCGAGCCGGACGACTGGCGGCGACAGGGCCCGGGCCGGAGGAGCGTCTGGCAGCCGACCTCCAGGGAAGCACTGATCGCGTGCGACGCCAATCGCAGACCCGGACCGCCCTCCTGACATCGGTTCGCCGCACCAATCCCAGTAAGGGTGGCCGGATCGAGCGTCTGACCCGACTGGGTGCGCCGGATAAGAGGCGCGGGATTCAGGAGGCTCTGCTCGCCGACGATCCCCGCGACGCCGTCCGGATTGGTGACATCATCATCGTGATCCCGCGACCGTGATGCCCAGGCGGCTTCTCCTCCTCTTGGGCGCCCTGGTGGTCCCCTGGGCCGGCCCTGTCGTGGCCCAGGATCTCCTGGTGCCGTACGTCTCTGCCACCACCGGCGTCGACGCCCAGTCCTATCGCTTTGGCGCCGGGAACCCGGTCCGGTCCATCGACCAGGTGGCCATCCCGCTGGGGTTCGTCGTTCCGCTGGGGCGGCGCCTGTCCATTGACGTGGGCACCAGCTACGCATGGACCCGGGTGGGGCTTGAGGATGGTACGGCACCGGAGATCGCCTCGCTTACCGATACCCAGCTCCGCCTGGCCTGGCTGCTGGGGCGGGACGCCGCGGTACTCAGCCTCCTTGTCAACCTGCCGACCGGGGCAGAACAGGTCACGCTGGGAGAGTTCTCCGCTGCCAGCGCGGTGGCCACCAATTTTCTGCCTTTCCCGGTTCATACCTACGGTACCGGGGCCGCTGTGACGGCCGGCGCCGCGTTGGCCAAGCCCTGGGGCGCCTGGAACGTCGGTCTGGCCGGCAGCCTGCGGCTCAATGGCTCCTACCAGCCCTTCGCCAACGCCCCGGAGGAGATCAACTATCGGCAGGCGATCGAGGGGCGGGTTCGGGTCGGTGTCGATCGTCTGGTGGGGAGTTCGCGGTTGTCGATCGGCGCCACCGTCGGGACCTTCGGCACGGACGAGTTCGTGAACGGATCCGGAACCGTGGTTGGAGAGTACCGGCCCGGGACTCGCATCATGGGTGAAGTGTCTCTGGCCTCGCCACTGGGGAGCGGTGCGGTGGAGACGTTTCTGTGGGGCTACCGCCGGTCCGCCGGCGAGGATCCGCAGGCGGGGACCCTGGCCAACGAGGAGTCCATCGTGGCCCTGGGTGCCGAGGGTGCCTGGCGACTTGGCGGCGGATTGAGCCTGCAACCGTCCCTGGAGGGTCGCTGGTGGGCGCCGGCCCGCGGCAGCGGCTGGTTGGCCATCGCCGCGGCGGCGCTCCCAGTCAGGGTGTCGCGGGTGCTGTCCCTGGTGCCGCGGCTGAGGTTCGAGCTGGGGTCACTCGAGCGGAGCGACGGGTTGCGATCGCAGATCGACGGCTGGGGAGGCTCCCTGTTCCTGAGGGGATCGTTCTAGTAGTAGCAATAACAACTACTTTCCTAAATCATTGTTCGACTGTTCGTTCCCCTTTTGCTGCTTGACTGCGAAGGGGCCAAGTTAGTACGTTGCCGCCCATTAAGGGCTTTTCTGGGAGGGTACCCTGGTTTCAGAACTTGGCGGCGCGCAGATGTCCACGCTGTTGGAGAGCCTGCCCGGCATCGCCAACGTCCTGCGAAGCCCTGTGGCGGACGCATTGGTGAATCTGATCCGGGCCGGCGCCGGCATTGGCGAATTCTCGCTCGAGGATGCCGAAGAGATGGTCCGCTATGCCACGCGCCGCGGCCTGTTGGATCCGGAAGAGGGCGAACGCGTGCTCACGGACGTCCACGAGGTGCAGAAGGCGGCCAGAAGTACGCCCAAGCGGACCAAGTCCACGAAGGCCTCGAAGGCCACGAAGGCCTCGCCTACCAGGAAGAAGTAGTTCCCCGCTTTACTCGATCGTAAACTGGTCGACCAGGACCTTGAGCCGGTGAGCCCCTTGCAGGAGCTCACCGGCAGCGGCAGCCATTTCCTCCGTTGAGGCACTCTGCTGCTCGGCGGCGGCGGACACCTCTTCACTGGCGGAGGCGTGTTCGCTGGCGGCACCCGACACTTCCGTGGTCCGGGCCGTCATGTCCGACACCACGGTTTCGTTCTCCGTCGCGGAAGTCGTGACCCGTTGGGCAGCGTCCCTGATTTCCTGCACCGATTGCGCGATGCTGTCCAGGGCTCCGGCGGCGGCGTTGGCGACGGTCTCGATGCCGCGAACCTTGTCGCTCCCCACCTCCATGGCATCGGCCACTTCTCGAATCTGCTGCCGGATGTGTGTCACCGTCTTGGTGACGTCTTCGGCGGCCCGGGCGCTGGAGTCGGCCAGACTCCGGACCTCGTCGGCGACCACAGCGAATCCCCGGCCGTGCTCTCCGGCGCGTGCGGCCTCGATGGCCGCATTGAGTGCGAGCAAGTTCGTCTGGGAGCTGATCTGCTTGATGAGATCGATGAACTCGGTAATGGACTCCGACAAGCGCGTCAGTTCCCGTACCTGGCCGGTCGTTCCCTGAACGAATTCTCGGACGTCGAGGAGCGCCTGGCTGGCAGCCGAGACGTCGGCGTGGTGACGACCCGCGACGTCCTGAACGTCGCTTCCGAGCCGATCGAGATGGGAAGCTTCTTCGGTGTTCTGCACCGTCGTCTGACGGATGCGGTCGAGGAGTTTGTCGGTTTCCTCGATGCCGTGGACCTGTTGTTCGGCGCTGGTGGAGACCTTCACCATGGCCGTCGAGATTTCTCCGGACGAAGCGGCCAATTCTTCACTCATCGCCGAGAAGTCCCCGGCGCTGGCGGAGATCTGTCCCGACTCCGTACGGACGGCGGTGACGAGCTCGCGCAGCTTCTTGCTCATGTTGCCCATGCTCTCGGCCAGGGGCTCGATCTCCACCGGGAGGTTGCCCACCTGGATGGAGCGCAGATCACCCTGGCCGAACCGCTCGGCGGCACTCGACAGCCTGCGCAGGTCGCGAGACACCGACTGCACGGTCGTGACGGTCAGGGCGACCCCGATGAGCGCCACCAGCAGGAAGCCTCCGGCCATGAACAGCTGGCGCCTAAGGGCCGCTTCACGAAGTTCCCCGGATCGGGAGGAGGCCGAAACGCTCCTCGCATTGGCCAGCTCCTGGAGATTGGCCAGCAACGTGTCGGTCGGCGCCCGGGCGCTCTCCGCCATGGCCAACGCCTCGGCGGGGCGTCGCACATCGGCCAGGGCATGGGCCAGCGAATACAGGACTTCGACCCGGGATTGTCCGGCGGCGATCTGGTTGACGCGCAGTCGGTCTTCCGTGGGCAGGCCGCGGATGGACCTGAACTGACTTTGATAGATGTACGCGGAATCACCGCTGGCCAGGAACTCGGTCCGGATGCTGTTGCTCGGAGCGACCAGATACTGTTCCGCGGCCCGGATCTCGTTCATCACCGAACGCACCAATCCGCTACTGGCGCTCTGACTCTCGCTCAGAAGCGTCATCTCCTCGTCGACGAGGGCGCTCAACCGAACGTTCTCACTGACGGCTTGCAGAGCGATGAATCCGCCGAGGACGATGAGCGCGGCCATGCCGCGGCCGATCCGGAATCGCAGACTCCGGAAGATGTTCATTGCGATCCGCCCGCGAGCCGAATCTCGCCGCTGCGCACGACTCCGATGTAGATGTTGGGAATGGTGACGTCACCGTTGCTGTCGAAACCGATGGTGCCGATGACGCCATCGAATGCCGGCCGGCTGTTCCCCACGGCGGCGAGGGCGTCACGCACCGCCAGCCGGTCCGTCCCGGCTTCGGCCACCGCTTCGCTGATCAGATAGACGGCGTCATAGGCGCCCGCGGCCGACAGGTTGGGAGGCTCCTTGTCGGGGTAGGCCGCCGCCCAGGAAGCCAGGAAGGCCCTGTTCCGCGGCGTTTCGATGAGCGAGACATAGGCGGCCGTGACGTACGTTCCCTCGGCGGGATCGCCCATGCGTTCGATACGCTCGATGCCGTCGCCGCCCATGAAGGGCACCATGATGCCGCGCGCCCGCGCTTCCGCGAGGATGACCTCACCATCTTCCAGGTATCCCGCCAGGACGATGAACTGGGCCCGTCCGTCCTGGGCGATGCGGTCCAGGTAGGGACCGACCTCGGGCGGCGAGTCGAGGTACGGGTCTGCCGACAACACTCGGCCGTCGATGCTCTCGAATTCGTTCATGAACGCCCGGCGCACGCCGCGGCCGTAGTCGTCGTTCCCGTACAGCACCACACCGCGCCGAAACCCGAGACCGTCCCGGGCCCATCGGGCCAGGGCGCCACCGTGTGCCAGGTCGGTGGGGCAGACGCGGAACGTGTAGGGCCCCGCGAAACTGACCGCGGGAGAGGAAGCCGTCGGTGAGATCTGGACGACCGGGTTGTCACCACCGTTGAAGACCGGCGCGGTGGCAAGCGTCAACCCGGAGAACCCGTTCCCGACGACGGCGACCACACTCTCATCACGGTACAGTTCCGTGGCGACGACGACGGCGGAATCGGGATCTTCGCGGTCGTCACGTTCCACCAGTTCCAGCATGCGGCCACCGACGCCGCCAGCGGCGTTGATTTCCTCGACAGCCAGGCGGGCGCCGTGGCGCATGGGGTCCATATTGACGTCATCGAAGTTGGCCGTCACGCCGATGCGAATAGGGCCGGCCTCGGTTCCACACCCGGCCAACAGCACCAGAAACGGTACCAGGAAGCTGGCGAAGGAGGCGCGGCGCAGGCTCATGCCCCCGGGGAGCATTCGTACCACGGTCACTCCGTCAAAAAGCTGTACAGTCGAACCATGCCGAAAGGCGAACGGATTCTGATGCTGTATGAAAATGAGGTACGCGATCCGCGTACCCAGCTTAGGGTAAGGGTCGGTCGTCCCGAAGGCAATCCCTTGCACTCACTGGTCGGTACCGGCTGGTTCGCGACGGCGTTCCCAGCCGTCGAGCACCGGTCCATCGATCAGGGAGACGGACGCCACGGTCGAGTCACCGAGATCACGCCACGTCAACCGCAGCATCTGACGGTGTCTGATCCACTGCAGCGACGTTTGGGCGCCCTGGGTTGACGATTCGCCGTCTCCGTAGGCGGACGCCAGTGACGACCGCCATCCTTGCAGTTGGATCGAAGTCACGGGGCCTGACACGGTCAGGACCGCCACCAGGCTGTCGATCGAGGACAACCACACGTCGACCACCCGTCCGGTAATGGGCTCGGGAAAGGACGACCGACAGTCGGCCACTCTCGGATCCACGCTGGAAGACGCGCACTCCAGTGGGGCCCCATACAGCTCGGCGATTCTGTCGTTGATGGTTGGGAGGGGAACTCCGGCCCGCAACCCCAGAAACCTGAGGCTCGGTCGCCGGGTCCACTCCGGGGTCTGGGCGTCCAGGAGGGCTGGCGAGGCCACCGCAAGAGCCAGCGCCAGGACGGTCAGCTGAGAACGAGGCCGCACGTGCGAAGTTCGTGATCCAGGAGCCAGCGTTTGCGCTTCAGTCCTCCGCCGTAGCCCACCAGGTCCCCGCTCTTTCCCACAATCCGGTGGCAGGGGATGCAGATGGCCAACGGGTTGGCGGAGACGATCTGGCCCGTGCGGCGTGGATGAAGACCGGAGCGCAGTGCGATATCCTCGTAGCTCCTCGTCTGTCCCAGGGGGATGGTGCAGAGGAGCCTCCAGACTTCTTCGCTGGCCGGATCGACCGGGTAGTAGTCGCTCAGAGAATCGGGATACGGGAACGAGCGGGGGCGGCCCCGGAAATAGGCTTCGAGCCAGCGCTGCAGCTGAGGACAGGGACCGACCTCGATACTGACACCGGGATCGCCCTGTCTCAAGCGCTCGGCCCAGTTGCTGCCCCGGTGCCCACTGGCCGCGTATTCGACGATCAGGGGGCCCGCGGCACACTCCACCATGGTCAAGGACCCGATGGGCGATACGAAGCTGTTCCATGTCACCCGCATATCAGGGCCTTCCCCGGTGATTCAGGTCAATAGTAGGCCACTTACTCCTTGGGCGCCATCTACTTAACTTAGTAGGCCATGACTGAACCGCAGACCCTGTCCATCCGGACGTTCGTCGATCGTGCCGATGGCCTGTCGCACTTCATGAAGAGTGCCGGCGAGGCTCCACGGCTTTTAGCGTTCGATGAGACCGTCGGGTGCCCCATCGAAAACGCCCTGCCGGCCCTCGAGTGGACCGCCGCGGTTGGCGTCCTGTTCGATGACGACCTCCTGCACGCCAGCCGGCTCACCAGCGAGACGGCTGCCGCAGTGGTCGAACGCCGGTCGGATCAAGGGCGCAGCTACGTCTACCTGGGCCCCCGTATGGACGCGCCGCCAATGGATTCGGCCGATGGGGCGCTCCTGTTCGATGAGCCGGGGGTCAAGGCGGTAGAATTTCGCCATCGGGCGCACAGCCTGGCGCATTTTCTCCGGGCCACCAACGGATCGGGTGCCCTGCTCTCCTTCCTGAGCCAGCGGGCGCCAGAGGTGCGGCACGTCCGCAGGTGGCTCGGTGCCATCATTCACGAACTTGACGTGCCGAGACCCATGTTCTCAGGGTATTTCGCCGCCACCGCCGCCGGGTGTCTATTCTGCCCGGCGGAGAGCGACGACGGTTACCGGTACATCGAGGTCGGTCTGGAATCATGAAGGCACTGTACGGGGCAGCCCTGCTCCTGCTATTGGCCGCCCGTCCACTGGCCGGCCAGATGGTCGTCACCAACGACACCCTGGACACCGAGCGGCAAGAGGTCAGAGACATCCTCATCGTGCTCCGGGATTCTCTCCGGACCGTCGAGGCTGCCGCTGCCCAGTTCCAGCGTGGCCACCAGTCTGCCTCCACCGAGCTGCTGTATTCCCGTGGCAGGGCTCTGCAAAGGGCCTGCGTCAGGTCCGTCCGCAATGTCGAGCCGGCCAGGGAGACGGTCGAAGCCGGTGCATGGGACTCGGAGTATCGGACCGAAACCCAGAAAGCCCTGCTCGACGAAATGACCACGCTCGAACAGGCGCTTCTGGCCTGTGATTCGGTGTGGGAGCGTCTGGCTTCCCTGGACGATCCCGACGATCTCCGAACCGATGGGCCGGTCCAGGCCGAGAGCATTGCCGAAGTGATCCACCAGTACAGCACCGCGGTCAGTGCCTTCTACAAGGCTCTGGGCATCTACGTGCGGCCCATCGGGGCCGGTCCCGGCATCCTCCCGTAACTTCTCTGCGTCCCCTAGATCGGTAGGACTCTCGGCTCCGCCACGGGGCATTCGCGGTGTCCCCATTCTCTGTGGACAACGAGTCGTCAACATCTCCACATGGTGTGGAGATACCCTCGATTCTCGTCTACTTCAGGCCCGTTTCGTCCACAATGTTTCCACAGGCAAAATCGCGTAACCCGAATAAAGACAGGCACTTGCGAGATCTTGCCGTGGCCCTATCTTGTAGGTGCGCTCGTTGGAGACGGCCAAGGGCCTCCGGCCCGAGAAACGACCAGCGAACGAGTTTGGAGGGTAATTCGGGGGAGGTTGCCGACGCATTCAAGGGCTCAGGCGACCGTCGATCCCGGTGATCACGCCCTGCCAAACTGGTGGAGCCAGTCGCGTGCTTCACCCACCCCGACTTGGCGCCTCGGGGTGCAGTGCGAAGGATCGGTCCGCGACCCGATCCGACTCGCAGCGCTCACATCTGACGAACCAGGTGGGACAGGCCATCCGGCCTGGGGATGGAAGCCGAGGCCCTGTCGAGCCCTACCGAGCGGCGATCAGCCAAGAGGCGGCAGGCAGGAGAAGAACGGCAGCGTTTAGCTACGACCTCGGGTAGTCATGTGTGGGACGGTCGCTTGGTGAAGAGCCAAGCGGCCGTCCTTTTTTTGTGCTCCTGTGTCGACCGTCAGGGGTGCGGACCGCCGAACAGCCGAAGCGCTTCTCCATCCTCCAGTTCATTCATCGCCACAGCGGCTTCACCGCTTGCTGCCTCGGCCAGCTGCACCGCCTTGGCCGCGAGGGTTCTTGGCATGACCCCCGTCGAGCCAGTCACGAGGACGATGTGCTGCAACTCCCGAACTTCGTCCTGGGTCAGCAGTGGCGCCGACGGGGAGCGCAGTCGCCGCTCCAGCATGATGGAGCCCAGCGCGGCCTGGCCCAGACGGCCACCACTCTCAGACAGCGCGAAAGCGCCATCCCATGTGTAGGCCTCCGTCTTGCCGAGATCGTGGAGCAAAGCGCCGGCGACGGTAAGTCCCACGTCCGCTCTCATGACGCGTCCCAGGGTCCTGGCAATGGCCGCCACCTCCACCGTGTGCTTGAGCAGGCCGCCCAGCATCGCATGGGGTCCCGTGAGAGCCGCAGGGCACTGGGAAAAGCGGTCGCGAAACCGTTCATCCCGGTAGAACGTCTCGACCGCCGACCGGAGCCTCGTTGGCTCGACGGCCGGAATCCACTGGTCGATGGTCTCCCAGTACGGTCGCGTGTCGCCCACGGACGGCATGAGCGCACGCCAGTCGACGCTGTCTCCGGGAAGGACCCGGAGCGAAGACACCTTGAGCTGGCGACGCTGCTGGTAGGTGGTGATCTCCCCGATCACCTGTACGGCATCCCCCCTGGCGATTCCGGCTATCTCTGGGGCGTCCCCGAGCCAGAACGGCGCCGTGTCGATGACTCCCGAGGCGTTCCCCAGGGTCATGACGGTGAACCGCTCGGCCCCGGACCCACGGATTTCGACCCGCCGCACGACCATGGGGTCTTGCAGGCGGGAACCGGGCGGGAGCGTCGTCAGATCAGGAGGCTGGGCCATGGCGAGTGCGTTGGGGCACCGCAAAGGTAACCTTGCTAGCTTGAAACCATGGACTCCTCCGACGTGATCATCGCCTGCTCCCGTGACGAGGACCGCAGCCCCTTGGCCGACCTGTTTCGTAACCGGGGCGATCGGGTCATCCCGGTGGAGGATGCCGCTACCGCCGGTGCCGCCGTGCTCTCGACCCAGGCTCGGTATCTGGTGCTGGACCTGAGGCTCCCCGGGCTCGATCATGACTTCTTGAACCGCGCCCTTGGATCAGAGGCGGTGGCCGCATCGGAGTCACTCGAGACGGTGGAACGCAATCACATCGCCCGCGTGCTCCGGTCCACCGGAAGCAACCGCAGCCGGGCCGCCAGAATCCTGGGGGTCTCCCGCTCGACCCTGCATGCCAAGATCCGGAAGTACCAGATCGAATAGGCCCGGCCTGCCGACGGGGCGGCGAGGACCCGGACGCGCCGGCCCTTCCATGGACGTTCACGGACTGACCCGCAGGCGACCCACCCGGGAGGCGATGACGCGTCTCTGAACGCGGCCCTTGGAGAAGGACCAGGTACCGTTGGCCACACCGGCCCCAAGCCCTGTGGGGTCGAAGCGCAGCCAGTGTGACGGTCCACTGAGGGCGACACCGTACTCTGCTGGGCCATGGTGGGCCCACGCGTCGGTGGAATCGATGCCCGACAGGACGCGAATTCTGAGGGAATCGGCTCGAACCTGAAGAACGGTTGGCCGGTTGCGTGCGATGGCGAGGGATCGCGCCCGCTGGTGGGCGGCACTGGCATCGAATACTGCGCGTTCCACCGCAAGGCGGTCGAGCGGTCGCTGCAGACGGGGCAGCGCGATGCCTGACACGACAGCGACGAGGGCCAGGGCGAGCAGAAGCTCGAAGAGGGTGAACCCGTGAGACATGCCTCAGCATGGTCGAACGTCATGCAAAGAATGGCACCAGAATTCCGCATGGTGGAGCCTTCGATCCCGGCATCCCGGTGCGATTGTTGCCACCCGATCCGGGCGGGTGATCGGTCCGGGACCGCCTCGGCCGATCCCTTGATCAGCGCGCCCCAACCCGGCCATCTTGCCTGAGGTCCGTGGCACACTTCTCACACGGCACGGAGCCCATTGAGCAACCGCGATCCCAAAGTTCTGTTCGAGGCGTCCCGGCGGCCGCGGGAGATTCCCGGTCACCGGTCGTTTCTCAGGCGTGCCCGGCAAGAGCACGAGCAAGGGCGCGAAGCCGACTCGCAACTTTCCCTGGCCGCGTTCCTCGTTGCCAGTCTGGTCGATCGGATGTTGCGCCTGACCGGTGAGACGGGCGACCTCGATGGTTTCCGTTGGCAGGTCCGCAGCACCCGCCATTTCGTTCGCGAACTCCCCGAAAACCACGCCGAGCGGGCTCACCTCGTGGCGTTGATCGACACCATGGACGACGAGCTCCCGCTGGATCTCGCGGGGGTGAGAATGAGCCTCATGGCCTACGCCTATTTTCTGAATCAGGAATCTCGGCTCGAAAATGCCCTCGACGTCCTTGAGCTGGCAGGCCGATCACATCGTGATGGATTGCCGGTGGAGGAATTTGCCTCGTTCGCCATGTTCGTCGGGCGCGTGCTGCGGCGGCTGGCGTCCTTCCCCCCCGCCGAAGTGGCCTACCAGGAGGCAGTGAACGCAGCCCGGAGCGCTGGCGACGAACACACCGAGCTGTTTTCCAAGCTGGGACTGGCCAACCTGTACCGCAGCACGGGGAACCTGCGCCGCAGTCAGGAACTGGTCGAGGAAGTACTGGGCCGCACCGAACGGGCGGCATTGACCGACGTGCGGGCAGCGGCCTACAGCGATCTTTCCGCCGTGTACGACGGTCAGGGACGGAGGATCGAAGCCGTGGCCATGGAGTACCAGGCTTTCCTTGCCTCGATCGACGACGCGGCGCGCTGGCGCACCCTGGCGAACCTGGGCGCCTCACTGGCTGCACTCGGGGAATACGACGCGGCTCGGTGCGCGCTCGAGGTCGTGGCGGCCCGCAGTGAGGTCTTCGGCAGTCGGACCAATGCCATCATCGAACTGCTGGGCGTCGCCTCGGCCGTGCAGGACGAACTGGGGTTCCGTCGCTACCTGCACGAGGCTGCCAGCCGTCTCGACGCCATGCCGCCCAGCATGGCGGTGGATTACCACTACCAGGCCGGGGTCGGCATGGCCAGGTTCGGGTCGATTTCCCGGTCCCGTGAGTACCTTACCAAGGGTCTGGCCCTTGCCGAGGAGCACAGGCTGAACACCTGGTATTTCAAGATCGAACGGGTGCTTCGGGGGCTGGTGGCCTGCCCGGACGACGAAATGGCGTCCCGGCCGGCCCCGGGCGGGGTCGACGTATCCTCGCTGGGAGAGATCGCCAGCGGGCTGCGGGAGTTTGCCACCGCCAATCTGTAGGCCTAGAATGATCCAGGGGCTGCCGCCCGGGCGGCCACCAGGAGAGACGGTGCCCATGCTGGTACTCACGGCCATTCCCGAAGCGCAGTTGTTGAAGCTGCGCTCGGCCGCCACTTCAAGCTTCACCCTGGAACCGGTCCCCACGGGACCGGCCATGGTCGAGGCTATCCGGTCGCGGCCGGTGGAGCTGGCGGTCGTGGACCCCACGGACGGGCCCGGCATCGGGGTCCTGGAAATCGATCGCCTGCGGCGGATGTTTCCTTCTCTCTCGCTCCTCATCTATACGGCGCTCACGCCCCAGACGGCGGAGCTGCTTCTCGAACTGGGTCGGATCGGCATCCGTCGAGCCATCTTCGCCCGCTTCGACGACTCGCCGTCTTCCTTGAGACAGGCGCTTCAGAGCGAAGCGGAGCACACCGTCTTTCGGAAGGTGGCCAGGACGCTGGCCGGCCTCCTCGATCCGCTTCCCGATCAAGTACAGACCGCGCTCGAGTGGACGCTGACGTGTCCGATGGAGACACCCACCGTTTCCGCCATGGCGGAACGGGCCCAGGTGGGGCGCCGTACCTGCGAGCGACTGTTCGCCCGGGCGGGAATGCCCTCTCCGCGCATGGTGCTGATCATCGCGCGCTTGCTCTACGCCCACTACCTGTTGCTCGACCCGGGGCTCACGGTAGAAGATGTCGCGACCAAGCTCGGCTACGGCCGGGCGCGTACCATGCAGGCCCACCTGCGAGAAGTGTTCGGTCTGACGGCGGGGGAGATGCGACTGTCTCTCACGCCCGAGGACGCCCTGGCGATCGTCACCGAGCGCTATTTCACCGGACTGGGTGAACGGGCGGTCTCATGACGGCACTGGTCCTCCTCGTCGACGACGATCCTGACGTCCTTCGGGTGTTGAGCCGAGGGCTCACCCGCAAGGGTTTCCGGGTCCATTGTGCTTCGGCGGCCGACTCTGCCTATGCCGCGCTCGAGTCCGAGGCCGTCGATGCCGTCGTGCTCGACGTGTTCATTCCCCAGATGACCGGCGACACACTGGCACTGGCCATCACGCGTCACTGGCCTCGGCTGGTCGGACGGGTGCTTCTCATGAGTGGCGACCCAGAGCGGCTGGCGCGCCTGCAATTGCACGGCAACAACTTTCCCACGCTCGCCAAGCCGTTTTCGGTTGCTGAACTGGCCGATCGGCTCACGGCCATGCTGACGCGCCGCCCCGAGGGTCGGCGTGACGGGACCACGAACGGCCTGCACGGATGACAGGACCAGGCGCCTCCGCCTCGGATCCGCGGTCCACCCTCCGGGCCTACCGCGGCCGGGCCCCATGGCGCCTGCGAGACCTCGCCGCCCTGGCCAGCGCCCTGCTCGACAGGGCCGACGTCGCGCCCGTCAGTTCCGCCGCCAGCGCACGGCCCTCGGAGCGAACCATCCGATTCTACGTGGCCCGCGGCCTGGTCAATCCTCCTGATGGCAAGGGGACCTCCGCCACGTACTCATACCGCCATCTGCTCCAGATCCTGGCGATCAAGCTGCGGCAGATGGAGGGGGCGACGCTCGATCGTCTGGTGGAAGAGTTTCGGGACCTGCCCGGTGACGTGCTGGAGCACCGGGTGGCGACTGCGCTGGGCCGCAGCCTCCCCGCCCCGGAGGCTCTGGTGGCCGTCCCGTCCCGTCCCGGTGTTGCCACCCGGGTGTCTGCGCCGCAGGCCGGTTCCCTCCCGGGGCGTGGCGTACGCCGGATCGCAGTCGAAGCCGGTGTCGAGGTGCTCATCGATGATAGCCACCCTGCTTGGCGAGACCCGGCCCTGTTCGGGACCTTGTCCTCCCGGGTGGCGGACGTACTCGCCACCCTTCGCGCGCCGGTGGCCACGGACGACTGAACGGCAGGACCGATCCCGGATTCACCACCTCAGGAGTGACCATGAGCAACTACGTGTTTCTCGCTGTCGTCGCCATCACCGTGGTGTGGCTGGTTGCGACGTACAACACGCTCATCCGACTGAAGAACCAGGTGGTGAACGGCTGGAAACAGATCGACGTGCAGCTCAAGCGGCGACACGACCTGGTGCCCAACCTGGTCAACACGGTAAAGGGGGCCATGGATTTCGAACGCGAGACCATGGAGGCGGTCATCCAGGCGCGGAACTCAGCCATGGGAGCCAGCGGCGTCAAGGAGACGGCCAGAGCGGAGGGGATGCTCACGCAGGCGCTTGGCAAGTTGTTTGCCCTGGTCGAAGCCTACCCCGATCTCAAGGCGACCGGCAACATCGCGCAGCTCCAGGAAGAGCTCACCAGCACGGAGAACAAGATCAGTTTTTCCCGGCAGCACTACAACGACGTTGCCACGCACTACAATACCAAACAGGCCATGTTCCCCACCAACCTCGTCGCCGGGCTGGCCAAGGCCTCGCCGGCCGAGTTGTGGGAGATCCAGGACGACGCGGAGCGGGCCGTCCCCAACGTGGATCTGTCTCGTAAATCGCCCGGGGCGTGACCGCACGTAATCTCTTCGCCCAACAACAATCCAACCGGCGACGTTCCGCGCTCCTCATCGCCGGGTTTCTGGTGTTCTTCGCCTGGGTCGGTTTCGGCGGGGATCTGTCGTTGTACCTCATGAGCCGCCAGAGCGCTCCCGGTGAGTACCGGCACACCGTGCCGGTGATCGGCCTGGTGGTCCTGGCCACCGCCGGGCTTCTCGTCTGGTGGTCGTGGAAACGAGGCCCCAACCGGGTTCTGCGGGCCGCCGGCGCCTGGCAGCTGATTGAACCGAGTACCCCCGAACAGCGGCGCTTGGCGAACGTGCTCGACGAAATGACCATCGCCGCCGGACTACCGCGTCCAACCCTGTGGATCGTCCCCGATCCGGACCCCAACGCGTTCGCCACCGGGATCGACCAGGGGGCGGCGCACATCGCCGTGACCGAAGGGTTGCTGACGACGCTGTCCCGCGACGAACTCCAGGGGGTCGTGGCCCACGAGATGGCCCACATACAGAATCTCGATGTCCGACTGATGACGTTGCTGGCAGCCCTGGTGGGCACCGTCGCACTCATGTCCGACAACTTGTACCGACTGCTCCGCTACGGGGGGGTCGGTCGCAGGGGCGGCGGTCGAAAAGGTGGCGGCGGTCCCGCCGGGATGATCGTCATGGTGCTCTGGGTGTTGACCCTGATCGTCGCACCCTTGATCTCCCGTCTCATGGCCATGAGCGTGTCACGCAATCGCGAGTACCTGGCGGACGCCACCGCGGCCCAGTTCACCAGGCATCCGGAAGCGCTGGCGAACGCACTCGAGAAGATCGACGGCAACAGCGCCGCCACGAAGAGCATCAGTCGGGGTGCCGCCCACATGTGCATCGTGGATCCGGGCGAGCGGCGACTGGCCGCCAAGGACGGGGCGGTGGCCAACGTGTTTGCCTCCCACCCGCCCATCCGCCACCGGGTGGTCCGCCTGCGCGCCATGGCCTTTCAACAGGCCAAGGCTGAGGGGAGTCTCGAGTCCGGAGCAGCCCCTTCGGCCGGATGACCGCGCTCGTCTGGTTCCTCTCGATCCTCGGCGTGATCGGCGCCGGCGTCTTCGTCATGTGGTGGCTGGCCCGGCAATCCCGCCGGGCGGTCCTCTCGTGGTACGGCCAAGCCTCGGACCGGGCGGTCGCCCGGTTCCAGGCCAAAGTCGAACCCTTCAAGTTCGCCCGCCGCACCGAGGTGCATGAGCGGCTCATGGCCGACCCGGTCGTCCGGGAGGCCATCGAAGAGCATGCCCGCAGCCAGGGTGTCTCGGTAGACGACACTGAGCGTGAGGTGAGCGGCTACATCCGGGAGATCGTCCCGTTCTTCAACGTCCTGAGCTACTACCGTTTCGGATACGCCATCTCCCGGTTCTTCGTCTCCATTCTCTATCAGGTCCGGATTGCCACACGAGACACCGGCGCCGCTGAGGAGATTCCCGAGAACGACGTGGTGGTGTACCTCATGAATCACCGCAGCAACGCGGACTATGTCGTGGTCGCGTTCGTCCTTTCAGGGACGGTCAGCATTAGTTACGCCGTGGGTGAGTGGGCACGCACCTGGCCGCTGGAATACCTCTTCAAGAGCTTCGGCAGCTACTTCATCCGGCGCCGCTATCGGGTCCCGTTGTACCACACCGTGCTGGAACGCTACATCCAGCTGATCACCCGCAACCGGGTGACCCAGGGCATCTTCCCCGAAGGCGGGCTGACGCGCGATGGAGCCCTGCGCCCGCCCAAGCTGGGTCTGCTCGACTACCTGGCACGCACACTGGCGGACGACGACTTCCAGGGTGATATCTGGCTGGTGCCGGTGGGCATCAATTACGATCGCGTGCTGGAGGATCGCACGTTGATTCAGGAACGCATCGTGGGAAGCCGGCGCCGCGGCAGGCTCCGGCAGTTTGGATCCGTGGTGCACTATCTCACGCGCAATGTGCTCCGCCTGGCCTTCGGGCGCTTTCAGCGCTACGGCGAGGTGGCAGTCGCGTTCGGGAAGCCGCTCTCGGTTCGGGCCTGGCTCGGCCGCCAATCCGATAACGTCCTGGTGCTTCCCAAGGCGGAACGACTCTCCCACATCGAACGCCTGGCGGCCGAAGCACTGGCCAAGGTCGGAGACGTGGTGCCGGTGACGCCGGTGCCACTGGCGTCGGCGGCCCTGTTGTCGCTTCGCGGATCCGCGCTGACCGAACCGCAGGTGCTCGACCGGATGGACGAGCTCCGAGACGCCCTCCAGGCGCGCGGGGCCATGCTTGCCAACCCGCATGCCTCGATCGGGGAGTTGTGGCAACGGGCTTGGCGCATCCTGCGCATGCGGCGACTGGTCGTGCGTGAAGGGGCGATGCTCGTCATCATGCCCCGACAACGTCCCCTGCTCGAGTACTACGCCAATTCACTGTCCCACCTGTTGCCGGAGGAGCATCGCCCGGTCATGACCCCTGCCGGGGAGACCGATCCGACCCTGCCCCGTCTGGCTCGACGCGATGAGCTATCCGTGGAGACCGGGTCGTACACGGTGGGGGATGCCGCGGGGGACAAGCGTGATCAGGCGCCGCCGCGGCGCCGCCCGGAGTGAATCAGGGCGCGACCGTGCTGACCTGTTCGATGAACGTGGCAGGATCGAAGGGCAGCCGGATGATGTGGTCCGCCCCGTTGCAGCTTGCTGACGCCACCTCGTCGGGGGTCAGGGCCACGAGCCGGTAGCCGCGATCCCCGGCTGGTTGCAGTCGCTCGAGCGGGTCCGCGCCCGGGGCTCCGCATCCGACGACGACGAGGTCGATGCCCACGGCCCTGGTCCGTGATTCGAGGTCCCCGAGGTTGGGGCAATCCGTGACGCGGTACCCGGCCTGCTGCAGCAACAATCCCACGACACGATTGAGGGCTCTGTCGGCGATGTGGGTCAGGGCGGCTCCCCAGACGGAGGGTTCCACATGACCTTCCGGCGCGTCCAGATCCACCATGCGCACGCCGTCCAGGTACTCCTTCGTTTCTGAACCCCGCAGGGCGTTGGCGCGCTGCACACTATCCCGAATGCGTTCCAGGGCATGCTGGACGTTTTCCAGAGCCTTCCGGGATTCCCCGTCGACGGTGTCTTCCAGCAGCAACTCGATTTCCGCCATGGCCGTCATCAGCGGATTGTTGATCTCGTGCCGCAGCGTCACCGACATTTCGCCGAGGGCCGCACGCCGCTCCATCTCCACCAGGTTGCGCTCGGCGGCGGCCAGTGATTCGCGGAGGGCGCGCGTGCGACGGACCCGTTCCACCACCTGGGGCAGCAGCTTGACCAGGGATTCGTCCTTCACCAGATAGTCGTCCGCTCCGTGGCGTAACGCCGTGGCCGCCACCGATTCGTCACCGTGCGCGGTGACCACCACGACGGAGGGCGGGTGCGGCAGACGGCCCAGGCGCTCCAGCACTTCGGTACCGCGCATGTCCGGGAGGTTGTAGTCGAGCAGCACCAGGTCGGCGTCGGCCGCCGCCGCGAAGGCGTCTTCTCCTCTGTTGACGCTGGCCGGCTCTGCCAGGCCGTCCGCCGTCAGCACCGCTGCCAGCAGCCGGGCGATGGCCGGATCGTCGTCGACGATGAGGATGCGCAGATCTTCCCGGGAGGGCACCGTGGGGCCGTCTGCCGGTCAGTCGGGTTGATGTTCGCCGGTGTCGTCCAGGAACACCAGCGTCTGTCGCCGTTTGACGACGGCCTCGAGAGCCTGGTAGACGTCTTCGGCGATCACCGTGCCGGTCAGGTCGCGCATGCGCTCGATCGCAAAGTCCGAACTCATCTTTTCCTGGTAGGGCCGAGACGTGGTGAGCGCGTCGTAGATCTCCACGGCCCCGAGGATGCGAGCGCCGACCGGAATCGCCTCGCCCTTCAGGCGATCGGGATAGCCCTGGCCGTCCCAGCGTTCGTGGTGACTGCGCACGTAGTGGATCACTTCCCGAAGGTGCGCCAGCGGGGCCAGGATCTGCGAGCCGACGACCACATGCTGCTTCACGTGCTCGTACTCGTCGTCGGTCAGGGGTCCCTGCTTGATCAGGATCTCCTCGCGGATGCCGATCTTGCCGATATCGTGGAGCCGCCCGGCGGTCCGCACCGCCTCGACCTCTTCGTCCGTCATGCCCAGTTCCGAGGCGACCATGGCCGAGAGGTCCGCCACGCGGGCCGAGTGGCCGCGGGAATAGGGATCCTTGGCTTCGAGGGCGTTGACCAGCACTTCCAGGGTCGCCACCGAGATGCGCTGCAGGTTGGCTCGTTCACGCCGCAGCTCGGCCGTCCGGACCGCGACCTCTTCCTTGAGCCACTGGTTCAGCTCATCGGTTTCGAGCAGCGCGTCCCGGCGCTTGAGGGCCCGTTGAATGGCCTTGTGCAGCTCCTCGAGGTCGATCGGTTTGGTGAGATACTCCATGGCGCCGCGCTGCATGCACAGCGAGGCGGTGGTGGCGTCGTTGACCGCGGTCAACATCAGGATGGCCGCGTTCGGTTCGATCTCGAGCACCTTGGGCACCAGGTCGATGCCGCTCAATCCCGGCATGCGGATGTCGAGCACCATGCCGGAGACCTTGAGGCGCTGGAGCATCGCCAAGGCCTCCTCGCCGGACGCGGCCGCGTTCACCTCGTATCCCTTGGTCTTGAGGAACCGGGTGAGAGCGGACCGAATCGATTCTTCGTCGTCGACGATCAGGATCGAGGCGGCGGTAACGGGCGATGACACGGTCAACTCCGTGGTGACGGTCGAGGGATCAGCCTGGGACGAGAACCTGCACGCGCGGGGGGCACGGCGCCCTTCGTGACAAACACATGCGCCTGAACCCCAAGGTAGGAACGCGTTTCGGGAGCGTCAAGAAACCCGGGCCTATCCGACGAATTCGACATCGGTCGCCTGGGGAATGAGGCCCGCCTCATGCGCCCGCGCCAGCAGCGTGCGCACCGCGGTGCGGCCTTCTTCGCCATAGTCCACGGTCCAGTGGTTGACGTACATCCCCACGAAGGCGTCGGTCTGCTCCTTGCTGATGCCCCGGTTGTAGCGTTCGGCATACCCGAGTGCGGCTTCGCGATGCTGCAGCCCGTACTCGATGCTGGCCTTGAGATCACGGGCAATCTGCTCGATCACAGCGTCTCCAAGGTCACGCCGCACGACGTTGCCACCGAGCGGGAGTGGCAGATCCGTGTCCTTGCGCCACCAGTCCCCCAGGTCGCCCCAGAGATGCAGGCCACGCTCAGCGAACGTCAGCTGACCCTCGTGAATTACCAGACCGACATCGACCCGGCCGTCCTGCACCGCGTCCTCGATCTCGTCGAACGGCAGCATCACCGCCTCGAAGTCGGGCTGGAACAACCGGAGCACCAGATAGGCCGTGGTCAGTTTTCCTGGCACGCCGATGCGCTTGCCGCGGAGCGCTGCCGGCACGTCTTCCGGTGGCGCCTCGCCGGCAACGAGGCGCGGGCCATACCCGTCTCCCATCGATGAGCCGCTCGCCAGCAAGGCGTACTGGTCGGCAATATAGGAATAGGCGTGGATGGACACGGCCGAGACTTCCAGCTCACCGCGTTTGGCACGCTGATTCAGACTCTCGATGTCGCTCAACTCGTGGACGTAGCGCAGGCCCCCGGTATCGATCTTCCCCTCCGTCAACGCGTAGAACATGAAGGCGTCGTCCGAGTCGGGGCTGTGGGAGACATGAATGGTCTGAGACATAAGAGGATGATCCCGTGTTAGTCGGTGCCCTGCAGGGCCGCTTGGTGGAAGGTCGTGAGAATGTCTTCCTCGGCGCCGTACGCCGAGCGCCCGCTCGCCATTTCCTCCTCGTAGTGATCGAGGAAGGTGCCGTAGGCCTGGGCCAGCCCATCCCGGTCCCCCTGAAAACTGGCAGCCGTACCGCGAATCACCAGTCCCAGCAAATGCGTTGGGGTCGTGGCCAGAATGGTGTCCGCCAGGGCTTCGGCGCCGTCGAACTCGCCTACTTGAAGGCGTATCATGGCCACCCGGAACCGGGCCTGGTCATCCACGGTATCGAGCAGTCCGTAGGCGCCGAGTGCCATCGGCGTGAACTGGAGTACGGCTGCAGTATCCCCAATCGCTCCGGATTGCATGACCCGGGCATAGAGGCGGTCGAATCGCTCGCGGGGTGACATCTGGCTGATGTCGGGCGCGGGGCCCGCCGGCTGGCCGGCGGACACGTTGCCCGCGTTGGCCATGTCCGACGTCGTAAACGTGAAACCGGCACCCGCCCGGAGTGCGATGGCCAGCACCAGCACCACCACCACGGCTCCGGCTATCAGCCAGGGTAGCCGTCCCGAGGCGGCCACGGGGGGCCCGCCCGCCAGGTTCCTGCCACACCGGTGGCAGAACAGCGCCCCGGCGCTGGGCCGGGCATCGCAGTGGCCACAGGTTCGGGGCGTCTGGGCCACCATCGAACTACCGCAGGCCTGGCAGAACTTGCCCGTGCCAGTGGCGCCACAAGCCGGGCAGGGACGTTCCTGATTCGTCATGGACGCTCGCAGGTGAGGAGGGAGACGGGCGCCGCGGAATCTAACCAGACTCGGGGGGAGCCTACCATGCCTGGCCGGCCAATCCGGTCCTGGCGCTGACCGCCGCGACCGATTACCGTGGACGGGAGTCCACCGGAGAAACGCTCCATGCCGCAGACCCATGTCCATAGCGCCATTGCCCTGCCGGAAGTGCCTTCGGCTCGGCACCTCGGAGAGCTCGCCCGCAGCGACCGGACCTGGAACGTGTACCTCGAGACCGTCACCGAGGGCAATTCCGTCGCCGGCAGGCTGCATTTCGTCGACGGCAGCCATTTCCGCAGCACCGGCTGGATCTTCCGCGAATGGCACGAGCGGGACGTCCTGGCCCGCTTCCACGAATTCAGCCCGGTCGAACTCTGGAGCCTGGTCGAAAGCGTCGGCTGAGGCCGTCTTCCAATCCGCCGTCCGGCGGTCCGTTTCCCGCTCGCCACACCGAAGCAACCTGCCTGGTCCTCCCCCGAGCGCCCAAGTACTGTTGTCACAATATCTTGCAAGTTGTGCACGGTTACGGCTCCACTCTTGCTCATCTCATGAGCTGGTCGCGCTAATTGCTAGCTTGAAATTGCAGAAATTGCACAAATCAAACGACACTGATAGCTTTCGCACTTGTTCAGCAGTCCAGTCTCCATCCCCACCCGGAGCACCGCCACGTGAACACCTCTTCGTACGCCGGATCGGCCGCACGCCCACCCCTGTCCGAGTTCCCCCGGGATACCTCCGGGGCCTCCAAGCAGGACATTCTGGATTTGACCGATCGCTTCGGCATCGACTTCCTGCGGCTGCAGTTCACCGACATCCTCGGCGTCAACAAGAACGTCGAGGTGCCGCATCACCAGATGGCCAAGGCGCTCGATGGCGAGATCATGTTCGACGGCTCCTCCATCGAGGGCTTCGTCCGCATCGAAGAATCGGACATGTTGCTGCGGCCCGACCTCGACACCTTCCGGCTGCTGCCGCAGGAGGATGAGGGTGGGCGCGTGGCGTGGCTTATCTGCGACATCCATACGCCCAACGGCGATCCCTTCCCCGGATGCACCCGGGCGGCGCTCAAGCGGCAGGTGGCGCGAGCCAAGGCCCTGGGCTACAACATGCAGGCCGGCGTAGAGGCCGAGTTCTTCGTGTTCGAGAAGACGGCCGCGGGAGAGGTGACGCTCAACACCCACGACGCCGGCGGCTACTTCGACCTGACGCCGCTGGACAAGGGTGAGGAGATCCGCCGCGTCATCGTCAACGATCTTGAGCACCTTGGATTCGAGGTCGAGGCGGCGCATCACGAGGTCGCCCACGGACAGCACGAGATCGATTTCCGCTACGCCGATGCGCTGACCACCGCCGACCGTCTGGCGACGTTCCGGTTCGTGGTCCGCAATGTCGCCAACCGCTTCGGATTCCTGGCCTCGTTCATGCCCAAGCCCATCGCGGGCCAGAACGGTTCGGGCATGCACACGCACCAGTCGCTGTTCGAAGGGGACAAGAACGCCTTCTGGGACCCCGCCGCGGAACACGAACTGTCCGACGTGGCGCTGCGCTACATCGAAGGCCTGTTGCGCCATGGTCGCGCCCTCTGCGCCATCACCAATCCGCTGGTCAACAGCTACAAGCGACTGGTCCCGGGCTACGAGGCGCCGGTCAACATTGCCTGGTCCATGCGCAACCGGTCGCCGATGGTACGGATTCCGGACCGTCGGGGTACCGGCACCCGGTGTGAGCTCCGCATGCCGGATCCGTCGGCCAACCCGTACCTGAGCCTGGCCGTGCAGCTGGCGGCCGGCCTCGACGGCGTCGAGCAGGAGTATCCGACGCGGGACCCGGTCAACCAGAACATCTGGAAGATGAGCCACCGCGAGCGGCGCCGGTACAAGATCGACGAGCTGCCGCGCGACCTGCACGAAGCACTCGTGGCCCTCGAGAAGGACAAGGTCATCAGCGAGGCGTTAGGCACCCATATCCTGGAGCGTTTCCTCGACGCCAAGCGCGAGGAAGTCCTGCAGTACAACCTCCAGGTCAGCGCCTGGGAGGTCGATACCTACCTGCGGCAGTACTAGGCAGGTGCCCTCGGCCTTCCTGCTCGACCTGGCCGGAACGCTCTACGCCGACGACGGCCCCATTCCCGGGGCCGTCGCTGCCGTCGCCCGTCTCCGTCAGGAAGGCCGTCCCCACCGGTTCGTCACCAACACCTCAAGCCGGTCGCGCGGCGCCATCGTCGAGCGGTTGCGCAACTACGGTTTCGACGTCGGCGCCGACGACATCTTCACGGCCGTCGTCGCCGGTGCCGACATCGCTATGCGACAGGGTGCCCACATGGTAGCGCCCTTCGTGGACGAGCGGACGCTGGCGGATCTGGGGCAGTTCGAGCTGGTGGGCGGGACCAGTGGCCAGTCGGCCGCGGGCTACCGTCCCGAGGCCGTCATCGTGGGCGACCTGGGCGATCGCTGGAATTTTCATTTGATGCAGGAGGCCTTCCGGTTCCTCATGGACGGCGCCACACTGATCGCCATGTCGAGGGATCGCTACTGGCATCGCGGAGACGGGCTCACGCTCGACGCCGGCGCCTTCGTCACCGGACTGGAGTACGCCGCGAGCACCGAGGCCCAGATCGCCGGCAAGCCCAGTCCCGGCTTCTTCCATGCCGCCCTCCAGAGCATGGGTCTTCCGGTCGAACGCGCCGGGGAGTGCGCCATGGTGGGGGATGATCTGTGGAGCGACGTCGGCGGCGCGCAGCAGGCCGGTCTCGAGGGCTGGCTGGTGCGGACCGGAAAGTTTCGGCCGGAGATCCTGGACGGCAGCGACATCACCCCCGACCGGGTCATCGACAGCGTGGTGGACATCCTCAACGACTGAGGGGCCGGTCCCGGTTCAGCCCCACACCTGCAGTAACAACTCGAGTACCCGATCGTGGATCCCCGGAACGTGGCTCTCGCGCGGTCCGGCCACGTTCAGCACCCGGCGGCCGTGTCGGGCCAGCCATGTCTCCATCCCAGTACCGCTCTCGAAGGGATCGACGATCAGGTATGGTCGGGCCGACGCGCGCGCCGCCTGCACCGTGACGGCGGTGCCGCGGGTGGGCATGCCCGGCGTCAACACCAGTGTGGCTTCGGCTGCCACCACATTGAGCCTGGTGCGTACGTCGTAGTCGGGCGCGTCGGTTTCCCGCAGCGGGTACCGAGGGGGGATCGTGCCGTCCTCGGCCCGGCGGCCGCCAGGGCACCAGCCACCGCAGGGAATGCCCAGCGCCAGCGCGGCGTTGAGGGCCGCCCGGTCCACGCCGGTCTGGCCACCGGAAAGGACCATCCCGGGCCTCAGGGGAGGCCCGCCGGATCGGTTGACGGGACTGGGACCACGGCATAGCATAGCCAAATCAGCCAAGAGCATACCCGGCGAAAGCCGGGGACGCAAAGCTACGGGTCCTCGCTCCGACGGGCCTGGAGACCAAGACCGCCGAGCTGCCTGATGCAGCTCGGCGTTTGCTTTGCCGGGGACCGACCGCTGCCGATTCGCTTCACGAGGAGGGATCATGACAGGTCGATGGCTGATACTCGGTGCCGGTGCTCTGGCGCTGGTGGTGCTGTGGGGTGGATCGCGCGAGCCCGTCGAACGATTGGCGACGCGCGGCGCCCTCGTCTCCGCGTCGTCCGGGCCCGACTATCGTGAAGTGGCCCTGCGCCTCGTCACGGAGAGCGCCCGGGTGCGCGAGGGAGAGTTCGTTCGCATCAACGGCGGTGCCCGCGATCTCGAACTGCTCGAGGATCTGGCCATCGCGACGCGCCGGGTCGGGGCCTGGCCCCTGGTGACCCTGGGCAGCGACCGGATGACTCGTCTCATGTACGACGATGTGCCGGCCGCGTTCGACGGCCTCCGTCCCGAACTGGCGGTGCGGATGGTGGCGTTGTTCTCGGTCAACATCAACGTCGACTTCAGCGAGAACGCCGCCGTGCTCGACGGCGTGCCGCCGGAGCGGATCGCGGCGCGGAGCCGGGCGGCTCAGCCGGTCGGCGATCTGGCACGCGAGTTCAACGTCCGCACCATCAATCTGGGAAACGGGCTCTACCCCACCAGGCAACGGGCCGCCCTGTTCGGTGTCTCGCGGGATCGGCTCGCCGAGATGTTCTGGGCCGGCGTGAACGTCGATCACGAGCAGCTGCGCACCACCGGCCTCGCGGTGAAACAGGTGCTCGACGGGGGCCACACGCTCCGCATCACCAACCCCAACGGGACCGATGTCACCGTACGATTGGGCGGCACCGAAGTCCTCATCAGCGATGGCGTGGTGTCGGCCGAGGATGAGCGGACCGGCGGAGCGGCCACCACCGTGTGGGTGCCGGCGGGCGAGGTCTTCACCGCCCCCATCCCGGGATCGGCCGAAGGGGTGGTGGTCGCGGACCACTTCTTCTATCAGGGCCACACCGTGGAAGGACTGCGCCTGGAGTTCAGCGAAGGACGTCTCACGGCCCTGAGCGCCCGGAGCGGGGCCGAGGTCGTGCAGGCGTTCTATGACGTGGCCGACCAGGGTCGCGACCTGTTCAGCGTGGTCGACATCGGCATCAACCCCGAGGTGGAGGTGCCGGACGGGAGCCGGCTGGTGGCGTGGGTGGCGTCGGGCATGGTCACCGTCGGCGTCGGCAACAACGCCTGGGCGGGCGGCGGCAACAACTCCAACTTCTCGATCTACCCGTTCCTGCCCGGCAGCACCGTGACGGTGGACGGTACCGAGCTGATTCGGGACGGCGAATTGGTGGTTGTACCCATGCTGGGAATGCAGTGAGAAAACGCGAGAATGGGTCGCAATCCTGCTTCTTTGCGATCGCAGTGCAGGGTAATCAGGGTTCCAAGGCTTTAAATAGTCGTTTCAGCTATAGTTGCTAATGCAACCATATAGTTGTATATAGCAACTACTATGAAAAGAGCCGAATCGCCGTCTCCGGGGCTGATTTCCGCCCTGCGCCACGCGTCTCGAAGCATGGTACGGCGTCTGGGGGTCCTGCAGCCGACCGTGAGAGGTGGCTCGGTCTCCCCGACGGAGTGCCACACCCTCATCGAACTGGGCCGGACCAGTCACCTCACCGCCGGCGATCTCAGTCAGCTGCTCGACCTGGACAAGTCGACCGTGAGCCGGGTCGTGGCCCGCCTGGTCAAGAAGGGCCTGGTGGAGCACCGGTCCGACCCGGCGGACCAGCGCACCAAGCCGCTGGCGCTGACCGCGGCTGGCCGCCGCCAGGTGTCCCGGATCGACAAGGCCGCCAACCGGGAGGTCAAGGCCGCGTTGGAACTGCTGTCGCCGCAGGAGCGGCAGCAGGTGCTGCAGGGCACCGCCCTGTACGCCAAGGCGCTCGAGCGAGCCCGCCGCCAGCAGGACCTGGTCATCCGGCCCATCACCCCGGACGACGACCCGGCCGTGGCCCGCATCATCCGGGACGTCATGAGCGAGTTCGGCGCCGTGGGCGAGGGCTACTCCATCAACGATCCTGAGGTGAACGACATGGCCTCGGCGTACGGCGGCGACCGCGCGGCCTACTTCGTCATTGCGCGGGGGGCGGAGGTGCTGGGCGGCGGTGGGGTGGGGCCGCTGGCTGGTGCCGACCCCGATACCTGTGAACTGCGCAAGATGTATCTGCTGCCGGAGCTGCGGGGTCTGGGTATGGGCCGCCGCCTGCTGGACCGCTGCCTGGCAGCCGCGCGGGATTTGGGCTACCGCCGGGTCTACCTCGAGACCCTGAGCCACATGGCCCAGGCCCAAGCGCTGTACCAGGCCAACGGCTTCGTGGCCAGCGAGGCCCCGGTCGGCAACACCGGGCACTTCGCCTGCAATCGGTTCTATGTGAGGGAACTGGATGGAGTGAGTGGTGAGTAGTGAGTAGTGAGTAGTGAGTAGTGAATAGGGTGGAATGGCTACGACAGTCGGCTTCACTGCGGGGGTGCTGCCACGGTCCCCGGCCGGCACCTCCTTGACGCCCACCCTCCGGACCCGCCACTTTCCCGGTCCCGGCGCCGTAGCCAAGTGGTAAGGCAGAGGTCTGCAAAACCTCCATTCCCCGGTTCGAATCCGGGCGGCGCCTTGACGAACGAGCCCGCCATCGGCGGGCTCTGTTCGTCTATGGCCCCGCCCGGATTCAGCCGTCCTCGCTCACTTGCGTTCGCGACATCCGGTCGAATCCGGGCGGCTTCAGTCCTGACGTCTCCTCATGGACTACTCCCGTGCTGCCACCCGATGTATGGCCCGCCGGATCCGCTGATACGTCCCGCAACGGCACACGTTCCCCACCATGGCGCTGTCGATCTGTCGGTCGGTCGGCCGGGGCGTCTGTTGCAGCAACGCGGCCGCGGCCATGATCTGCCCAGCCTGGCAGTAGCCACACTGCGGCACCTGCTCTTCGACCCAGGCCACCTGCAGCGGGTGGTCGCCGTCCCGCGACAGGCCCTCGATGGTGGTGACGCGCTTACCCTCGACGGCGGTCAGCGGCAGCTGGCACGACCTGACGGCCATCCCGTCCAGATGCACGGTGCACGAACCGCATTGCCCGATGCCGCACCCGTACTTGGTGCCGGTGAGTCCCAGCTCATCCCGCAGCACCCAGAGGAGTGGCGTGTCGGGCGGCGCCGACGCCTGGACCCGCCGGCCGTTGACTTGGAAGCCGACCACAGTGCCCTCCGTTTGCATGGCATCCCCCGGTCTCTCAGGCATCGCGCACGCGCTCCGGCGTAAAGGGCGGCCTCCGCAGCCGCTTCCCCGTCACCGCGTATACGGCGTTGGCCACCGCCGCGGCAATGGGCGGCGTCGAGGTCTCGCCGGTACCCTTGGGCGGCTCCTCTGCTGGAACGATGTGGACTTCGATGTCCGGCATCTGATTCATCCTGAGCACGGGGTAGTCGTGGAAATTGCTCTGCTCGACGAGGCCCTCCCTGACGGTGATCTCGCCCCAGAGTGCCGCACTCAGGCCGTACACGATGCCGCTCTCGACCTGGGCGCGGATGCCTTCTGGGTGCACCGGAATGCCGCAGTCGATGGCCGCCACCACACGGTGCACGCGAATCACGCCGTTCTCGGCCACCGAGACTTCCGCCATCTGCGCGGCGTAGCTCCCGAACGTGAAGTGCGCCGCGATGCCGCGCCCCCGCCCCGGAGGCGTTGCACTTCCCCAGCCGCCCCGCTCGGCCACCAGGTCGAGCACCCGCAGGTAGCGGCGGGGACTGAACACGGGCCCGCCATGATCGCGGTACGGCAGGTCCGCCGTGCCTCCGAAAAGGGATTGCTGAAACGCCACGGGATCGACTCCCGCTTCGGCGGCCAGCTCGTCGAAGAAGGCGCCCATCACGAAACCGTTGGCCGAGTGAACGACCGAGCGCCAGGTACCGAGCGGGAGGCCACTCTCCACGGGCGCGTACTCGACCCGCACATTGGGGATCAGGCCGGCCGGCGGGTCGTCGGGGTAGATCTCGTAGCGTCGCGCTTCCCGTCGTCCCCGGATCGGCGACCACGCCACGGGCGTACCGGCCTTCCGGTGGTGGAACGCCGTGAGGCGGCCGTCGGCGTCGAGACCGGCCCGCAGGCGGTGGAGCGAGATGGGCCGGAAGTTGTCATAGCGGATGTCGTCCTCCCGGGTCCACACCAGATGGAGCGGCTCGCCGACCTCGCGCGCCAGTGCCACGGCCTCCGCGGCGTAGTCCGAGGGCAGCCGGCGACCGAAGCCGCCGCCCAACCGGGCCGGCTCGACGGTCACCTGTGACCGATCCAGGCCCAGCACATTGGCCACGTCATCCTGGGCCCCCCAGGGATTCTGAAAAGGACCACGGACGATGGCGTAGTCGGGTCCTACGTCCGCGAAACAGTTCCCCGGTTCCATGCAGGCGTGGGCCAGGAGCGGCGCCTGGTACTCGGCCTCGACGAGGCGCGCGGCGGAGCGGAGCGCCTGCTCCACGTCGCCGTCGTCCCGGAGCACCTCCCCGTCACCCGCGTTGAGCGCGCTGACGCATTGCTCATGGACGGCGTCGGTGTCGAGGAGCGCCCCGTCCCGCTGCCACTCGATTTCGAGGAGGCGTGACGCCTGGATGGCGGGCCATGTTGCATCGGCGATGACCGCGACGCCGTTGGCAATGATGCTCTGGTGGGCGCTGCGATCGAGCCGCACGACGTCGCGCACACCGGGCACCGCACGGGCGGCGGTGTCATTCACGCCGGCTACGACGCCATCCAGCGGTCCGCGTGCGACGACGGCATAGAAGGCACCGTCCCGCCGGGTGTCCGAACTGTAGCTCTCCCGGCCGGTCACGATGGCCTCCAGTCCTGCCGCACGCACCGGCTGGCCGATGATCCGATAGTGCTCGGGCGCCTTGAGCATCGGTTCGGCCGGTGGGGTTTGTGCCGCAGCCTCCTCGGCCAGCTCGGCGTACCCCAGGGACCGGTTCGTGCCCTCGTGAAGCACCCGGCCATCCCGGGTCGTGATGTCACCCGTGGGAACGCCCCACCTGGCGGCGGCCGCCGCCACGATCATGGCCCGCGCCCGGGCTCCGCCCGCCCGGAGGCTGTCCCAGCTTTCCCACACGCTGGTACTCCCGCCCGCTCCCTGCCACCGGTACCGGTCGCGATCCACCGGCGCGTACTCCACCCGCACGTCGTCCCAAGCGACGTCGAGTTCCTCGGCGATGATCATCGGCAGACTGGTGAACGTCCCCTGGCCCATTTCGATCTTCGGGGTCAGGATCGTTACCCGGCCGTCGGGATGGATCCGGACGTAGACACCGACGGGTATGGCCTGGCTCGATGGGGCGGCGCTACCGGAAACGCACCCGGGCAGGGGAATGAGGAACAGCAGGCCACCCGCGGTAGCAGTGGCAGTGACGAACTCACGTCGGGTATAGGTCATCGGCGATTCACTCGTGTCGAGTGTGTCCTGGCACGTGGATGCCGCAGGCTGGTGTGCGACCTCGCTCCCTCACGAGGACGGCGTACGTCCCAATGATCCGGACGGAATCAGCTCGGCGTTCGATTCAGGTTCTTCATCCGCCGGCCTCGCTTCTGGCGCTATCGATTCTCCCACGGGCATCGTCGGCTATGGCGTCGGTGCCTCGAACTCCGCGGTTGCGACACCCGGGATCGCCTCCTCCGGCATGGCCGCCAGGGCATCGCGCAGGTCGAGAAGCCACTCCAGTCGAGCCCGCAGCACCCGACGCGATCCCGGCACCGCCCAGCGAACGACGAAATCGCCGTCGCTTTCCTCCTCGTACAGGTCCAGCGCGGCTACCCTCGGGTCCTTGGGACGGCGCGGAAAGGGAGGACAATGGATGACGGAGCCACCGGCACCAATGGGAATTCCCCTGGGCACGCGGCGCGAAGCGCCACCAGGGCGTTCTTGAGTCCGTCGAGCCGGAACAGCGCGGTGATGGGTGCCTTGTCCTGTGGCCGGATTTCGACAATGAAGATGCCGCCGTCGGCAACCGTCACGCCCTAGCCTTTAGCGTGTGTCGGGTCGGCCTCACCCCCGGCTGCCGGTAGCCAGACGGTGAAGGTGCTGCCGTGTCCCAAGGTACTGGTGACAGCGATGCGGCCGCCCTGGAGTTCCGTGAGCAAACGGGCGATGGTCAGACCCAGGCCGGCCCCGCCATGCTGGCGGCTGCGCGACCGCTCGGCCCGGAAGAAGCGGTCGAAGATCCGTTCCAGGTGGTCGGGTGCGATGCCGCATCCGGTGTCCGCCACAGCCACGCCGACCAAGCCGTTCTCGTGATGGAACGTGAAGTCGATGGTGCCTTCGTCGGTGTAGCGCACGGCGTTCGACAGCACGTTGAGCAGGACCTGCCGTGTGCGGTCCCGATCGCCCAGGGCCCGCACGGCCCCGCTCTCCCCCACCCGCACGGTCACGGCGCGACCCGTCACCATGGCCTCGGCGACTTCCTCGACGTCGTGCACCACGTCCCGTAGCTCGAAGGGCTCCCGCGTGAGCGTCAGCTGCTGATTCTCCCCGCGGGCGATGAGCAAGAGATCCTTGATCATGTTCGTCGTCTGATCCACTTCGTTGCTGATGGCCCGCAGGGCCTCCGCCATCTCCTCGCGGCTCCGGTCCTCCGACAGGGCATAGTGGGCCTGGGCGCGCAGGTGGGTGAGCGGCGTGCGCAGCTCGTGACTGGCGTCCGCCGTGAATTCTTCCAGTGCCTGGTAGGACTGCTCCACCCGGTCGATCAGCTGGTTGATCTCCCGTGCCATCTCCGACATCTCGGCCACGCCGGTTTCGGCCTGCACCCGTCGCGTCAAGTCGGACGGGTCGATCGCCTTGGTATCCTGCACCACGCGGAATAGAGGCTTCAAGGCGTCCTCCACCGCGCCCGTGGTGGTCCGCCGGGCGGCGAGGGCGGCGGCCGGGAGCAGCAATAACGCGACCCCCGCCAGGCCTGCGAGCGCCAGCGCTGCGGCGTTCCGGCTTCCGGCGACGAAGATGTCGAAGTCGCCGGACCGCCGGTGCAGGATCCGGAACTGCCAGCGCCCGCGGTCGGTGATGACCCGGGCGAGTTGCTCCCGCACCTCGCCGGGCGTGGCGCCCGGTGAGGGACGGATCTCCTGGGCCGGCATGTTGGGGGACAGGTAGTACAGTGCCCGGTCGCCGGGACCGGTGGCCACGGCCCGGGTGATCAGGAACCGCTGGTTCATGCCGACCAGCTGGTCCGCCAGCATGGCGGGCGCCACGGTCGTGGGCTCGCCCTCGGGGTCGGCGTACAGGGTCAGCAGGGATTCGATGACGTCGGCGGACTCGTTGAGGGTGCGGCGCAGCGCCAGTTCGCTCACGGCGGCAAATGCCGCCACGACGACCACGGCGTACAGGGTCAGCACGACCCAGATGCGCCGCTCCACCTGGCGGGTGATGTGCCGACGAAGCGCTACATCGCTCACGACGCCTCCAGCCGGTAGCCGACGCCACGCACCGTGCGGATGGCGGTCCCTCCCGCACCCAGCGTCAGCTTCTTGCGCAGGTAATTGACGTACACATCGACCACGTTGGTCTCGCTGTCGAACCGGTAGTTCCACACGGCCTCCGCAATGCGGGACCGGGACACGGTGCGGCCCGCGTTGCGCGCCAGGAAGACGAGCAACGCGAACTCACGGGGGCTGAGGTCGATTATCCGCGTGCCCTTGACGACTTCGCGCTTCAGCGGATCGACACGGAGGTCGCCCACCGTGAGCACCGCGTCCTCGTGGCGCAGCTCCGCACGCCGGATCAGGGCTAGGATGCGTGCCATCAGTTCGGGGAGGTCGAACGGCTTGGTGAGGTAGTCGTCCGCCCCACTCTCGAGGCCGCGAACGCGCGTGTCCAGTTCGTCCCGGGCGGTGAGTACCAGAATGGGTGTCATGATGCGCCCGGCGCGGAGTTGTTCGATCACCTCGAAACCGTCGAGCCCCGGCAGCATCAGGTCGAGCACGATGCAGCTGTAGTCCGTATCGAGCGCCCGCTCGACGGCCCGATCGCCCGACTCCGTGTAGTCGACCGCGTAACCCTCCTCGCGGAAGGCCTTGCGGAGGAATTTCCGCAGGTTGCGATCGTCTTCGACCAGCAGGATGCGCATGCGTCAAAGCTAGGAACGTCGGCGGCAGGGCGGCAACCACCCGTACCGACTATGAGAGCTTTCTAATGTACCCACCGTGATGAGGGAACGATGAGAATTCCCTAATGATGACGCACCCGCATTGCGACGCACGGGCGGGGTATGGGAGAATGTAGTGTGTTCACTTCACGCTTCCCGTACCGGAGGTTCCTCATGCGTAGGACGAAGGCTTTCCCGTCACTGGTGACACTGGCCGCGTTTGGTCTGGCTGCATGTAGCGGAGACTCGGTCCCCACCGCCCCCGGGGCCTCCGCGTCTGTGGACGGCGCCGCGATGCTCCAGCCGGCCGCCATCCTCCAGATGCGTGGCCCCAACGGACGGGGCATGCTATGGGTGGATGGGATTCTGTTCGACGTGATCGTCCCCCCGGCGACCTTCCATAACCCTCGGGGCAAGTTCGACGAGCTGTACACCGGCGGCAACGGATTCCTGAACGGGGTCGGTGCCATCTCCGAATCCAAGCCCGGTGACGCCGATTACAACGGCGGACGGTGGCACGTCAACGTCCTGAAAGCCGGCGTGGATCCCGACAAGTACGCCAATGCGTCCAGTGTGGCGGACTTGGATCTCGCCGATTTCGAGTCCACCACGGTCTACTTCGAGTGCCCACTGCTCCCGCACGGGCCGGTCATTGGACGCGGTCGATAGACGCCGGGAAGATGGCGCCGACGGGGGTGGGGCCACCGCTCCACCCTCGTGGCCATGTTCCGGCCCATCAGGTTCGAGGAGCAGGTCGCGAGGGTGATTCGGTCTTGCCCTCCAGTGCCGCCACGGTCTCTTCGAGGCCCTCCCACTCACTGAGCAGTTCCGCCACCCGCTCCTGGAGTGTCGCACGCTCCTCCTCGACGGCCCGCACCTCCTCCGCCGGGGTGCGCGTGAAGAAATCCGCCTCACAGAACAGTGCGTCGATGGCGGCGACCCTGGCTTCGGCATCCTCCATCTCCGCCGTCACCGCCGCCAGCCGCTCGCGTGCTTCCGCCAGCGCTTTCTTGTCGCCGCCGCCGGTTCGCGCACGGGGCGTCGCGCTCTTGCTCCGCTTTTCCTTCTTGCTCTCCTTCTTGGCCTTGAGCACCACCCGGTCCACGTCGAGGTGGTCGTCGCCGCAGGCGTGGACGTAGTCCTCGTAGCCGCCCGGGTAGTCGGTGATGCCGTCGGACCGGATCTCCACGATACGCGTCGCCAGCTGGCTCACGAACCAACGGTCATGCGACACGAACACCAGCGTGCCGTCGTAGGCCCTGAGCCCCTCCACCAACGCCTCGATCGACTCCAGGTCCAGATGGTTGGTGGGCTCGTCCAGCATCAGCACATTGGGTCGCTCGACGCCAAGCCGGGTGAACACCAGCCGGGACGACTCGCCGCCGGACAAAGCGCGGAGCTTCTTCTTGCCGTCGTCACCGCTGAACAGCATCAGCCCCATACGCCCGCGCACGAAGCCGATGTCCCGGTCGGCGCAGAAGCGCCATACCCAGTCCTCGGCACTTTCGTCGAGGGTGTCGAACTGCTCGCGCTGATCCTGGGCGAAATAGCCTGGATGGGTCTCGTAGCCCCAGGCCACGGTGCCGCTGTCGGCTTCGAGTTGGCCCATGACGATCTTGAGCAGCGTCGACTTGCCGATGCCGTTGGGGCCCATGACGGCCAGGCGGTCCCCGCGCACCACCGACAGATCGACCCCGTGCAGCACCGCGTTGTCGCCGAAGGCCTTGGTGATGCCTTTGACCGTCAGCACCTCGCGGCCGCTGTCGCGCCAGGGCTCGAAGCGGAACGTCGGGTAACGCCGGGAACTCTGCGGCAGCTCGGTCAGGTCCTCGGCTTTGCGCTCGATGAGCCGCATCTTGCTCTGGGCCTGGCGCGCCTTGCTGGCCTTGGCCCGGAACCGGTCGACGAACTTCTGATGGTGGGCGATGTCGCGTTCGCGCGCTGCCAGGTCCTTCTCGCGCCGCACCCGCTCGGACTCTTTGGCCTGGAGGAACTCCGTGTAGTTGCCGGGGTAGGCCAACACGGTCTCGTAGTCGACGTCGAGGATGGTGGTGCAGACATTGTCGAGGAAGCGGTGGTCGTGGGAGATCACCACGACCGTGCCTTTGAACTCTCGCAGGAATGTTTCGAGCCAGCGAATGGACAGGATGTCGAGGTGGTTGGTCGGCTCGTCCAAGAGCAGCACGTCGGGCGTGCTGGCCAGCACCTGGGCCAGCAGCACCCGGAGCCGGAACCCGCCAGACAGAGTCGACAGGGGGTCCTGATGCACCGTGGTGGGCAGTCCCAGTCCTTCCAGGATGGTGGCGGCTCGGGCCTCGGCGCTGTAGCCGTCGTGGCGCAGCACGATGTCTTCCAGCTCGGAGAAGCGGTCGCTGTCGAACGTCTCTGCGGCCTTGGCCAACAGCGCTTCTTTCTCGATCATGGCCTGCCACAGCTCGGCGTTCCCCATCAGGGCCACCGACAGGATGGGCTCTTCCTGATACAGGAACTGATCCTGGCGCAGCACGCCGAGCCTGGCCCTCTTGGGCGTGGCCACGATCCCCTCCGTCGCCTCGAGGTCGCCGCTCATGATGCGAAGCATGGTGGTCTTGCCTGACCCATTGGCGCCCACCAGACCGTAGCGCTCGCCCGGGTTCAGCTGGAGCGAGACCCCGGCGAACAGGGTGCGGTCGCCGAACGACTTGCCGAGATTGGAGACGGAGATCATGGGGAGGGAATGTAACGCCGCCCACGCCCCGGCTCCCGACTGCGGTGCCATCCCGGCGAGGTGCCGGCGGACGCCGTGTCACGGTGAGATCACGCTGGTGCCCTATGATGAGGTGCATGAACCTCGTGCGGCGGAGCCGACCGCAAGGCAACTGCTCGCGGAACATCCGGCGAGCTGGGAGACGGACGTCATGGGAGGGACGGCGATCCGTTGCCGTAGGCCCCGGCTGGCACGACCCGGTCTCGACAGCCATACTTCACTGACTGATCTCAAGCGACCTGGAGGAGGAGATTCCGTGACGGGCTTCCGTGGCATTCCGGGCTTGGCGACTCTGGCCGTTCTGGCGGGGTGCTCAGGACCTCCGACCACGGCGACGGGACCGCAGCATGGGCCTCGGGATCCCGTCACCCCCACCCAGGTCCGTTACGCGCTTTTGGTGGATCGGGTCGACACCGTGACCGTCCAGACCAACACGGTGTTGACGTTCACCCTGCGGGTGAGGACCCAGGCCGGTCTGGCCGTCGTCGCGGCCGAGGTGGATCTGGGGGTCACCGAAGGCCAGGTCTCACCCGAGCGGATGCTCATGGAACCGGACGGCACGGTGACCGCGCACTGGAGCATTCCACCCGGGCGGTTGGTGGCCAACCTGTACGGCTGCGCCCGGCCGCCTGGGCAGGCTTGTGCTTCCGGTCCGCTCTTCAAGTGGAACCAATAGGCCGGCGCTCGCTGCCCGTTCCCCCATCACTCCCCTCGTCGCCCGTCAGCCGCTTCGCCCCGGCGCCGACGGGCTACCTCCACATCGGTCATCTGGTCAGCGCAGTCTACGTCTGGGGCGTGGCACGCCGCCTCGGCGGCACGGTGCTGCTCCGCATCGAGGACCACGACCGGGGCCGCTCGCGCCCCGAGTACGAAGTGGCACTGCTCGACGACCTCGAGTGGCTGGGCCTGGTCCCCGACGAGCCCGCCGTGGAGCATCTCAGGGCCGGGCCCTCTTCCTACCGCCAGAGCGACCGCGGGGGACGGTACCAGGAGGTCCTGGCCACCCTGGCGGAGGGCGATGGTATCTACCGATGCCGCTGCTCGCGGAAGGACATCGCCGGGGATGCACCTCCGATACCGGGCAGAGAAGTCCCCTATCCCGGAACCTGCCGCGACCGCTCCGTGAGCGACGACGTAGAGGCCGGCATCCGCCTGGTGATGGACTCGGGGGAGGAGACGTTCACCGACGTGCTGCTGGGTCCCCAGGCACAGAACCCTGCCGACCAGTGCGGTGACCTGCTGCTCAGAGACCGGACCGGCAACTGGACCTACCAGTTCGCGGTGACGGTCGACGATTGGGATCAGGGCGTGGATCTGGTGATTCGAGGCCAGGACCTGCTGTCTTCGACCGGGCGGCAGATCCGGCTGGCCCGGCTACTGGGGCGGGACCGGCCGCCGACGTTCCTGCACCACCCGCTTGTCCGGCATGCCTCGGGGGAGAAGCTGAGCAAGGCCAACCGGGACACCGGTCTCAGGGAACTGCGGGCCGCGGGGGTCCATCCCGGCACGGTTCTGGGAGAGGCGGCCTTTCGGGGCGGGCTGCTCGAGCGGCCCGCGTCACTGGCCGTCGTGGATCTACCGGAACTGTTTCCGGGCCTGGACGCCTGAGCGCTACTCCTCGCCGACTGCTGGGGGACGGGCCCGGATACGGTCGGACGTTTCTCCCAGGTGCGGACTCCCAAGCGCGTTCTCCGAGGCGGCCACGACCGTGGCGACGGTGGCGTCGCCGGTGACGTTGGTCACCGTGCGCAGCATGTCGAGAATGCGGTCCACGCCGAGGATGAGGGCGATGCCGGCGGTGGGCACGCCGATGGCCTCCAGGATGATCACCAGCATGATGATCCCGACGCCCGGCACCGCCGCGGTCCCGATGGATGCCAGGACAGCCGTCAGCACGATGGTCAGCTGGGCTCCCAGCGTGAGGTCCATCCCCAGGGCCTGGGCGATGAACACCGCCGCCACGGCCTGGTACAGGGCCGTGCCATCCATGTTGATGGTGGCACCGAGCGGCAGCACGAAGCTCGACACCTCCTCCGACACGCCCAGCTTCTCTTCCACCCGCTCCATGGTGACGGGAAGGGTGGCGCCGCTGGAACTGGTGGTGAACGCCACCAGTTGCGCCGGACCGATGCCGCGGTAGAAGGTGGAGGCCTTCATCGGCGACATCAGCTTGAGCAGGATCGGGTAGGTGACGAACGTCTGGATCGAGAGACCGATCACCACCGCAAGCATGTAATAGGTCAACGCGCCGACCAACCGGAGGATCTGACTCGGATCGTCGCCCGCGGTCGAGGTGATGGTGGAGGCGATCAGGGCGAACACGCCGATGGGCGCGATCTTCATAATCACGTCGACCAGCCGGATGATGACGTGGGTCAGGCTGTCGAACACGGCCAGCAGCGGTCGCGCCTTGTCGGCCGGGAGCTGGATCAGCCCGATGCCCACCAGCATGGCCAGGAACACGACCTGGAGCATGTTGCGGTTGTCAGACATGGCCGTGAGCACGTTCTCGGGCACGATGTCGATCAGAATCTGCAGCGGCCCGCGCTCCTGGGCTTCGTCCGCCGCGGCTTCCCGCGTACTCACCTCGCCGGCGTAGGTCTGAGCCAGTTCGAGTCGCATCTCTTCCGGCACCCGGTCACCCGGCCGCAACACGTTGACGATCACCAGGCCGACGGTGACCGCCACTACGGTGGTCCCCAGGTAGATGCCGATGGTCTTGCCGCCGATGCGCGAGAGCTTGCGCAGGTCGCTGAGCGACGCCACCCCGGTCACCAGCGACGCCAACACCAGCGGGACGGCGATCAGTTTGAGGCCGTTCAGGAAGATGGTGCCGAAGGGACTGATCCAATCGGCGGTGAACCGGCCCCACCCGCTGGCGGCGGCCAGGGCGCCATACAGGACCCCGAGAATCAGGCCCACGATGATCTGCCAGTGGAGCTTCCGGTACCAGGGCATGGCGTTCATCCTAGGCGCCGGCGAGGGCGCGTGCCTTCGAGTCGATTTCCGCTAGCAGGTCGCGGTAAGAAGCGGCGAACTTGTCGACGCCCTCGCGTTCCAAGTCGGCCGTTACGGCCGCCAGGTCCACCCCGGCGTTCGCCAGCGCTGCCAACAGGGCCGGCGCCTCGGCCATGGACTCCTGGATGCGCAGCTCCGGCGCACCGTGATCTCGGTAGGCTTCGAAGGTGGCCGGCGGCAGGGTGTTGACCGTATCCGGCGCTATCAGCGCTTCCACGTAGTAGACATCGGAAAGCTCCGGGCTCTTGGTGCTGGTCGAAGCCCAGAGCGGACGTTGCGCCCGGGCGCCCTGAGAGGCCAGGCGGCTCCAGCGTTCTCCGGCGACGAATTCCTCGAACACCCGGTAGGCGGTGGCGGCGTTGGCGATGGCGGCGCGGCTGCGCAACTCGGCCGGGGCACCGGACGCGTCCAACAGCGGATCGATCTTGCTGTCCAGTCGGCTGACGAAGAAGCTCGCCACCGAGAGGATACCGTCGATCTTCTCTCCCCGCTCGAGGCGCGCCTCCAGTCCCGATACGTACGCCTCGATGACTTCGCGGTAGCGCTCAACCGAGAAGAGCAACGTGACGTTGACGTTGATTGCCTCGGCAATGCAACGCCTGACCGCCGGAAGACCTTCTTTGGTGCCGGGGATCTTGACCTGGAGATTGCGACGGCCCACGGCCTGCCACAGCCGGGTCGCTTCCCGGACGGTCGCCTCGGTGTCGTAGGCGAGCTCCGGCGACACTTCGAGGGACACCAGTCCATCGGTGCCCCCGGTCGCGTCGAAGATCGGCGCGAACACGTCACAGGCGGCCTGGACGTCCGCTACCGCCAACGACTCGAAGATCCGCTGCGCAGACAGCCCTGCGTCGGCGCCGACCCGGATGTCGGCGTCGTAGTCGCCGCTCCCGGCGATGGCCTGTTGGAAGATGGTCGGGTTGGAGGTCATGCCCCTGAGACCGTCCTCCTCGATGAGGCGGGCCAGGGTTCCCGAAGCCATCAGGTCACGGGTCACGAAGTCGTACCAGACGCTCTGGCCCAGGGCCTGGAGTGCTTGCAGCGGGTTGCCGGGCATCACGGTCTCCGGGTCCACACGTCGCGAGTCGCGGCGATGATGCGCTCGGCCGTGAGATCGAATTGTTGGAACAGGGTGGCCGCCGGCGCCGAGGCTCCGAAACGGTCCAGGCCGATGACCTGGCCATCGTCGGTCGTGAAGCGGTGCCATCCCATGGTGGCGGCCGCCTCCACGGCCACACGGGCTCGTACCGACGACGGCAGCACCGCCTCGCGATAGCTGTCGGACTGGGCCAGGAACAGTTCCCAGGACGGGAACGACACCACCCGCGTCGGCACGCCATCCGCGGTGAGTGCTTCGCCCGCCTCGAGGGCCGGGTGCACCTCGGAGCCCGTGGCCATGATGATGGCCTCCGGCTCGGTCACCGGATCGAAAAGCACGTACGCCCCGCGTCTGAGGCCATCGGCGTTTCCATACCGGGCCCGGTCGAGGACAGGCAGCTTCTGCCGCGTCAGGACCAGCACCGTCGGCGTTTGACTGGCGCTCAGGGCCGCCCTCCAGGCTTCGACGGTCTCGTTGGCATCGGCTGGGCGGATGACGGTCAGATTGGGGATGGCCCGCAGCATGGCCAGGTGTTCGATCGGTTGATGCGTGGGTCCGTCCTCTCCAACGCCGATGGAATCGTGCGTGCCGATATAGATCACCGGCAGCTCCATCAGGGCGGACAGCCGCATCGCCGGCTTCATGTAATCACTGAAGACCAGAAACGTGGATCCGAACGGGCGCAGGCCGCCATGCGCCGCGATGCCGTTCAGGCAGGCGGCCATGCCGTGCTCACGAATGCCCCAATGGACCTGGAGGCCTGCCCGGTCTGCCGTGAAATCGGGGACTCCGGCCAGGGCCACGCCGGTACTTCCGGCCAGGTCGGCCGACCCGCCGATGAGGTTCCCCACGGTTCCCGCAGCCGTCTCGAGGGCGCCGGCCGAAGCCTTCCGGGTCGCCAGCGGCCCGTCCCCAGGCCCGTAGGCCGGAAGATCGGCGTCCCAACCCTCCGGGAGTTCACCCGTGAGCCAGCGCTGCAGTTCTGCGGCCTCGGGCGGATGCTCGGCCTGATACCGCTGCCACGACGTCGTCCAGGTCCCGTAAGCGTCGTTGCCCCGTTCGATTGCCCGTTGGGTAGCGCGGTGCGCCTCGGGTGGAACGTGAAACGCCTCGTCGGGCCAGTCCATGACCTCTTTGGTCCGTCGAATCTCTTCGGCACCGAGGGGAGCGCCGTGGGCCCCGGAGGTGTTCCGCTTGGTCGGCGCCGGATCGGCGATGACGGTTCGCAACACGATGAGGGTTGGGCGTTCGTCCGCCAGAGCCGCTGCGTAGGCCTTCCGGATGGCCTCGAGGTCGTTGCCGTCGCCGACGGCGGAGACGTGCCATCCATACCCTTCGAACCGGGCGGCGACATCTTCGGAGAAAGCCAGGTCGGTGGTGCCGTCGATGGTGATGCGGTTGTCGTCGTACACCAGGGTGAGCTTGCCGAGCCGCAGGTGCCCCGCCAGGGACGCCGCCTCGCTGGCGACGCCCTCCATGAGGTCGCCGTCGCTCACGAAGGCCCAGACCCGATGGTTCACCACCGGGAGGTCGTCCCGGTTGAACCGTTCGGCCAGGACTCGCTCCGCCATTGCCATCCCGACCGCGTTGCCGACCCCCTGGCCCAGCGGGCCGGTGGTCACCTCCACGCCCGGCGTGGCACCGCGCTCGGGGTGCCCGGGGGTCGCCGACCCCCATTGGCGGAACGCCTTGATTTCTTCCAGGGGCAGGTCGTAGCCGGTGAGGTGCAGCAGGCCGTAGAGCAGCATCGAGGCGTGGCCACACGACAGGATAAAGCGGTCCCGGTCAGGCCAGTCCGGATGTCGGGGGCTGTGCTGTAGGAATTCGGTCCAGAGGACCCATCCGGCCGGGGCCAGGGCCATTGGCGTGCCGGGGTGGCCGGAATTGGCCTGCTCGACCGCGTCCATCGCCAGCGCACGGATGGTGTTGATCGACTTCCAGGCTTGGTCTGTAGCTGCGGGCGCCGGGGAGGTAGGCATGGCCGGCCGTTCTGGGGCGTGGAGGGTCAGGGGTCGATCCTTGCGCGGGACGAGAAGGCGCGGTCACGGGCAGACAGAAGGTAACCAATCTGCTACTGGCCCGGCAGACCCGTTTCGGCCGGTACCGTGGGGTTTCTGGTGGTTCCCGCGGCTCGATCCCGCTACTTTACGGTCCAAGCCGCCGGCGGGAACAGGTGCCGGCCATTTCCATGACGTCTCTTTCGGACGTCGTGGCTTCTCTCCGTTGTTGGGGATACGTGGGCAGATCGCGAAAAAAGCGCTCATCGGGGATGAGCGTCACCAGTCAGCAACTACGCCGTTCCGGCGGCAGATCCTATCAGGCTCACCGTGAGTGGCTCATCGAGCGTCACGGGTCGGTATGCGCCTACTGCGGGACAGAAACCGACCCCGACGAGATCACCCTCGATCACGTCCGGCCACGAAAGGGGCAGTCGGCCTACGACCGGCCCGACAACCTGGTGCTCGCCTGCACACCGTGTAACGCGGTCAAAGCGGACGTGCCGCTTCTCACCTTTCTCCTACAGAAGCGATCACGCGGCGTGTTCCTTCTTCATTATGGGGATCACCTGTCCGAAGCCCTTCAGGAACTGGCCCGCAAAGCCTCCGAACGACCCCTTCTCACCGAATAGGGCGCCGCCGGGCCTCAGCGGGCCAGCGCCTCAGCCACGATCCGGGACTGCGCCGCCGCGTGCGCCGCTGGATACCCTTCGGCCGTGCTGGCACGATAGGGGCGTCCCACGTACGACAGCTCAACAGGTTCCGGCAGGATGGTGCGGAGCCGGCCGCTGACGAAGCCCCACGCTCCCATGTTGCGCGGCTCTTCCTGGACCCATCGCACGCGGGTTGTTTCGGGATAGTTGTCCAGCACGGCTCGGAGGTCGGCTTCGGGCACCGGGAACAGCTGCTCCATCCGGACGATGGCCAGGTGGCGCGATTCGGCTTCGGCCGCCTGCGCGACCAAATCGTAGTAGATCTTTCCGGAACACAGCACGATGGTGGTGACGTCGTTTGACCGTGTGCTGGCGCTGTGGTCGTCGATCACCGCCTGGAAGTGCCCCTCGGCGAGATCGGTCAGCGTGGAGGTCGCCTGCGGCAGTCGCAGCAGGCTCTTGGGTGTCATGAGGATCAGCGGCCGACGCAGATCGTCCCGTCCCTGGCGGCGCAGCAGGTGGAAGTACTGAGCCGGGGTGGTGCAGTTGGCCACCCGGATGTTGTTCTCGGCGCTCAGCTGCAGGAAACGCTCGATCCGCGCGGACGAGTGCTCCGGTCCCTGCCCTTCATAGCCGTGTGGCAACAGCAGCGTGAGCCGGGTCGTCAGCCCCCACTTGGACAACCCCGATACCAGGAACTGGTCCACGATGACTTGGGCGCTGTTGATGAAGTCACCGAATTGCGCCTCCCACAGGACGAGGACGTCGTCCGCCGCGGCGCTGTACCCGTACTCGAATCCGAGGCAGCCCTGTTCCGACAGCGGGCTGTTGTACACCTCGAGCGGTGCCAGCGCTCCGCTCAGGTGCTGAATGGGTGACCATGACTCTCCGGTGGAGGGGTCGTGCAGTACCATGTGCCTCTGGCTGAAGGTGCCGCGCTCGGTATCCTGACCAGTGATCCGGACCGGCGTACCCTCGGTTAGGAGCGAGGCCAGGGCGAGCGATTCCGCATGGGCCCACTCGATGCCGCCCGCAGGTCCCATCGCCGCCCGGCGCCGGTCCAGTTGCTTCTTGAGCTTGGGGTTGACGGTGAATCCGTCGGGCCACATGAGGAGCTTGTCGTTCAAGGACGTCAGTTGATCGGCCGACAATGCGGTCACGATCACCTGGTCGCGGTCCCGGGACGCATCACGCCCGGGCTCCACCGCTGGGTCCGTGGCCTTGAAGGTCTGATGGATTCCCACCAACCGCTGATAGGCCGCTTCGCGCTCGGCCTCGGCCTCGTTGGCCGGGAACACGCCTTCGCGGTCGAGCCGTTCCGCGTACAGGGCCCGGACGGTCGGGTGCTTCTTGATGCTGGCCGCCATCAGGGGCTGCGTGTAGGACGGCTCGTCCCCCTCGTTGTGCCCGTAGCGCCGATACCCGACCAGGTCGATGAGAACGTCCTTGTGGAATCGGGCCCGGTAGTCCATCGCCAGGCGAATCGCCGCGAGACAGGACTCCGGATCGTCGGCATTGACGTGGATGATGGGGACGTCGAACCCCTTCGCCAGGTCGCTGGCATAGTAGGTCGATCGGGCGTCGCCCGGGTCGGTGGTGAAGCCGACTTGGTTGTTGGCGATGATGTGGACGGTTCCGCCGGTGCTGTACCCCCTCAGGGCGCTCAGATTGAACGTCTCCTGGATGATGCCCTGGCCGGCGAATGCCGCGTCGCCGTGAATGATGACCGGCACCGCCTTGGCGGCATCGTGCACCGCCGTGCTGCCCCGTCGCTGGGTCTGCTCGGCTCGCGCCGCGCCGACCACCACGGGTCCCACGAATTCGAGATGACTGGGGTTGTAGGACAGGATCACCGTGACCGCCTTGCCGGCGGCGGTCTCGTGGGCCCCTTCGGCTCCGTGATGATACTTCACATCTCCGGTGCCACCTTCCGGTGTGAGGGCGCCGACGTCGTCCAGATCCTTGCCGCCCTCGAACTCCGCGAAGATCGACTCGTACGGTTTGTTGACGGTGTGAGCCAGTACGTTGAGTCTGCCGCGGTGGGCCATCCCGATCACGACTTCGCTGGCCCCGGCCTGAGCTCCCTGCTCGATGACGGCATCCAGCATTGGGACCAGCACGTCCAGCCCCTCGATCGAAAATCGCTTCTGTCCCAGATAAGACTTGTGCAGGAACTGCTCCAGGGCTTCGACCTGCGTAAGTCGGTGCAGCAGTTCCGTGCGCTGGGACGCGGACAGTGGGGTTCGGTGCGCTCCGGATTCGATCTGGCCTCTCAGCCAGACGCGCTCTTCGTGGGTGTCGATGTGTTCGACTTCGTAGGCGATGGTGCCGGTGTAGCACTCCAGCAGATGGGGGTAGGCCTCCGCCAGCGTGCGACCGGGCACGTAGATGCGGAGGACCTTGGCGGGAACCGTCGCCATGGCCTCTTCGGTCAGCCCCAGCGCGTTGTGGTCCAGCGAGGCGTCGCCCGGGGGTGGACTCCCCAGTGGGTCGAGGTGGGCTGCCATGTGGCCGAAGCTGCGCAAGCCTCTGACCAGTGCCATACCGGAAGCCACGTGGTACAGCTGTGAACTGGGCACTTCGGCGTCCACCACGATCGGGGTCGACGCCCGTTTAGGCCCGACCTCGTCGGCTGGCGTCGGCGCCGCCGCCAGCGCCCCAAGGCCCATCGACTCCGAGACCCGCTGGTAGAACGTCTCCTCGCCCTGGAGCAGCCGGTCCATGGTGCGGAGGAATTCACCGGACTCTGCACCCTGAATGACCCGATGGTCATAGGTGCTGGTCATGGTCATGACCTTGCTGGCGCCCATCTCCTGAAGGGTCGCCGCCGGGACATTCTGCAGGCCGACCGGATAGCCGATGGCCCCGACGGCGATGATGCTCCCCTGATTGGCCATCAAACGCGGCACCGACGCCACCGTACCGATTCCACCCGGATTGGTCAGGGTGATCGTCGCACCGACGAAATCGTCCGGCATCAGGCTGTTGGTCCGCGCCTTCTCCACCAGCGACTCGTAGGCGGTGTGGAACGCGCCGAAGTCCATGGCGCCCGTATCTCGGATGACCGGAACGACCAGCCCGCGACTGCCGTCACGCCGCTGCATGTCGACGGCCAAACCCAGGTCGATCGTGGGTTTCGACACCCGATACGGCTTCCCGTCCACCATCGCAAGCGTGTTGCCCATGACGGGGTGAGCCTGGGCGGCCTCCGCGAGGGCGAATCCGATGAGGTGGGTGAAAGAGATCTTCGTTTGCCGGCCTGAGGCTGCGAGCTTCTGATTCAGCTCGCGGCGCCGAGCGTCCATGATCGAGACCCGGATTTCGCGGAAGCTCGTCGCGGTCGGGACCGTCAGGCTCTCCGACATGTTCCCCACCAGCCGCGCCGCGGGCCCCTTGATCAAGGTGGCGTGTTCGGGGATTCGTGCCTGATCGTCGTCGGCGGCATCGGACCCGGAGGAGTCTCCTCCTGGTTTCGGGGGGGCTTCGGGTGGCGCCGGTGGCGGCGTCTCGCCGACGACTCCGCTCTCGAACAGGGCTCGCCAATCCGGAGGGACAGAAGCCGGATTCTTGAGGAACTCCTCGTAGAGGGCCTGGGCAAAGCCCGCGTTGGCGGTTTCGAATACGTTGGGATCCAAGGTCGCGCTCTCCCGGGCGGCTCAGGGGGTGCTTCGCTGTAGAGAAGATAACGATCCCCCCAAGCGCGCAACCGGCAAGAACTTGGGCCCCAAAGCCGGGTCTTGCCGTGCCGCTGTACGGCCGATAACCTCCCCATCATGAGGCTTTTCTGGCGGGCCGGATTGCTGCTCCTGCTGCCCACCGGCGTGTTGTCCTGTGAGCGCGGTCAGCCGAGGGCCGTCATCGCCGTGGTGTTCGGTGCCGAGGATGTGGTGCGCGTCGCCCAGGAGGTCATTGCCGAGACGGCCCGCGAGGGCCAACCGGTCATCGTCCTGCAAGTGGATCAGCGGCACGAAATGACGATGGAAGCCGCCTTCCGTAGGGCCGAATGGGCTCTGGCGCTCCCCGATCTGGTGGCGGTGGTCGGGCATGAGTCCAGTGCCAGTGCCCTCACGGCTGCTCCGCTGTACCAGGAAGCTGGCATCCCCTTCGTCATCCCTACCGCCACGACCCGGCGGCTTCGAGGCTTGAAAGGTGTGTTCCCGTTGGCGCCTGACGACTCCCTGCAGGGAGCGTTTCTCGCCCGGTTCGCGTCGCAGCGCTTTGGTGCGCGTCGCCCCGTGGTCTTCTTCGTCAACGACGCCTACGGTTTCGGGTTGCGCTACGGGGTGGTGCAGGAGTTCGCGGCCCTCGGCAACGCCGTCCTCGAAGAGATACCGATTGCTCCGGAATCGAACCTGGCAGCCATGGTCGACGCTTCCTTCACCAGGTCGAATCCCGATGTGGTCATTGCCGCCGCCAGGTTTCCGGAAACCTGGGCCCTCGCCAAGGCCGTCGAGCGGCGGAAACCCGGACTCCGCGTCATCGCTGGTGATGGATCCTATGCCAGTCCCATCCCTTATGACATTGCTGGGCCCGCGGCCGACTCAGTCTACCTCTCCGTGTATTGGCATCCCCATGTGGCGGACTCAGCAGGCATGGTCTTCATTCAGCGCTTCCGTCGTCGGACGAACCGGGCGCCGACTCCGGCCGACGCCATGGTCTACGACGCCATCATGGTGACGGTCCGTGCCATCCGTACGGTGGGGAACAACGGCCCGGCCGTGAGTCGTTACCTGCAGACGCTCGGCAGCTTGAGTCCGTCATTCACAGGGGTCAGCGGCACCGTCGACTTCTCTCGGGACCGGCCGGACCCGTGGCTCATGATCCGGTCGCTCGACGGCGCGACGCACGTGGTGAGCGCACCATGAGAGGCGCGCCCATGGTCAGTCGGGCCGGACGAGGGCTGAGCCTCAAAGGCATCTCGGTCATTCTCCTGGCCGCGGTGACCGTGTACGCCACGGCCATGATGGTCTTTCTCACGCTGCAACTTGGACGGATCGCGACGGACATGCGGGAGGGCGTGGAACCCGGCCGCTTCCTGTACGAAGAGGTCGTTTCTCGGGTCCATATTCTGACGGGGGCGGCCTTTTCCGTCGGGCAGATCCTGGTGGGGGACCCATCTGGGGACTCGCTGGCGGTGGCCAACTTGCGCGGGCAACTCCTCGGGTATTTCACAGACAACGAATTTCCCCCGTTGGATCAGCTGGCCCCCGACACGCGTGAATCCCTGGTCCTTGCGCAGGGACACGCCAACAGTCTCCAAAGCACCGTGCATGAAGTCATGGACCTCATCGAGTTGGGGCGACGTGAAGAGGCGGCGGCCGGCGTCAGACGCATGGACTCACTACGCGTCCTGTTCGACGCCCAGCTCACCAGAGCCCAGTTGGAGGGCATACGTAACCTGCAGTCCCGTCAGGAGGCCCTGGCTGATTCCTCACGCCAGGCCGTGAGGGCCTTGGCGCTCTGGCTGGTGGTGGGCCTGATCGGCATCCCGGTCATCTGGTTCGTGGTGCGACAACGGATCTGGCAGCCGCTGGCCCGCCTCGAGGAAGGCCTGTCGCTCGTGGCTCAGGGCGACCTGCACGTGGAGGTCGCGGTTCGACGCCACGATGAGGTGGGGCGACTGGCGGATCATTTCAACTCCATGACCGCCGTGTTGCGGCAACGTGCCGAAGCGCAGGGGCGGTTTGCCGCTGCCGGAGAGCTGATCGCCGGGGTGGCGCATGAAGTCAACAATCCGTTGATGGCCATCGCCGCCATGGGAGAAGCGCGGTTGGAGGACGACTCCCTCCCGGCGGAGCAGCGGAGCGAACTGCAGCACATCGTCCGGCAGGCGAGGAGGGCCGGCCGGTTGCTGTCGGGTCTCCTGCGGTTCGTGAGAACCGATGACAGCGGTCTCGTGTCGGCCGACCTCAGCGAAGTGTGCCGTGATGCCCTGGAGCTTGCCTCGTATCGGTTCAATCAGGACGACGTCACCCTCGACGCGTCGCTCGGGAGCGATCTTCCTTCCGCGTCGGGAGATCCGGCCCGGATCGAGCAGGTCGTCGTCAACATTCTCGGGAATGCCCTCGATGCCCTCCAGGGCATCGAGCTCCCGAGACGGATAGCCGTCACCACCTATGCAACGGCTGATGCGGTGTGCCTGGCGGTGGAGGACAACGGTCCGGGTGTCCCCGCCGAGATTCATGAACGGCTGTTTCACCCGTTCACGACGACCAAAGGCAAGGGCGGGACGGGGCTCGGCTTGTACATCTCTCGGCAGATCGTGCGCGATCTGGGTGGTGACCTGACGTTCGTTCCGACTCCGCGCGGCGCCAAGTTCGTTCTCTCCCTCCCGCCTTCCAGCGTGCCCGCGGACCCCGCCCTGACGCGGTCGCCGCCGCGGGCCCTGGTCCGGCCGCGGTTGTTGACGGGAATGTGTGTCCTCCTGGTGGAGGATGAGGAGGGCATCCGGCAGCCCATGGCGCGGTACCTGGCCAGTCGTGGTGCCAGAACACTCGAGGCGGGCAACGGTCTCGAGGCGCTCGAGCTCCTCGGGCAGCATGACGTGGACGCCCTTGTCGTCGATCTCAAGATGCCGCGCATGGACGGACAGCAACTGTACACGGCGCTGCTCGCTCGTGATCCGGAATTGGCGGCGCGGACGCTGACCCTGACCGGGGACCTCGGGCAGATTCAGGACGGCTCCGGTGCCGACGTCGATCCGGCCAATATTCTCATCAAGCCCGTCAGACTCTCGGAGGTCGAGGATCGACTCCAGCGCCTGTGGCTGGATGCACACGGTCCGGCCACGCCGGACGCCGGTGGGCGAACCACGTGAACGTCGACCGGTGACAACTTCCAACGCTTGCCGACGGGGCTGCTGCGGAGCATCATTCCAGCACGGAAGCCCCCGTCTTTCGCATTCACCGTGAGGTCATCGAGCTAGTGTCCGTGCCCCCCCCACCAGTCGTACCCCCTGCCAGTGTCTGGTTCAACTGGCACGAGTTCATGCTGGGCCGGGACAAACGGGTCCTGGACATCGGCTGCGGAGAGGGTCGCCACAGCCTGGCCGCGGCGGAGCTGGGCGCCAAGGTGGTCGCCATCGACCACGACCGCGAGCGCATCGAGGCGGCCCGGGCCGCCGCTGAGCAGCGCCGCCTCGACATCGACTGGCGTCTCGCGGATCTCGAAGGTGACTGGCCGGATCTGGGACAGTTCGACGCGGTGCTGGTGTTCAACTACCTCGACCGACACCGGTGGCACCATATCGTGGATGCGGTCGGTCCGGGCGGGGTGCTCATGGTGGAGACGTTTCTGGTGGCCCAGCGTGACCTGGGGTGGGGGCCGCAATCCGAGGACCATCTGCTCCGGCCCGGCGAGTTGGCCCGGTTGGTCGCGCCGCTCGAGATCGTCCACGGGCGCGAGGTCCTCGAGCCAGTGGATTCCGAGCGGTGGCGGGCGGTCGCGAGCGTGGTTGCCCAGCGCCTCACCGACTGATCGCCATGTCGGATGACAACCCTCATGTATCAGGACAGGACGACCCCAGCGAACGGCCTCCATGGGTCGGGCGCCTTTCGTCATGAGAGGTATCCCCGGCGGTCGACGCGTTGCCATCGTGGCCGGCCTCCGCTCGCCGTTCGCCAAGAGTGGCACCGTTCTGCGGGATATCTCCGGCGTCGACCTCGCCCGATTCGTGACGCGAGAACTGCTCTATCAGACTGAACTACCTGGATCCGAAGTCGATGAAGTGATTTTCGGTCAGGTCGTTCCATCGGTTCTGGCCCCCAACGTGGCTCGCGAGGTGAGCCTGCTGCCCCAGTTCCCCGCGACCATACCCGCCTACACCTTGAACAGAGCCTGCGCCTCTTCGGCCCAGGCGATCACTGCCGCCGCTGACCAGATCAGCCTTCGCCATGCCGAGACCGTCATCGCCGGGGGCGTGGAGTCGCTGTCGGACATTCCGATTCTCCATTCCAGGCGCTTCAGCGACATCCTGATACAGGCCAGCAAGGCCAAGTCCATCCGGCAACGGCTCAGGGCCCTGGCCCGTGTCCGGCCCCGCGATCTGGTGCCCGTCGTACCGGCCATCGCCGAGCCGTCCACCGGCGAATCGATGGGGCAATCGGCCGAGAAGATGGCCAAGGAAAACCACATCAGTCGGGAAGACCAGGATCGCTATGCCCTGATGAGCCATCAGCGTGCCGCGCGCGGCGCCGCCGATGGGGTGCTGGCCCGTGAGATCGCGCCATGGTTTGATGGGCCCGATGGGGTAGTCACGGGCGACAACGGGATTCGTGCCGACACTTCCCTCGAGGCCCTGGCGGCACTGCGTCCCGTGTTCGACCGACGCTACGGTACCGTCACAGCGGGCAATTCCTCACCGCTGACCGATGGTGCGGCCGCGGTGGTGCTGATGGATGCCGACAAGGCGGAGGCTCTGGGATACCGACCTCTGGCCTGCATTCGCAGCTACGCGGTGGCGGCGGTAGATCCCGGGTGGCAGCTCCTCATGGGCCCGGCCTACGCAGTCCCCAAGGCACTCGACCGGGCCGGCATCACCTGGAACGAACTGGGGGCGGTGGAGATTCACGAAGCCTTCGCGTCGCAGGTGATTTCCAACGAGCAGGCCTGGGGGTCAAGTGCGTGGGCGGAGCGACTTGGCCGGTCGGCCCCGTTGGGGCAGGTCGACTGGGACGTCACCAACGTCTACGGCGGGTCGATCGCGATCGGACATCCGTTCGGCGCGACCGGTGCCCGGTTGGTCACCACCCTCGCCAACGAGATGCAGCGCCGCGACGTGCAGTTCGGTCTCGTCTCCATCTGTGCGCAAGGCGGCATGGGTTCCGCCCTCGTGTTGGAGCGGACATGACGCCGATCTTCTCCGTCACCAACGAAGATGGCGTCGCCGTGGTGACGATGGACCTTCCCGGCGAGCCGGTGAACAAGTTGACCGCTGACGGCAGAGCGGAGTTCCGGGAGGTGTTTGCCGCTCTCCGCGACGACACGAGCGCCCGCGCGGTGCTGTTCGTGTCGGGGAAACCGGACACCTTCATCGCCGGGGCGGACATCGAGGAGTTCACCAAGGTCCAGGGCCGCGAAGAGGCGGAGGCGTTGAGCACAGATGGCCAGGAGATGCTGGACGATATCGCCGGGTTCCCCAAGCCGCTCCTCGCTGCCATCCACGGCGCCTGTCTCGGCGGCGGACTCGAGTTCGTGCTGGCGTGCCACTATCGCATCGCAACGAACGACCCCAAGACGGTTCTGGGTCTGCCGGAGGTGCAGTTGGGACTCCTCCCAGGCGCCGGAGGCTGCCAGCGGCTTCCCAGGTTGATCGGGCTTCGCGCCGCGCTGGATATCATCCTCCAGGGCAAGACCATTCCTGCGCGGAAGGCCCACCGGCTCGGGATGGTGGATGAACTTGTCCCGCAAGCCATCCTCCTTCAGACCGCCGTCACGGCGGCGCACCGGTTGGCCCGGAGCCCCAAGGTGACCAGGTCGCCCCGCGCGTCGGGGGTCGCCGGGTTGCTGCTGGATCGCAACCCGCTGGGCCGCCGTCTGGTGTACCACCAGGCGGCTCGGCAGGTGCGGGCCAAGACGGGTGGCCACTACCCGGCGCCGTTGGCCGCGTTGGACTGCGTCCGCGTCGGCCTGGAGCAAGGGATGCGCGCCGGCCTCGTGGCCGAGCATCGTGAATTCGGACGCTTGGCGGTCACGGATGTGTCGCGCAAGCTCGTCCAGATCTTCTTTGCCACGACCGCGCTCAAGAAGGACGATGGCGTTCCGGACGGTGCCGGCGTCCCCAGGGAGGTCCGCCGCATGGGAGTCGTCGGGGCCGGTTTCATGGGCGCCGGTATTGCCGGGACTGCCGTCAGCAAGGCAGCGGTCGAGGTGCGCCTCAGAGACACGGACCTCACCCGTGTGGCAAGCGGGCTGGCGGCCGCGCGCCAACCGCTGAACGGACGGCTGGCTCGGCGCCGAATCACCAAACAACAGCACGAGAGACTGACGGCCTTGCTGTCTGGAACCAGCGACCTGGCCGGCTTCAAGCATGTCGATCTGGTCGTCGAAGCCGTGTTCGAAGACCTCGGCGTCAAGCAGGCGGTGCTGGCCGAGTTCGAGCGGATCCTGGCCCACGATGCCGTCTTCGCCACCAATACGTCGACCATTCCCATCGGTGATATCGGGAGCGAAGCCCAGCATCCGGAACGGGTCATCGGGATGCATTTCTTCTCACCCGTCGACAGAATGCCTCTCCTGGAGATCATCCCTTCCAGCAAGACGGACGCGGATACCATCGTGACGGCGGTACGTTTTGGACGTCAGATGGGCAAGACCGTCATCGTGGTGCGTGACCACCCGGGCTTCTGGGTGAACCGGATCCTGTCGCCCTACATGAACGAAGCGGGATTCCTCATCGCCGAAGGCACTCCCATCGAACTCATCGATCGGGTCATGACGCGCTTCGGATTCCCGGTAGGGCCTGCAGCCCTCCTGGACGAAGTCGGCATCGATGTCGCTCAGAAGGCATCGGCCGTCATGCATGAGGCCTTCGAAGAACGACTGCGGCCGGCCCCGGTGGTCGATGCCCTGATGCGGGACAATCGCCTCGGTCGCAAGAACCGGCGTGGCTTGTACCGCTACGAGAGAAAGAAGAAGAAGCCCGACCCGGCCGTGTACCAGCTGCTCGGCGTTCGTCGCCTGGATGAGGTGTCCCCCGAGACCATCGAGCAACGCCTCGTGTACGCCATGCTCAACGAAGCGGCCCGAGCGGTGTCGGACGGAGTCGTGCGATCGCCTCGTGACGGCGATATCGGTGCCATCTTCGGCATCGGATTCCCGCCGTTTCGGGGCGGGCCGCTCCGTATGATCGACAGCCTCGGGGCGGCCCGTGTCGTCGACGTGCTGCAGAGTCTGACCGCCATGTTCGGTCCCCGCTTCACTCCAGCCCCCAGCTTGCTGGATCACGCCAAGGCGGGCCAGCGCTACTACCCGGAATAGCCGCCGCGGGGCCTCCAGCGAATAGGCAGATCGCCCGACTGCTCCGTGGTCTCGGGCGGTCCGCGGCTGATCCCCGAGCGGTCAGAGCGCCCGGTAAACCCTTTTATACCAACTAATTAACCAACTTGTCACTGACCGTGTTGGTGGCGGCACGCTCGTTGCTCGTTGCGGGGGTCGGAGCCCTCCGGTTTGGTACCGGTGAGGCTGACTGTTCTGGCCAACTCAAAGCAGGAGTAGTCCCGTGAGAGTCCTCGGTGCAGTGTCACGGATCCCCGCGTGGGGACTGATCGCCATCGTCGGTTTGATGACGGGGTGTAATAGCGAGACCAAGCCGAGCGCCTTCCCGACGCTCGACCGGGTCATCAGCAGCATGAGCACCCTCGATGGGTCGGTTACCGCAACCTTGCGGCAAGGTGAGCCGCCAGCCGCGGTCGGCGGTCCCACTGCCACGCTCGACGGCATCAATGTCGGGATCAACGGCGGCAGTCTTCCCATGACGGTGACTAGCGCGACCCCGTTCAATCGGGTCATTCTGGCGTCCAACGGACTCGACAACTATTTCGAGCTGAATCTTCCGGCCCTGGTGACCTCGGTCGACCTCGTGGCCTCGATTCGGACGAACGCCCCGCCCACGGACAATCTCCCGTTGGCGTACGGCTTGAACGACGGCGGCGGTCAAGGGGATTTCGCGTCGCACGGTGTTCGCATCCTGCGCGTCGCCACCGGCGATGTTCAGGTCAGTGTCGCCTGGGATTCTCCGACCGACGTCGACCTCCGGGTGACGGATCCGTTCGACGAAGAGGTCTACTTCGGCAATCTGCAGTCGGCCAGCGGTGGATTCCTCGACCTCGACTCGAATCCGGCCTGCAGCATCGACGGCATCAACAACGAAAACATCGTCTGGCCGTCAGGGCAGGCTCCCACGGGCACCTACAAGGTGCGCTTGGACTATTGGGATGATTGTGGGCAACCCGAAACCAACTGGGTGGTTACCGTCCAGTCGGCTGGGCAGGCACCGCAGATCTTCAGCGGGAAGTTCACCGGCCCGGCGTCGGGCGGCGTGGACATCGACTCGCTCGCCGCGATCATTCGCTGATTACCGGCGCGTGTGCACAGGACGGCTCGTGCCCCTCTGGGGTACGGGCCGTCTGCGTTTGGGGCTATTCCCAGGCCTTCGGCGCTCGCTGCAACTCCCCCAACAGCGTCAGGTAGCTGCGGTAGCGCTCCGGGGAGATCTCGTGCTGGTCGGCCGCCGTACGGATGGCGCACGCCGGCTCGCGGTCGTGGAGACAGTCCGCGTAGCGACAGGCATTCGTGAACGCCTCGAAATCCGGGAACGCCCCTGCGAGTTCGCCAAGCGGAAGGCCCCACAAGCCGACTTCGCTGAACCCGGGAGTGTCGACCAGGAATCCGCCGGAAGAGAGTGGGACCATGATGGAGGACACCGTGGTGTGGCGGCCCCGGCCCACCCGCGGACTGACATCTCCCACCCGCAGCTTCAGGCCCGGTTGGAGCGCGTTCAACAGACTCGACTTGCCCACTCCGGAGGGTCCGGTGACGACACTGGTGCGGTCGGCGACGCAGGCTCCAAACTCGGCAATACCCTCGCCCGACTCGGCACTCGTCCCCAGGACGTCATATCCGATCTGGCGGTAGCGCGTGACGAGGTCGATCCCGGGCTCGAGATCGATCTTGTTGACGGTGAGGATGGCTGGGAGGTCTTGGGAGGCGGCGATGACGAGGAGCCGGTCGACGAGTTGCAGGATCGGCTTCGGGTCACGAGTGGCGGTCACGACCACGACCTGGTCTACGTTGGCGACGATGGGCCGTTGACCACGACCCTCAGGGACCCGTCTCGCCAGAAGGCTGCGCCGTTCGTCGAGTCCCTGGATGGCGAAGAGATCGCCCACGGGCTCACGCTCCAGGTGGACGACATCTCCGACCACGACCTTGGGGCCACCACGCTTGGTCTTGCCCCGAAGCACCGCCTGGACTTCGCCCTCGGGAGTCGCCACCCGATACACCGATCCATCGCGCTGCAGTACTGTGCCCTTCATCCGTCCGGCCAGGGCTCGCTGTGCTGGCCGAGGGCGCTGTCCAGAGCCTCCTTCACGTCGAACAGCGAAAGCGCCTTGATGCGGTCCTCCGCCTCGGAAGGAGAAGGTCCCCAGGCCAGGTAGTCGGATTCCACGTGCCCCACGGTGGCGTCGCCCCCCGGGGACCACCGGACGAAGAGCAGGGCGGCGCCGTAGCGGCCCTGGGCATCCGGGACCTCGTCCACGTACAACCCTACGGAGTAGGCCTGGCCGTCCTGTCCCTCGAACGCCACCGCACGCCCGTGCTGCGACATGTACCCACCCAGCGTGACTTCGCTGCTCACGATCGCGGTACGGATTCCCGAATGATGTTGCCAAGCATGAACGCGATGTTGGCGGGACGCTCCGCCAGCCGGCGCATGAGGTAGGGATACCACTGCCTGCCGAAGGGGACGTAGACCCGGAGTCGATGCCCAGCCTCGCGGAGTTTCCGTTGCAGGTCGCGGCGCACCCCGTACAGCATCTGAAACTCGTAGCGCTCGGCCGCGATGCCGTTGGACGCCACGAACGCGACGGCGTGATTGATGATGTCCTCGTCGTGGGTCGCGATGCCGGGGTAGGTGCCGTTCAGGAGCAGGCGTTCCATCATCTCGACGTAGGTGCGGTCGACGTCGGTCTTGTCGGGGAACGCCACGTCGGGAGGCTCGAGATAGGCGCCCTTGCACAGCCTGACCCGGACGCGCGCCTCGATGAGATCCTCCACGTCCTCGGCGGAGCGCCGGAGTGCCGACTGAATGACGACCCCACAGTGAGGCCGCAACGCTTCCCGGATGTGGGTGGAATAGAAGTCCAGGGTGCGTTGCGTATACGCGGAGCTCTCCATGTCGAGACGGACGAACCCGCCACCTGCCGCCGCCCGCTCGACGATGGTGACGATGTTCGAGGCGCACAGCGCCTCGTCGATGTCCAATCCCATCTGGGTCAGCTTGACCGACACGTTGAGTTCGAGTTCGGCGGTGGCCAGTCGGTCCAGCATGGCCACGTATTCATTTCGTGCGGCGACCGCTTCCGCAGCCTCCGTCACGCTCTCACCCAGGAGGTCCAGCGAGGTCGTGACATCCTGACGCCGCAGTTCCACGGCGGCGCTGACCGCCTCGTCAACGGTTTCTCCAGCCACGAAACGGGAGGCAAACTGGCGCGCCAACGCATTGCGGCGGACGAAATTGAAAATGCGCTGCTGCTCGGAAAGCCAGAGCAAGCTGTGTCGTAGCATGCAGTATCCTGTCAGGGGACCGGCGGTTGGGCGCCAGAAGGTTATCACAGCCGGCGTGGTGCAACAAGCAGAAGTGGCGGCCCCTGGCCACATGCATCCTGCGGGGGTGATACGGGCCAGCTGCCGGGGGTGGTTTGTCTAAGACATTGTCATATATGCAGTTAACGCGACTGGCACGACCCTGGCCATTGAAATGGGGAGCCGGGGCGGTGGCCCCGGCGGACATACACGGACATACGATCCGCCCGATAAGAGCACACCCGGAGCGATCCGGGGCCGCAAAACCAAAGGTCTCGCTACCACGAGATAGCTTGGTGCCGAAGGTGGAAGCAGTGCGGAGCGTAATGCCTGGCCAGGTCCCTGTTGGGACCGGCGCGCGTTGCGCTTTTGTCGTTCATCGGGCGTGGGAGATGCGATGCCTTCCACGCAACACCATTCCGGCCGACCGGCCTGGGCCCGCCTGACCGCGGGGCTACTGGTGGCGCTGGCCTGTAGCACCGAACCCAGCGTCCCGGTGACGCTGCCGGCCGGTGCGGTGGCCTTCGAGCCAGACGCGCGTTATCGCGACTGGTGGATCCGGACGGAAGCCTGTGCCGGGTCGACGGGAGACTTCGACGCCGTCGAGTGGTACACCGTACCCAGCGCCCGGACGATGGCGACCGACATCGGTGAAAAGGTGGGATTGTGGATCTGGCAGGACGACCGCCGCATCATCGTCCTGGCCGGCAAGTACCTGGATCATGAGTTGGTGGTCCGCCACGAGATGCTCCACGACCTGCTGACCCGCGCCGGGCACCCGGGAGCGTACTTCGAACGCCGCTGCGGCCTGACGTGGGAGAGCTGGCAGCCGGAGCGTTCGCCCTAGTCTGGCGGACGTTTCCGCGTCCAGCGTGAGGCGTCACGTGATTCCACTTTGGCCATCATCCGCTCGAACGCTTCGTCGAGGTTCAGTCCCTCCCGATTGGCGATGCAGATCACCACGAAGAGAATGTCCGCCAGTTCCATGGCGATATCGCCCTCCAGCTCGTCAGGCTTCTTGGTCTTCTCGCCATAGCGGTGATTGACCTCGCGGGCCAGCTCTCCAACCTCCTCCACGAGACGCGCGACGTTGGTCAGCGGATGGAAATATCCCTCCTCGAACTGGTCGACCCAGGCATCGACACGACGCTGGGCGGCGGACCAACTTTCAGGCATGGCGGGCTCCTTGGCGCACTGGTTCAGAAGGGTATACCTTGGCTTCACTGGGGGCCAGCAGCCCTCGAATGTCTTTCCAACCGGATAGCCATGCGAAACCGCGACCGCATCCTGCAGAATCTCGAAGGCCTGTACCGCGAATCGTACGACCGGGCCAAGGAGGAAGGCCTGTCGGCGCGGATGGCCGAGTTGGACAACGCCTACATGCGCGACCAGCTGCTCTTCGAAGTGCTTCTGGACATCCGCGACCTGTTTGCCGTCTCGCCCGGAGCCACCAGCAAGTCCTCATCAGCGCTGGAGAAACTCGAAACACTCAAGCGTATTTCGGGACTGCGTTGATCATGACCGTTCGCACCATGGGCCTCGCAGCGTTGCTTGCCGGGGGACTGATCGCCTGCGGGGCCGAGTCCCCGGCCGACCTGGTGGTGTTCGGCGCCGCCTGGACCGGCGACAACGCCCAGCCCTGGGTGGAGGCGGTGGCCGTGCGCGGCGAAACCATCGTTGCGGTGGGAGACAGCGCCGACATGGCTCGTCTCGTAGGACCTGCCACGACGGTGCTGTACAGTGAGGGGACCGTCACCCCCGGCCTGATGGACAACCACACGCATTTCATGGCTGGTGGCTTTCAGCTTGCCTCCGTCGACCTCAGAGATGCCGCGACGCCCGCGGAGTTCGCTCGGCGTATCGGGGAGTTCGCCGCCCGATCCCAACCGGGAGAGTGGATTCTCGGGGGTGATTGGGACCACGAGTTGTGGCCCGACGCGGAACTCCCGCGCCGCGACTGGATCGATTCGCTCACACCGGACAATCCCGTGTTCGTCACGCGCCTCGACGGTCACATGGGGCTCGCCAATTCTCTGGCGCTGGCCAGTGCCGGCATGGACGACGCCATACCCGATCGTGAGGGAGGCGTGATCATTCGATACCCGGGGAGCAGGCGTCCCACGGGGCTCCTCAAGGACAACGCCATGAATCCGGTGTACGCGATCCTCCCGGATCCGTCGCCGTCCCAACGGGACTCTGCCCTAGCGCGTGGCATGCAGCACGCTGCCGAAATGGGCGTGACGGCAGTAGCCGAGGTCAGCGGCTCCTGGGCCAACCTCGCCGCGGTGCAGCGTGCCAGGGCCGCCGGGACATTGACGCTGCGGGTCGCGCTGTACCACTCGTTGTGGGACTGGCGTGCCTGGGCGGATACCATCGAGCACTACGGCATGGGGGATGACTGGGTACGTCTCCAGGGCCTGAAGGGCTTCGTCGACGGATCCCTGGGAAGTACCACGGCGGCCTTCGACGAGCCGTACAGTGACGACCCGAGCACGGCTGGGACGCTGGTGAACTCCGAAGCGGACCTCCGTTCCCTTCTGGGGGCGGCCGACTCGGCGGGACTGCAATTGGCCATCCACGCCATCGGAGACCGGGCCAACGCCCTCCTCCTGGACATCTATGACAGTCTGGAGAACGTCCACGGTCCCCGGGATCGACGCTGGCGCGTCGAGCATGCCCAACACCTTCGCCCCGGGGATTTCGGTCGGTTCGCACGTCTCGGCGTGATTGCATCGATGCAGCCGTTCCACGCCATCGACGACGGCCGCTGGGCCGGGAAGCGGATTGGCCCTGAGCGCATCAAGACCACCTACGCGTTCCGGTCCTTTCTGGACGCCGGCGCTGTCCTGTCGTTCGGGTCCGACTGGACCGTGGGGCCGCTGGACCCGCTCATCGGCATGTACGCCGCCGTCACCCGCCGGACCATCGACGGAGCCCATCCGGGCGGCTGGGTGCCCGAGGAAAAGATCACCATCGAGGAGTCGCTCCGAGCCTACACCTGGGCCAATGCCCATGGGTTCTTCCTGGAGGACCGGCTTGGCCGATTGATGCCGGGCTACGCGGCCGACCTGGTGCTCCTCGACGGCGATCTCATGGCGTCGCCCCCGGACCAACTGGACGAGATTCGGGTGGCCTCCACCGTCGTCGGTGGCCGGGTGGTCTACCAACGCACCCGCGAGGCACCCTAGCCGGCGTCCCAACGGGAACCCGGACGATCACTTACCGGGCTTCCGTGCCGTGGGTATCTTTTCTGGGTCCCTGTAGGCTCTGAATCGCTTCCTCATTCCCCCACGGTATGGCTTCTCCCACCGCTTCCGACACGATCCCCGCCCGGGCCGCTCAGCTCGAGAAGGCGGACCTCCTCGATTTGTTCCGTCTGATGCTCTTGTCCAGAGCGCTGGACGACAAGGAGATCCAGCTCAAACGGCAGAACAAGATCTTCTTTCAGATTTCGGGAGCCGGCCATGAGGGGGTCCTGGCCGCCGCAGCCAAGGTTTTTCGTCCCGGCTACGATTGGTTCTACACCTATTACCGAGACCGGGCGCTCTGCCTGGGGCTGGGAATGACCGCCACGGAACAGTTGCTCTCCGCGGTCGGTGCCGCCGACGACCCGAACTCCGGGGGCAGGCAGATGCCGTCCCACTGGGGTCACAAGGAACTCAACATCGTCAGTTCCTCGAGCCCCACCGGGACCCAGTTCCTCCAGGCCGTCGGGGCCGCCGAGGCCTGGGTCCGTTACAGCCGCATCGAGGGCATCGAAGAACGCAGCGAGGTCGCCCACGACGATGAGGTCGTCTTGGTGACGTCGGGCGAAGGCACCACCTCGGAGGGGGAATTCTGGGAGTCCTTGAACACGGCCTGTAACCTGCAACTCCCGGTGGTCTACATCATTCAGGATAATGGCTATGCCATTTCCGTCCCGGTCGAGGTCAATACGGCCGGAGGCTCCATCTCCAAGTTGGTGACGGGGTTCCCCAATCTGAAGATTCTCGAGGTCGACGGTTGCGACCCGCTCGCTTCCTACGACGCCGTCGCCGAGGCCGTCGAGTGGGCTCGACGGCGCCGGGGCCCTGCCCTGGTCCATGCCCACGTCATCCGGCCCTACAGCCACTCGTTGTCGGATGACGAAGTGCACTACCGGTCGCCGGCGGAGCGTGAGGCCGACGCCGAGCGGGATCCGGTCGTGACGTTCCCCGCGTATCTCCTGGCCGAGAGTATCGCGACGGATGCGGAGATCAACAGGATCCGGGAAGAGGTCGCGGAGGAGGTGCTCGTGGCTACGGATACCGCGCTCGCCTCGCCTCAGCCGGGTACCGATACCATCTATCACCACGTCTACTCCCCGGACGTCGATCCGACGTCCGAGCAGTTCGACACGGAGGACGACCCCCAGTTCGAAGGCAATCCGACGACGATGGTCGACCTGATCAACTCGTGTCTCAAGGATGAGATGCGGCGCGATCCCAGGGTCCTGGTCTTCGGAGAAGACGTTGCCGACGCCAGCCGTGAACAGCACCTCGACGAGGTGAAGGGCAAGGGCGGCGTGTTCAAAGTCACCTGGGGGCTCCAGAAGGAATTCGGAGCGGACCGGGTCTACAACTCCCCGCTGGCTGAGGCCAATATCGTGGGCCGGGCCATCGGCCTGGCCACCCGGGGCTTCAAACCGGTGGTGGAGATTCAGTTCTTCGATTACATCTGGCCGGCCTACATGCAACTCCGCAACGAGTTGGCCTTGATGCGCTGGCGTTCCAACGGGGCCTTTGCGTCGCCGGTGGTCGTGCGTGTCACCTACGGGGGCTATCTCAAGGGCGGATCCGTCTACCACTCCCAGACCGGCGCCTCGATCTTCACCGCCGTCCCCGGTCTCCGGGTCGTGTGCCCCGCGACGGCCCTCGATGCCAATGGGCTGCTGCGTACCGCCATTCGCTCGGATGACCCCGTGCTCATGCTCGAGCACAAGCATCTGTATCGGCAGACGTACAACAAGTCGGCCTATCCGGGGGCCAACTTCATGGTACCGCTCGGCAAGGCCAAAGTGGTACGGCCGGGCACCCAGGTTACGGTCATCACGTACGGCGCGGTCGTCCAGAGGGCGGTCACCGCCGCCAAGCAACTCGAAGAGGAACAGGGCATCAGCGCCGAGGTCATCGACTTGCGGTCTCTCAACCCGGTCGACTGGGAGACGGTGTTCGAGTCCGTCCGCAAGACCAACAAGGTCATCGTTGCCTATGAGGACTCCCTCTCGTGGGGGTATGGCGCCGAGCTGGCGAGTCGCATCGCAGACGAGGGGTTCGCCTGGCTGGACGCTCCCGTCAGGCGGGTGGCCGCCACCGACACGTTCGTCGCCTATGCGCCGCAGCTGGAGGACGTGATCCTGCCGCAGGTCGAGGACTTGAAGGCCGCCATGGTGGA
>JBDHIK010000109.1:0-8738 GCA_039587475.1 Gemmatimonadota bacterium | reverse complement strand
GAGGGACGGGACGGCCGCGACTACGCCTACACCGGCACGTACTCCAGCAATCTGATGTACGCCTGGGACGTCACCGATCCGGCGACGCCCGTTATCACCGATTCGGTGTCCTTCGACGGTCGCAGGGTGAACGACGTCAAGATCAACGGTGACGCGTCGCTGGCGGTCGTGACGAGTGAGAACGCCGCCAACCGGCGGAACGGCATCACCACGCTCGACCTGTCCGATCCGGCCCACCCCCGGCGCCTGGCGCATTTCACCGAGAGCATGACCGGCGGTGTGCACAACACCTGGATCGAGGGGCACCTGGTCTACGCCATCAACTACGGCACCCACGACGTCAAGATCGTGGACATCTCCGACCCTGCGGCGCCTCGGCTGGTGGGCGAGTGGGGCCTGCCCGTGGAGGGACGCTACCTCCACGACGTCACGATCCTCGATGGCCTGGCGTACTTGAGCTACTGGGACAACGGCATGGTCATCATCGACGTGGGCAATGGCATCAAGGGCGGCACGCCGACCGAGCCGGCCTTCGTGTCACAGTACCAGTACCGCTATCAGCTGGGCGACGAGTGGTACGGCAACACCCATCACGCCGTCCGCTACGGCAACTACGTCTTCGTGGGCGACGAGATCTTCGGCTGTAGCGAGTGCATCAACGGACCGCGCGGCTACGTCCATGTGGTCGACGTCACCGACATCGAACACCCGCGCGAGGTAGCGACCTACCGCGTCCCGGAGGCCGGCGTCCACAACATGTGGGCTGAGAATGACCTGCTGTACATCGGCTACTACCAGGCCGGGCTCCGGGTGCTGGACATCTCGGGTGAGCTGCGAGGCGACCTGTATCGCCAGCAGCGTGAGGTGGGCTGGTACATGACCCAGGACGGCGAGGGCACCGTGCCCAACATGACCGACACCTGGGGTGCGCAGCCTTTCAAGGGCAGGATCTACGCCTCGGACCCCAATTCCGGGCTCTGGATCGTGGAATTGGAACCCGCGGCCGAAGTGACTCCGTAGTGCCAATGAGGGCGGCCGGGGAGCCAAGGCCGCGACCGCCCTACCCACTACTCACTACCCACTACTCACTACTCACTACTCACCACTCACTTCGGAGCCAGCTGACGGTCTATCTCCGGTTGCTGGACGTGCCCTTGCCGCAGACCTTCGGGCCCACGGCGGACGAGACGGAGTTCTGACGGGGGGAGGGGCGAGGACGGGCTGGGCCTACAGTCCTCCGCCCCAGCGATACTGATAGAACACCTGGAACGTGTCGAAGTCCGCCCCCAGCCGGGTCGACACCCCGGTGGAGTACACGAACTTCAAGCTGGTGCGCCGGCTCACCGGGACCGCCAGCGTCCCGGCCAGCAGCGAGTTCTCCTGGCGGTTGTCCTTCACCACCCCGTCGATCGTCGTATTGCCACCCCATCCGTACCCGGCGTCGAACCCGAGCCACAGGGAGGGCTTGAACGAGTAGATGACGTGTCCCTGCACGGCCCAGATCGGATCCTGCTCGACCACGAAGCCCAGGAGATTGGGGTTGTCACTGAAAAGCCACACGTCTCCGAAGGCCTCGAAAGTCCACTTGCCGGTGGCGTGGGACGCTCCGATCCGCGGCCGCACGGCCCAGCGGTTGCTGCCCAGGTTGATCAGCTTGGAAGGATCGTACTGTCCCACCGGCACGCTGACCATCAGGCTGGCGCCGGCCACGGTGCCTTCGCGATAGCTGGCGAAGTCCCTCAGGTTCAGGGCCGGGGCGCCGAGAAAGCTCACCGCCAGGAAGACCTTGGGGTCGACGAAGCCCGTGCGCGAGGTGGTCGTGTCGATGCCGGTGTAGATGCCGCGGTAATCCCCCCACGCGAATGGCGCGCTGATGCCCACCTTGGCGGAGACGCCGAAGAAGTCGATGGTCCGGACGAATGCGGCGGTCAGCGTGTTGAGCTTGGCGGTGGCGTCTTCGATGGGGATGTCCTGCCCGAACAGCAGGTCGCCGGTGTTGTAGCCATAGCCCAGGAGCGCGAAGTTCACGCCGACCGGCGCCACCGAGAAGGCCCGGGGCTCGAGGTTCTGGGCAGCGGCGCCGCCCGCGGTCAAGGACATGAGGCCCAGCACGAGGATTCGGCTCAAGGTCGGTCCGTGGCGGGGTGGAGTCTGGCGAATGGTGAATGCCAGTGAATAATGCGGTCGGCAGGGCGTGATCGCCACTGAGAGGACAGAGCCCCCAGCCCTGCGCACGACGCACCACGCACTACTCACCACTCACCACTCACCACTCACCACTCACTACTCACTACTCACTACTCACTACACCGCCCTTGACCGTACCACGTGCCGGACCCGTCGGGACTCGACCCGAAGAGTCGGGAACTTTTGTGGGCCTTCGTGGACTGAACGGGGGGCCGGGCCTCAGGCTCGCGCCCCTCTGGGGAGGGCCTTGGGCAACGCCTCGGCCAGCCAGATGGCAATCGCCAGCAGGGCCAGGCCCCGGCCCACCATCGGCCACAGCGAGTCGGTGACGCCGAAGGCGGTCAGCACCACGTCGACCGCGAACCAGTAATAGAGACCCAGTGCCAGTCCGCCGATGACGACCAGGACCGGCGCCGATGGCAGCCGGAAGCCGCCGACCACCAGTGCCACCAGGAGGTAGCTCCCGGCCGACCACAGGGCCATGTGGCCATAGACCGCACCGGCCGACGACAGCGCCACGTCGGCTGTCGTGTAGTAGCTGATGATGAACCCCGGGAACGCCGCCGCGAACACGCCGAACGGCGTCATGAGCCAACGGGCGGATTGCCGCGCCGAGCCCAGCGTCTGGGCGACGGACTTCTCCGGCGCCAGGTCGATACAGCCTCGTGTGGTGCATTGGGAACAGGTACCACACCTGGCGTTGGGCAGCCGGAGCAGGGGCGCCTGCCCGTACAGGCGTTCCACCGGCAGCACCGGGCAGATGGCGTTGCAGAACCCGGCCTTGGTGTCGAATCCGAACCCGAGCACCAGGGCCAGGACCCCGACGGCCACGATGACCATGGCCAGCACGGGGCCATCGGTATTGAAGAGGAAGCGACGGGCCGGAACCAGGAGCGCCAGCAGGACCATCGAGACGACGGCGGCCTTGGTGGCCAGGCCGTTGGTCAGTTTGCCGGAGCCGCTGCGCTGCCAGGCCAGGTTGAGGCTGGCCAGGGGGCAGACGTTTCGCCAGATGAGCGGGCTGACCATGAGGGACAACGGCACCAGCGGGATCAGTACGTTCCAGAGCACGAACAGCGCCACGTCCTGCGCCACGAACAGGCCGGCGACGAGGCCGCCGGTGGCGACGAGTCCGATTGCCTGGGCCGACCGCCACAGGTGGGAGCCGGGCGGAGATGGAGTGTGGATGGGTATGGAGGTCATGGCTGCTCCACGGCGTGACGGCGTCTTGGGAAACGACTTCGACCGCTACGGTCGCCCCGCGTGTCTGAAGGTATCATGAAGAAAGCGCGAATGTCCATGTGAAGCATCGGGTGTCTCCCTTACCAAGGCTGCCTGACCGTATTACCGTACGCGAACTTTCTCACCATGGCTACAATGTCGCTGCAACTCCTGCGGACTCCGTTCCACGATCGCACCGCCGGCCTGGCCCAGGGCGCCGCCTGGCGGCGCTGGGCAGGGCACGCGGTGTTGGGCAGCTACGAACTCCATCACGATCGCGAGTATGCCGCCATCCGGAACGGGGTCGGGCTGCTCGATGTGTCCCCGCTCTACAAGTATCTCATCCACGGTTCGGATGCTGCGCGGTTGCTCGACCGGGTGCTGCCACGTCACGTCGCCGCGAGCCGGGTCGGACAGGTGTTGTACATGCCCTGGTGCGACGGCCACGGCAAGGTGATTGACGACGGGACCTGCACCCGGCTGGCCGAGAACCGGTTCCGCCTGACGTCGGCGGACCCGTCCATCCGGTGGCTGCAGCGCAATGCCGTTGGCATGGATGTCGTCGTCGAGGACGTGTCCCGGTCGCTTGCAGCCCTGGCGCTGCAGGGCCCTCGCTCCCGAGAACTTCTGATGCGCCTGGCGGATGCCGACGTCGAGGGACTGCGGTACTTCCGTGCGGTCGAAGGCTCGCTCCGGGGTGTGCCGGTGTGGATCTCGCGGACCGGGTACACCGGCGATCTGGGGTACGAAGTCTGGCTCGCCTCCGCTGACGCCCTGACGGTGTGGGACGCGCTCATAGAGGAAGGTGCCGGCTACGGCCTGCTCCCCGCCGGCATTCTAGCGCTCGACGTGGCCCGGATCGAGGCCGGCCTGATCATGATCGACGTGGACTACGTGTCGGCGCACCGTGCGGTGGTCCCGAGCCAGCTGTCGACGCCCTACGAACTGGGCCTCGGGTGGGCAGTCAAGCTGGACAAGGGGCCGTTCAACGGGCGCGAGGCTCTGGCCGCCGAGAAGGCCCGTGGCCCGGCCTGGCAGTTGGTGGGGATCGAGGTCGATTGGGATGCCCTGGTGGCGTTGTTCGGCCAGGCCGGCCTGCCGCCGCAACTGCCGTCGGTGGCGTGGCGTACCAGCATCCCCGTCTTCGTCGGCGGCAGCCAGGTTGGCTACGCCACCAGCGGCTGCTGGTCTCCGATCCTGAAGAAGAGCGTCGCGCTGGCGCACCTGCCGGCCCGTTACGCCGCGCCCGGCACCGGTGTCGAGCTGGAAGTGACGGTGGAGCACTTCCGCCGGCGGGCGGCGGCCACGGTGGTCCCAACCCCGTTCTTCGACCCCGAGAGGAAGAAGGCGGTGCCGTCATGACCCGGTCCTACGATGCCATCATCATCGGCGGTGGTCACAACGGCCTGGTGACCGCGGCGTACCTGGCGCGGTCCGGGCGCCGCGTTCTGGTGCTGGAGCGACGCCACATCCTGGGCGGGGCCGCGGTGACCGAGGAGATCTTCCCCGGTTTCAAGTTCTCGGTGTTTTCCTACGTCGTGAGCTTGCTGCGTCCGGAAATCATCCGCGAACTCGACCTCGCGAGTCACGGCCTGCAGATCCTCCCGCTCGAGAGCACCCTCACGCCGTTGCCCAACGGCGATCACTTCATGGCCTGGGGCGACCACGACCGGGCCCGCCAGGAGTTGATGCGGCACTCGTTGCGGGACGCGGAGGCCTACGAGGAGTTCGGCCGCGAGATGCACCACATGGCCATGGCCGTGAGGCCCATCCTCGAGATGGTGCCGCCGGACCCGACTTCGCTCAGTCCGTCCGACCTGGGAGCGATGTTACGGCTCGGGAAACACATGCACGATCTCGGGTCCGAGCGGTTCCACATGCTGTACCGCCTCATGACGATGAGTTCGGCAGACTTCCTGAGCGAATGGTTCGAGTGCGAGCCCCTCAAGGCCACCAAGTCGGCGAGTGGCATCATCGGCACGTTCCTCGGCCCGCGATCCCCCGGCACCGCCTATGTCCTGCTGCATCACTACATGGGGGATATCGACGGCGCCTTCCGCGCCTGGGGCTTCGCTCGCGGCGGCACCGGGGCCATCAGCGAAGCCATCGCCTCTGCGGCGCGAGCGGCGGGAGCCGAGATTCGAACGGAGGCGGGAGTCGAGCGGGTGTTGCTGGAGCGGGGCCGTGCGGCCGGCGTGGTGCTCGAGGGCGGCGAGGAAATCCGGTCGCGCGTCGTGGTGTCGGCCCTCGACCCACGGCGCACCTTCCTGCAAATGCTGGAACCGGAATCACTCCCGGGGGACCTGGTCGACTCGCTGCGCCGCTACCGCTTCCGCGGCTCCTCGGGCAAGGTGAACCTGGCCCTGGATCGGCTGCCGGACTTCACCTGCATGCCGGGTCCGGGTCCGCATCTCGGCGGGGCGGTCTCCATCAGCCCCAGCATCGAATACCTCGAGCGAGCCCACGACGACGCCAAGTACGGCGAGTTCTCCCGGCGGCCCTACATGGATGTCATCCTGCCGTCGATGATCGACCCCGGCATGGCGCCGCCCGGCAAGCACGTCATGTCCATCTTCGTGCAGTACGCACCCTACCATCTCAACGGTGGCTGGACCGACCAACGTCGCGAGGCCTTCGGTGACACCGTCATCGACACCCTGTCCGAATACGCGCCCAATCTGAAGTCGGCCATCCTGCATCGACAGGTGGTGACCCCGAAGGACATCGAAACGGTCGCCGGCCTGTCCGAAGGCAACATCTTCCACGGGGAACTGGCTCTCAATCAGTTGTTCTTCCTGAGGCCCGCCGCCCAGTGGGCCAAGTACCGCACCCCCGTGCGCCACTACTACCAGTGCGGGTCGGGAACCCATCCCGGCGGCGGCATCATGGGAGCCTCGGGGCGTCTGGCCGCTCGGGAGATCCTCACCGACTGGGGTCAGCGACCGTGACGGCGCGCTACGACGTCGTGGTGCTGGGCGGCGACGTGGAATCCCTGGTCGCAGCCGGGTATCTCGCCAAGGCGGGGCGCTCGGTCCTGGTGCTGGAGGGGCGGGACCACCTGGGCGGTAGCCTGGTCACGACCGAGCCGGTGTCGGGGTTCCGGTTCGACGCCTGCGAGCACTTCGCGGCCGCTATCGCCCCCGCCGTCGTGGACGACCTGGCGCTGGGCCACCATGGACTGCGTCACACGGTGGCCGACCCGCTGGTCATTGCCGCGCGTCCCGAAGGTCCCCCCATTCGACTGATCGGCGACCCGAATGCCACCGCCAGAGGGCTCGCCTCGGTTGCTCCGGAAGACGCCGCCAGCTGGCCGGGCTTCGCCAAACGGATCCAGCCGTTCATCGACCTTCTGACCCGCATCTACACGCAGGTCCCGCCACAACCCGGCAGCACCAAGCCGGCCGACCTCGGGTCGCTGCTGCACTTGGCACTCCGAGCCCGCGGGCTCGGCAAGACCGAGCTGTTCGAGTTTCTCCGCACCTTCCCGATGCCGGTGGCAGATCTGCTCGACGACTGGTTCTCCGACGATGCGCTCAAGGGCGCCCTCGGCGCGCTTGCCGTTCGTCACCTGGCCCAGGGGCCACGCGGAGCGGGCACGGCCTTCGGTCTGTTCCACCACCTGGCCGGGTCCGCGACCGTGCCGCGGGGCCGGCCGATCATTCAGGGCGGCGTGGGTCATCTGGCCTGGGCCCTCGAGGTTTCGGCGCGCTCGCGCGGTGTGGAGATTCGTACCGGCGTAGCGGTCGACCGCATCCAAGTCGTCGACCGGAGCGTGGCCGGGGTTCGGCTCGCGGGCGGTGAAACGGTGCAGGCGTCGGTGGTGCTCTCGGGGCACGCTCCCCGCAAGACCTTTCTGGAACTGCTCGACGCCGAGGTGCTCGATCCTGAATTCGTCACGGACGTGGAGCGCATCCGCTATCGTGGCGTGGCCGCCAAGGTCAATCTGGCTCTGGCCGAGGTTCCGCAGTTCACCGGGTTCCGGGAGGAGGACCTCCGCGGCGTCATCATGTTGAGCCCGAGCCTCGACCACGTGGAACAGGCGTTCGATCATACCAAGTACGGGGAGCAGTCGGGCGCGCCGGTGCTGGAAGTCGTCGTTCCCTCCGTCCTGGACCCCAGCCTGGCGCCCGAAGGGCGCCACGTGATGTCCGTCTGGGTGCACTTCGCCCCGTACCACCTGCGGGGCGCCGGCTGGGACGACCAGGCGCGCGAGGCCCTGGCAGACTCGGCCATCGAGATGCTGGGCCGGTATGCGCCCAACCTTCCCGGCGGAATTCTCCATCGTGAGGCCCTGACGCCCGTGGATCTGGAGGAACGCTTCGGGGCGCCGGAGGGCCAGATCAACCACGGCGAGCTGACGCTGGACCAGATCCTGTTCATGCGCCCCGTTCCAGGATGGTCTCGCTACGACACCCCCGTTCGTGGCCTCTACGTCTGCGGCCTTTCGACGCACCCCGGGGGCGGACTCACGGGACAATCGGGCGCTCTGGCGGCCCGCCGGGTGCTGCGCTCCCGTCCATGAGACCGGTCTGGTCGCTGACGGTACTCCTGGCGGCGTGCGCCGATGCGGGAGTGCGGCCCTCCCAACCACCTGTCCTTCGCGTCGCAACGTTCAACGCCTCGCTCACCAGATCCGATGCCGGAGGCCTGATCGCCGACTTGTCGGTCGGCGTGGATTCACAAGCCGCGCGGGTCGCGGAAATCGTGCAGCAGGTCCGGCCCGATATTCTGCTGTTGAACGAATTCGACCACGATGCCAGTGGGGAGGCGGCCCTGCTGTTTCACGATCGCTATCTGGCAGTCGCGCGGGACATCTCGGGGACCGGCACCGCTGAGCCGCTGGACTATCCCTTCTGGTTCAGCGCCACGGTCAACACCGGCGTGCCGTCGGGGCACGACCTGGACCGCAATGGCATCGTTGGTACCCGCGGCATGGACTATGGCACGGATGCCAGGGGCTTCGGCTTCTTCCCGGGGCAGTTCGGCATGGTGGTGTTCTCCCGGTACCCTGTCGATGCGGCCGCCGTCAGGACCTTTCAAAACTTTCGCTGGCGCGACATGCCCGGGGCGCGGCTACCGGTCGACCCCGCCACCGGCGAGTCGTGGTATTCCGAGGCGGCGCTGGCCGCCCTGCCGCTCTCGTCGAAGAGCCACTGGGACATCCCCGTGCAGTGGGAGGACACCGTGGTCCACCTCCTGGTCAGTCACCCGACGCCCCCGGTGTTCGATGGCCGGGAGGATCGGAACGGCCGCCGCAACCACGATGAGATCCGCTTCTGGGTCGATTATGTCACGCCCGGCGCCGGCGGTTACATCTATGACGATGCCGG
>JBDHIK010000108.1:0-8744 GCA_039587475.1 Gemmatimonadota bacterium | reverse complement strand
TCTGGCGCGACGACACTCGTCCTCGAACGTGACCCGCATGTCGGCGCCCAGCGCATTCCGGAATGCTCTCGGGTACAGCGCCGTGACCATTGCGAAGACGCGCAACAGCAGGCCCAGCCAGGGTGAGGTGGTCATCGGGAGGCCGTCGTGCCGGGGGCGTCGTCCAGGGCCAATGCCACCAGCTCCGCCAGGCGCGTGGCTTCGCCGCGCAGTACGCGCCGGCCTCCTGGGGTCAGGCGGTAACTCTGTCCCGGGCGGCCGGCCTGGCCCGGTTCCGCCGTCGATCCGCAGAGTTCAATCCAACCGGCCTCCATGGCTCGCTTGAGGGCTCGGTAGAACGTGGCGACGGCCGGCGCCTTGCCGTTGGGGTCCGCGGCGCGCATGGTCTCCATCATGGCAGAGGCGCTGGCCACGCCACCCTTCAGGCTGGCGAGCAGGGTGAACTGGGCCAGGGGCAACGTGGAGTTCGGCGATGTTTTTCTCATTGTGAGAAAAATATCGTACCCTGAACCGGACCTGTCAACCTGCCGACACGATCGGCTGTCCGCGATGGGTTGGTCCTTCCCCGGAACGAGCGCTTGTCGGGGCCGACGGTTGCGGTTAGCGTCTCACACTGTCTCTCGGTCTCAGGGGCCACGATGCGTGCAACAGTGATCCGATCATCCGGCGGTACCGCCGCGGCCGCCGTCCTGGCCATGCTGCTCGTCGCGACGACCCCTTCGGCTGCGCAGTCGCCCAGTGTGACCATCGGCACCTGGAACCTCGAGTGGCTGGGCACGCCGTCCATGCGCGATTCGGTCGGGCGCACGGCGGCACAACTCGAGGCCATCGCAGCGGTTGCGGCCGACCTGCTCGACATCGAAGTGCTGGTTTTGGTCGAGATCAACACCCAGGCTCCCCAATGGCAGATCCTCAAGGCGTCGCTGGCCGGGCGCGGATACGCCTTCGTCGAAGCGGCACCTCGGCGTCAGACCATCGTGATCGCCTTTGACGCGGATGAGGTCGTTCCCGTCCATACGGCCAACCCGGAGCCGGACGTTGCCACGGAGTTCCAGCGCGCCGACCCGGGCGGCGGCCAGTGTCGGACGTCCAACGCCAAGAAGCCGGTCTTCGCGACGCTCCGGTCCGGGGCCTTCGATTTCACGGTCGTGGGTGTGCACTTCAAGTCGGGGCGCAAGCCGCGCGCCTGCTCCGATGAGACCTTCACGTCATGGGTCCGAGGACAACAGACGGAGGAGCTGCTCCGGGCGGCGGATGCCGGGCAGGCCGCGGGCACCGTGGACGCCGATGTCATCGTGGTCGGCGACTTGAATGGTGGCTTTGACGATGGTGGCGCCCAGGCCCTCCGCGCCGGTGGCTTCCGACTCCTGACGGAGCCGGCCAACCGGTCACCCTCGAGTGGCGCGTTGTCGTATCGCAGGGGCCGCTGGGAATCGGCGCTCGATCACATCGCCATTCGCCCGGTGACGGATGCCGAGTGGCTGCCGCGCTCGACCGTCTACTTCCCCGACGTGATGCGGTTCACGGCGACGGAACTGGACGGCTACCTGGCGGCCTTCTCGGATCACGCCATCCTGGCCGCAGAGTTCCGGACCGACCTGTCCGACGATGACTGATCCCGTGTCTGACGCAGCGGGTCGCGTGGCCATCGTCACCGCTTCCAGCCAAGGGATGGGGCTGGCGACGGCGCGCGCCCTGGCGGAGGACGGCTATCGGTTGGCCCTCCTGGCCCGGTCCGACGCCATCGACGTGGTGGCCGACGACCTCGATGCGGTGGCGGTCCGTGGGTCGGTCACCGATCCGAAGGCCCTCGCGCAGGTAGTTGCCGTGGCGCACGACCGCTTCGGGCGGATCGATGCCGTGGTCAACAATACCGGCCACCCACCCAAGGGTGACTTGCTGACCATCGACGACGAGGCGTGGCATGCCGGCCTGGACCTGGTGCTGCTGAACGTGGTGCGCATGGCCCGCGTGGTCACCCCCATCATGGTGGCGCAGGGGTCGGGGGGGGCGATCGTCAACGTGTCGACCTTCGCCGCCTTCGAGCCGCAGGCCGCCTTCCCCGTGTCGGCCACGCTGCGGGCCGGGCTGGCTACCTTCACGAAGCTGTACGCCGACCGCTACGCCCCGGATCGCATCCGCATGAACAATGTGCTCCCGGGGTTCATCGATTCCTATGCGGTGGACGAGGCCACGCGGGCTCAGATACCGCTGGGCCGGCCCGGGACGGTGGAAGAAGTGGCGGCGACCATTCGGTTCCTGCTGTCTCCGGGGGCCGGCTACATCACCGGACAGAACATCCGGGTCGACGGCGGCCTTACCCGGAGCGTGTAGCCGCTTCCCCGCCGCGCGTCAGCGCTGTGCCGCGCTGGCCATGGCCCTGATGGACCCGCCCATGGCGATCAGCATCCAACCGCTCAACAGGATCTTGATGCCGACCAGCAGGCCGATGGCCCAGACGCCGGATACGGGCCAGTCGCGCCAGATCATCCATCCCAAGGCCAGAGTGACGACGCCGCTGAACAAGGCCCAGCCCCATCCCTGGGCCGGCTTCATCTGGAAGGCGTAGGCGATTTCCGCCACGCCCTCCACCAGGAAGTAGATCGCCAGGGCCAGCGTCAGCGCTCCCAGACCGAACAAGGGATGGACCAGCATGTAGATGCCGATGGCGAGGGTCAGTAGACCCAGGAGCGCGGCGAAGAGCTTCCGGCCGCCCGAGGGGGCGCTCAGTGCGAACACCAATTGGACCGCGCCGCCCAGCACGACGCAGGTGCCCACGAGGAACGTGATGGCCATGCCGGTCACGAGTGGGGCGCCCATGGCAAGTACCCCGAGAATGACGAGGAGGACTCCCAGCAGCATGGTACGTCCGCTGCCCTTCTTGATCTCGGAGGCCATGGCATCGGGACCGGTCATGTGGTGTTCCTTTCAGAGAGCCCGGGAGAGCCGGGCGTGGTGATTTCGGCGGGCGGGGCGCTTAGGTTACGGGTCTGGCCCAGGGGAGGCAAGTCCGGGCCCGGCAGGGATCGGTTGGTGCTTTCAGGAGTGTGGTGTGCGCAAGTTGCTCGTCATGGTTGGGTGGATGCTGCCGGGGACGGCCTCGGGGGCGAGTCAGCAACCGCAGGCCTCGTCAGATGAGGTGGCGCCTGCCGTTGCCATGGCGGACGCGCCTGTGGACAGTGCCGCCACGGACGACTGCTCCATGTGCATCAAACGCCGTCCCTGGGTTGCCGCCGGGGAAGTGGTCTTCATCAACGTCATGGCCAACCTGGTGTCGCGGGTCTACGACACCAACCAGAATGGCAACACCAACTTCACCACCTGGGGCAACAACTTTAAGTACAACTTCGAGTGGGACGCCAACCGGTTCTACACCAACTTCTTCGAACATCCGATCGCGGGGACCGGCTTCTACAACGCCGCCCGATCCAACGGCATGAATCTCTGGGAATCGACGCCCTACACCATGTTCGGCAGTCTGTTGTCGGAGTTCTTCGTCGAGGTGAATCGTCCCGCCGCCAACGACGTCATCACCACCACCCTGGGCGGCGTGTCCCTGGGTGAGGCGCTCTGGCGGCTGTCCTCGGTGGTGCTCGACAATGAGGACACCGGGCTGTCCCGCGTGGCTCGGGAGACCGGCGCCTTCATTCTGAACCCGATCCGCGGTCTGAACCGGCTCATGTATGGTCACATGACGTCGGTGGGGCCCAACCGGTTCGAGCGCAAGCCCGAACGGATGGACATGCGCCTCAACGTCGGCGCCCGCCGCGTGTCCAGCGGCAACTCTGTGGCGGACGGCTACGACAACCTGTATTTCGGATTTCAGGTCGACTACGGGGACGTCCTGGCGCGGAACCTGACCAAGCCGTTTCAGGCCTTCTGGCTCGACAGCTACCTGCACCATTCGAGCGAACGTTTTCTGGGCGGCGTGAAGGTGACGGGCAGTCTGTACGCGGGCACGCTCAACGAGAGACACGACGGGCAGGCCAGGCACAAGTTCCTGCTCGCCCTGGACTACGATTTCGTGGAGAACGAGGCCTACCGGTTCGGGCAGAACAGCATCGATGCCGGCATCGTCTCCGGCTGGGGGCTGTCCGATGCCTGGTCGGTGCGGACCACCGCAGCCCTGCAGGCGGTACCCTTCGGGGCGGTCAGCAACGATATCATCTCCGAGACGGTGTACGACTACGGCCTGGGCGCCGGCATGTACGTCGAGGCCCAGCTGCTGCACAAGCGTTCCCGCACGCTGGTGCTGTCCTACGAGAACGTCTGGCTCACGACCATTCACGGGCGCTACGACAGCCATCGTGTCCAGTTCGCGACCGCCCGATTGCGCCTGCCGGTGTTCGGCCGCCTGGGGCTCGGCGTGGACGGCATCGTGTTCCGGTCGGACAACTACTCTTCGACGATCCGGAATTCGTTCCAGCGGCACCCGGAGCTTCGGGTCTATACCTCGTGGCGGCTGGACTGAGGGCTGGCGCCGTCCGGGGCTGATGGAGGGCTGGCAGCCGGTGGAGTGGCGTTCGGGCTACCGATCGCCGGGCTGTCTCAATGACACCATCCCGGACACCGGAATCTCGAGGTGGTGCAGTCCCGCCGTGAGGTCGAGGACGTCGCGGCGCACGACCCCTCCTTCCACATCCAGAATCGTGACGTCGTACGATCCCAGGTCGCGTGGCGCCCGGATGGCGACCTGGCCACTCGGGCCGGCGTTCACGATGTCCAGGCGGGACCGGGCGTCGGTCGCAAGGTCGATGACCTGATCGGCGTAGCGCACCACGATCTCTTCGCCGCGTGCATGGGCCCGGATGACAGGGTAGTTGAGCAGTGGCTGGTGGGCTCGAAGGTCCCCGTCCAGGAGGATGTGGCGGTTCTGCCGCCAGTAGTCCGTGTAGTGGCGCAACATGGCCCGATGGTCAGCAGGCAGCTCGGCTAACCGGACGGACACCTGGGGCACGGAGAACAGGACGTTGAGCAGCTGACGGGCTGCGACCGTGACCGGCTCGTCGCGGTGCCACATGATCATGTCGGAGTGGACAGCGGTCGAGCCGCTCAAGAGCCGGAGATCCACCACCCGAACCCGGTTGGTCGTGATCGCGTTGGGGGAATCCCCGGCGCGAAACATGTTGCCGTACTTCCGCATCAGGGGTCCGATGTAGGGCTGGCGGAACTCGATCATCACATCGGGATCGATGGCCCGAAGCGCCTGCATCAGATCGGTGAACAGGCGGTCGGTCGCTTCGTTGACCGAGCCGTAGTCGCGGCCGTCCACGGCTTCGAGGACGGTCGCGTCGTTGGCCACGAACCGACCTATGAAGTCCAGCTTGAAACCATCGACCCCCCACTCCCGCATGGCGGTCGCGTAGGTGTCGATGATGTGCTCCCGCACCTCCGGGTAGCGCGGGTCGAGTTCCCAGGCGCCCTGGCCGTCCCAGTAGCGCAGATACTTTCCCTCAAACCGGGGGTACAGCGCCGACCGCTCCCCCACCAGGGAGATGGCGTACCAGAGCAACACCTTCATGTCGCGGCTATGCGCGGCGTCGACGAAGCCCCGCATGTCGGGGATCTTCTCGGGTTCCCAGTCGCCGGTGTAGGGGTAGCCCCGGTTGCTGTCGAGCGTCTGCCAGCCGTCGTCGATGATGATGGCCTCGTAGCCCAGGGGTCGAGCCAGCTCGATCTCGGGGAGGAGCGCTTCCGCCGTCACGTTCTGGTGATAGGAATACCAGGTGGAGTACATCGGGAGGCGAGCCGTCTCGGGGACCGGAGATGGCTCGTAGCCCTCATGCCCGGCCCACCAGTCGGCCACGTCGGCCAGCGCCCGTTCGTACCGGACGGGGCGCCGGTCCAGCCACAGTTCGATCCGGTACTGGGTCACCGCACGGTGCCGTTCGATGAGGAGCTGCGCCTGCGGGTAGATCCGGCCATCCTCCTCCCGGACGCCGGCCGTCAACTGACTGGCGTTGAGCGCGTCGGACAGCGCGAAGGTCAGGCGGTTGCCGTCGTCCGTGCCGAACAGCGTGACGACCGGGGCGTCGCGTGCCAGCATGGCGCTGACGCGCGAAGGATACCAGTCGGCGTTGATGGACTTCCAATACAGGGCCCTGCTGGTCCAGAACCCCTGGATATCGTGAGACGGGAGCGACCACCGCAGGGTGAGTGCACCGGGCACGGCGGGCTCGGGCGCGGCGAGTTGCAGCGTGACCACGGTGACTCCCGGCTCCACCGCGGTCGTGTCCAACGCCAGCTCGAACAGGCCCAGCTCGCCCCGGACTTCGAAGTGATAGCCGGCCGCCTCGAACGTTGCGGCCGGTTCCTGGGCCCACCCCGGCGCGGTCGCGCCGGCGATAAGCGTAGCGAGGACGACGACCGGCAGCGCGTCCCCGCTCCGACGACCTCTAGCCAATTCGGCGCGTCGCTCCACTGGCCACCCGGTACATGCCGAACATCACCAGGGCCAGAAGCATGACGCCGGGCCAGGTGAGGCTCGAGTGGTCGCCCCAGAAGGCCAGGGCGTCGGTTCGACCGGTGACGACGATCGGAACGGCCAGGAGGATGCCGATCAAGGCCTCCCCGGTAATGAGGCCGGCCGCGAACAGGAGACCACTGCGGCCGCCTTCTTCCTTGGCTTCGGCCAGGACCTCGGCCTTCCCCGGATTGTCGGCGGCGCGCCCGGCGTTGTAGCGGCTCACGGTCCAGGCCACGACCCCGCCGAACATGATCGCCACCGACAACTCGAACGGCAGATAGATGCCGACGGCGACGGCCAGGACGGGCGTGCGGAATTCACTGCCGCGCGCTTCCAGCCACAGGTCCAGCCCGATGATGAAGGCCGCCACCACCATGCCGATCGCCACCATGTCCCACGGCAAGCCTCCCTTGAACACGCCACCGGCCACGGCGGCCATGAGGGTGGCCTGGGGGGCTGTCAGCGGATCGGGGTGCGCCGCCGTCGGAATCCCGATGCCATATGCCTTGAGCAGCAGCGTCAGGACCGGGGCCATCACGAAGGCGGCGGCCAGCACGCCCACCATCTGCATGATCTGCTGCTTGAAGGGTGTGGCGCCGAGGATGTGGCCGGCCTTGAGGTCCTGCATGTTGTCGCCGGCAATGGCCGCGGCACAGGCCACGACGGCGCCGATGAGCACGGCCGCTGCCGGCCCGATGGCGCTGTCCGTGCCCATCAGCAATACCAGCAACAGGGCCGACGTCAGAATGGTCGCGATGGTCACGCCCGAGATGGGGTTGTTCGACGACCCGACCAGGCCGGCCATATAGCCCGCCACGGCGGCAAAGAGAAACGCGGCAATCAACATGATGACGGCCATGAAGGCGCCAATGCCAAGGCTCTCGGTGAACAGCGCGAACGTGGCCGTGACCGGGATAGCCGCCAACACCAGCGTGATACCAACCCATTGCATCGGCGTGTCCCGCTCGGTGCGGAGCAGGTCCGCGTCGCCGCCGTCACGGCTCCGACGATACGCCGCCATGCCGGCCTTGATGCCCCGGACCAGGCTCTTCCACAGGCTGATGAGCGCCCAGAGCCCGCCGACCACCATGGAGCCCACGCCGATGTACCGCGTCTGTGACGACCACAGGTCGCCTGCGGCCTCGACCGCGCTGGCCCCTTCCGGGACGCCGTGGGTCAGCGCGACGATGGGAATGGCGACCAGCCAGTTGAGGGCGCCGCCCAGGAAGATGAGCACCGCGATGTTCAGACCGACGATGTAGCCGACCGCGACCAGGGCCGGTGACAGGTTGGTGCCGAAGTACGCGATGGAGCCTTTCACGTACGTGGCTTTCTCGAAGGTGGCCGACCAGAGGCGCAGGCCGGTTTCCCCCAATTTGAAGAGTGCCCCGATCAGGCTGCCGTAGACCAGGAACTTGATGCCGGCGCCGCCCGCCTCGCCGACCTTCAAGACCTCGGCGGTGGCCACGCCTTCGGGGAACTTGAGCGGCGTTTCCACGATCAAGGCGCGTCGTAGCGGGATCGTGAAGAGCACGCCGATGACACCGCCCAGCCCGGCGATGAGTGTCGTCTGCCAGTAATCGAACTCGGTCCAGGCGTTGAGGATGATCATCGCGGGGAGGGTGAAGATGACCCCGGCGGCCAGGCTCTCGCCGGCCGAGGCCGACGTCTGGACGATGTTGTTCTCCAGAATGTTGGACCGGGGGAACATCTTCAGGATCGCCATGGCGATGACCGCGGCCGGGATCGAGGCGGAGACGGTCATGCCGGCGAACAGCCCGAGGTAGGCATTGGCTGCAGCGAGGACCATGGACAGGAGCACCCCGAGGATCAGGGCCTTGACGGTGATCTCCGGCAGGCTCTGCGAAGCCGGGATATAAGGAATGTCGCTACCGGGCGTGTCCGCCGATGTGGGCTCGGCCATAGAGGTTCCTCGGGATCGATGTTTGCGGCTTGGAATGTGGCCGAAGTAAGAGGCCGTGTGGTTGGCCGATATAACACGAGCGGCCCTGAGAGGGAAGGGTGGCTCCCCGGAGGATCGTCGGCCGCGGCGACTTGAAGGGGGCCCGCCGCCCGGTTATGATCCCGCTCCCCGGGCGATTAGCTCAGTTGGTTAGAGCGCGCGCCTCACATGCGCGAGGTCGGGGGTTCGAATCCCTCATCGCCCACTGCACTTCCCGTTGGAGCCCGGTCTCACCACCTCGTGGCTCCCCGGGCCTCCCGCCAGCCCCACTCACATCGTCAATCCCATACCGTCTCATAGCCGGTTCACGGTCGT
>JBDHIK010000107.1:0-8765 GCA_039587475.1 Gemmatimonadota bacterium | reverse complement strand
CGGGACTTGATGACCCCCCGGCCCCAAATCGTCGTCCCGGAGGACGATGTGAAGAAGGCCGCCCAGGAGATGCTCTACCTCGGGATCCACCGCGTGTTCGTGGTGGTCGGGGAAGAACTGGTCGGTGTCCTGTCGCAGAGCGACGTCGTGGAGGCATTCGCCAACGGCAAGCTGTAGCCTATGACGGCCCGATCCTGGTATCGGGTCGGAAGACGGCCCAGGCAAACCAGAACGGGTTGTGGTGCGGGATCGGGATCAGTGCATGTCCCGCAAGCGGTCCGGCCAGTGCCCGTCCGAATACGTTCCACGTCGATTGTGTCTCCGTGTCCACGAACCGCCCCGGGGCTGCACCTTGGAAGGTGAGGGCGCGGCCCTCCACCGTCCGGTCGAACACTCCCGTGGCTCCGATGTCCCGGCCCGCAGCGATGGCATCGGTGTCGAGGGCGCTGGATGTGCCTGGTGCCCAGAAGACCACGATCGGCCTCTGGCCGACGGAGTCTTCGATGACCGTGTCCGATGCCAGGGACGCGAGTGGATAGGCCACGCTGACCTCCCCTATCGTCACAGCCACCACGCGATCCATGGCCCCGATGCGGCCGTCCGGTTGCGCCCGAAAGAAGCGTCCGAACGGCTCGTCCCGGCTGTCGTATCCGCGGTAGGGATTGCGGCCATAGGCCCTGGAGAACCCGGTGCTTCGGGACAGGACGACCCCATCAGGGTACTCCGCCTTGAACGCTTTCCAACTCACCAGGGGTGCGCTGAGGAATGTCAGGTGGCGGCCCGCGTAGGTGCCGACCAGACCCTCCCCGGTGGCCTGTTGCCACCACGTTTCCGTTTGGCGGTCGTACATCACCAGGTCTGAGTGGCGCAACATGCCGGTGGTACCGAAGTCCAGGACGGTCCCATCGAAGCGCCGGTCGAAGGCGATGGCGGTGTTGCAAAGCGGGCAGTACGTGATGCTGACCGGCTGGCCACCAAGGTCGTCGTTGACGATCTCGTGCCAGATGAGAATCTGCAGCGGGTAGGCTCGGGCCTCGCCAGCCAATGACATGACCACCACCGGTTCGACGTCGTCGAGCCAGTCGTCTGCCTCCGCCGGCGACACGAAGACGGGATGATCGATGGGGGGGATGCCGTCCTTGGGTGGCCCTCCGGAGGTGATCTCTTCCAGTGGGACGACGTGGTTCTCGAAATCGGTCTTCCACTGTGCTGCCCCGATGCCCGGTACCGTGGCCAGCAGGGCCATTGCCCGTACGGCCCCTGATATCCCGATCGACATGCCCATAGAGTTCCTCGCGTTCCCTTCCTGATCGAACAACCCCGGTCCCCGTGCCCGGGTTCCCACCGTCACTCCGTCGAACAGTTTCCATTCGGAAGGCAAGGCGACATCTTTGAGGCACGCGGCCGCCCGGGCCGCCCGTTTACCCACATCGCGCCACGTCCCGGCCCGACTACCTGGTGAGGCCATGCAATCGGTCAGTGAATGGTTCAGGACACAGTTCGGTCTGTCTCCGGCCATGCAGGGGCAGCTGCTCTCCTCGCTGTTCTGGGTGTTCTTCCTGTGGTTGTTTCGGCGCCTGGTGCTGCTCGCGGTCGGCCGCCTCGCCAAGGACCAGGGTGTCCTCTATCGCTGGCGCAAGATCTCCCTGTCCGTCGCCGTGGTGATCGGACTGATCGGCATTGCCAGTATCTGGTCCTCTGCCATGCGCGGCCTGGCTACCTTCCTGGGCCTGGTCTCCGCCGGCTTGGCGATTGCCCTCAAGGACTTCCTCACCAACATGGCGGGATGGGGCTTCATCCTCTGGCGCAAACCGTTCGAGCTGGGGGACCGCGTGCAGCTGGGCGACGTTGCCGGGGACATCGTCGATATCCGCCTCTTCCAGTTCACCGTGCTCGAGATCGGGAATTGGTCGGATGCGGACCAGACGACCGGGCGCTTGGTGCATGTGCCCAACGCCAAGGTGATCTCCGATGGTGTGGCCAACTACACCCACGGGTTCCAGTACATCTGGGATGAAATCGCGGTGCTGGTGACGTTCGAAAGTGACTGGCGTGCCGCCAAGATCCTGCTGGCCGAAGTGGCGACCACCCATGGTGCGAGCGCCTCGGAAGTGGCTGCGGCACAGATCGCCAGGGCGCGTGAGCGGTTCCTGATCAGCGGGGTCACGTTCGACCCGGTGGTCTACACCAGCGTGCAGGACAGCGGTGTTCTGCTGACGCTGCGCTATGTGTGCCACGCCCGCCGCCGGCGCGCGACTGCCGAAGCGATCTGGGAGGACATCCTGACGGGGTTCGCTGCTCGGGACGACATCGACTTCGCCTACCCGACGACCCGGTTCTATGGCAACGTGACCGAAGGGAAGTCGGGAGCCAGAGCGGCGCCCTAGGCCGTCCCCCACAGCCCCACCACCCCCAGGACCATCAGGGTGATCAAGGCGATCATCAGGAGGTTCAGCACGATGCCGGCCCGGATCATGGCTGCCATCGGAACCCGGTCACTGGCGTACACGATGGCGTTGGGCGGCGTCGCGACCGGCAGCATGAATGCACAACTGGCGGCAAGAGCCGCCGGGGCCGCCAGGAGAAGGGGGTCCATCCCGATCCCCACGGCCAGAGCGGCGACCACCGGAAGGAATGTCGCTGCCGTGGCCGTGTTGCTGGTGATTTCCGTGATCAGCACCACAACCGCCGTGACCGCCGCCACGAGAGCCACGAACGGCCAACTCGCCGCGGCGGAGAGTTGCGCGCCGATCCACTCCGCCAGTCCGGAGCGCTGAATCGCTGCGGCCAGAGAGATGCCCCCGCCGAACAGAAGGAGGATCCCCCACGGCAGCCGCTCGGTGTCGCGCCACTGCAGAACGGGACTGTGTCGCCCCACCGGGAGGGGCAGCAGGAACAGCACCATCGCGCCGGCGATGGCAATGCCCGCGTCCGATATTCCCGGGACCGCCTTGGCCAGCAGGGGTCGGAACATCCAGGCCAGCGCCGTAGCGGCACCTGCGACCGCCACCACGAGTTCCTTCCGGCTCAAGGGACGGGTGGGCTCGGCCCCCAGGACGTGGTCGATCCCGGTCAGTGCCGGTATGCGATGGACGGGAAAAAGAACCCGGACCAGGAGAATCCAGCAGAGCGGCAGGGCCACCGCCACCAGCGGCAAGCCCAGCGTCATCCACCGGGCGAATCCAATGGTGACGCCGTAGGTCTCTTCCATGAACCCAGCTAACAGCGCGTTCGGCGGCGTGCCAATCAACGTCGCGAGCCCACCGATGTTGGCCGCATAGGCGATGCCCAGGAGGAGCGCCATGGACAGGGTGGAGGTCCTGGGGTTCTCGGAATCGACCAGGGCCAGCGTCGAGACGGCGATCGGCAGCATCATCATGACCGTCGCCGTGTTGCTCACCCACATGCTCAACAACGCGGTTGCGACCATGAAGCCGGCCGTCAGGCCGACCGGCGTTTGCCCGGCCCGGCGGATGATCGACAGCGCCAGGCGCCGGTGGAGGCCGCTGGTCGTGAGTCCGGCAGCCAGGATGAAGCCGCCGAGAAACAGGAAAATGATAGGGTTGGCATACGGTGTCGCGGCTTCCCCGATCGTCCCCAGCCCGAGGATCGGGAACAGGGCCAGGGGCAGCAACGCGGTCACGGGGATGGGAATGGCCTCGGTGATCCACCAGACCGCCATGAGCGCGGCCACGCCCGCGGTACGCCATCCCTGCGACGACAGGGCCTCGGGCGCCGGGGTGACCAGCATCAGCACCAGCATGACCGGGCCCAGGACCAGGCCGACCCAGCGCCGCGTCCTGCCACGGTGGTCGGTGGCCGGGGCCGGGGCGGATGGAGCAGTCATGGTCCCGTGACGCCCACTGGGAACGCTAGATCCCGGGCAGGACGATCCGGACGTCGATACGCCTGTTCTTGGCCCGACCGTCTGCCGTCTCGTTGCTGGCGATCGGCTGGCTTTCCCCATACCCGATGGCGCTGATCTGGACTTCGGACAGTGCCATGTTGGCGATCAGGTACTGGCGGACGGCCTCAGCCCGCCGCTCACTCAAGGCCTGATTGCGCTCGGGGTTGCCGCGCGAGTCCGTGTGGCCCGCGATCTCGATGGGCTCGTCGGGAAACTCGCGGAGGACCCGCTGCAGCTTGGTCAGCAGGCTGAAGCTCTCGGGCCGGATCTGTGCCCGGCCGGTGGGGAAATCGAGCCCGTACATCCGAATCACCAGATCGTTGCCGATCATGGCGACCTCGGCTTCATCGTCGTTGAAGAGGTCTCCCACCGATTCGATCTTGGCTTCCCGCTCTTCCCGTACACGCAACCTGGCGCCGAGCCGACGCTGTTCCGCCTCCTGGAGTTGCCGTTGGGCGGTGAGGGAGTCCGCCTGGAGCATCAACCGGGCGGCGAGGGAATCACTGATGAACATCAGGGAGTCGTGCTCCGACTGAAGGAGCGTCAGCGCCTGGGTCGCCTGGGCGGCCTCGCCACGGAGCGCGTCGCGGTCTTCGGTGAGGCTGTTGATGGCGTCGATCAGCTGGATCGAGACGGGTTGCGGCCCCTCGCTGAAATCGGCCCGGAAGTGCAGCGCCTCCGCGGCCGAACTGAGGTAGCCCTCGTAATCCAGCACCAGGACCTCGACGGCGCTGTTCGGGTTGCGCTTGACGGCATCGACGATCAGGGCGATGCGTGCGGACCGGCGATACCCGTCGGCCGCGGCAATGGCGTGCGCGATGGCCTCGGATTGATCCTGGCGATTGGCCCGGAGGGCCGCTTCGGCTGCGGCCAGCTCGGTGTCGGCCCTCAAGAAGGTCGTGGCGGCCTTCTTGTCGGCATCGCGCTCCTTCGCCTCCTTGCGGAGGCCCTCGGTCGCGGCGGTCAGCGCCTTGCGGAGGGCTTCGTACTCGGCCTCCCGGTACGCCGCCTCGGCCTTCGAAGCCTCGGCGATGGCGTCGTCACGGTTGCCGGACTCGACCCGCCGGCCGGCTCTGTGGAGCGACCGCTCAGCGTCGCGCCATGATTTTTCTGATTCCTTTTGGGCGGGGGCGTCGGCCACGAGGGCATCCGTTCGGGCCCTGAGCGCCGACCCCAACAGGATGTCCCCCATGTCCTTGAGGCTCTCGGCACGAGACAGTTCCACCCGAGCCTCATCCAGCTTCTTCCGCACCTCGGTGGGATTGGCCCCGCGCTGGTACACCGCTTCTGCCTCGGTGATCTTCTCGCTCGCCTTGGAGTACGCCTCAGGCGCGATGATGTTGAGGTTGGCGGCGGCGGCGGCCTGGAGCCGGGCCGTCACCTGATCGATGTCGTCCTTGAGGCCTTGGGCCGGCGCCACCTGCGCGCCCAGAGAACTCAGAGCAGCCACCAGAAGTGCGGCGAGAACGGTGCTGCGCATCATCGACTCCTCGAAACGGGTTCCACGACAGGGAAGTGAGCTTCCAGAGGAGCAATATAAGCCCGGTACCGGTGTTCCGGCCGGGAGGTCTCGTCAGGTGATGCGGACTTCCAGCTCGGCAAAGGCGTCCCGTAACGACTGCTCGGCGGCCGCCGCCGAGTCGCCACGCGAGAACAGAAAACCCAGATACCGGGCCTCTTCGGGGAGCGGACGCACCACGGCTCCGCGGTGAATCGTCACGGCCACGTCCACCACTCCGGCAACGGCCCGGGCCCTGTCGATCCCGACGATGGCCTCGAAGGTACCCGGCCGTGGTACCGGGATCATCATGACGCCGGCGGCACATGGCTCTCGAGGCGGAACAGGTTCGACCTGGCCGAGGGCATGAGCCAGGAGTACCGTCTCGAGTGACTGGGACCCGCCAGGGCCGAATCGGAGTACTTCACCACAGCGCCCGCCGATGGGGCGGGCCGCCAATTCGACCAGCCAGGCCCCACCCTCGTTATGGCGTAACTCGATGTGCACCGGACCAGTCCGCAGGCCAATCGCCCGGCAAGCCGATTGTGCGGTAGTCACGAGCGACTGTTGAATCTCGGGGTCGGCGCGCGACGGCGTCACATAGATCGTTTCGGGGAAGGTGGGCCCGTCCAGCGGATCGGGTTTGTCGAACAACGCCAGCGTCGTGAGGCATCCCTCGATCACCAGGCCTTCCAGTGCGAATTCGGGTCCGGGGACATACTCCTCGACGAGGCAGGCCTGGCCCCCGGGCGGTGCCCCCTCGTCCAGGATGGCTGCCAGGCGACCGAGCGCGTCACGAAGGGTTGTGGCATCGTCGACCCGCTGGACGCCACGGCTGGCGGACAACGACACCGGCTTGACCACCGCGGGGAAGGGAATCGTCGAACTGGCAGCCTCGGTCGCGGTGGCGAAATGCTCGAAGGCGGGGACAGGCACGCCGGCTTCGGCCAGACGTACGCGTTGCAGGAACTTGTTGCCGGCCGCCTGGGTGGCTGGTGCCGGGTTGCCAGGCAGTCCCAGCGCGGCGGCAATATGGGCCGCAGCGATAGCGGTTGCGTCATCGATGCCGAAGGCGGCGGCGAGGGGGTGCTGCCGATGAAAGGCCTGTGCGACCGCCACGCAGGTGGCCGGGTCGTCGAAGTCCATGGTCAGTAGTTTGTCGGGCTCTCCGGCGGCGAAGGCCGAGTCTTGTTCGGAGGCGACCGTGAGCCTGACGCCGAGCGCGTCGGCGGCGCGGACGAACGCGGCGGCGCGGTATGTGGAGGTGGGGAGCAGGAGCAGGAGCCGCGGGGGATCGGCATCCGCCATGGCCGACGGCTTACTTCCCCGAGTTGGCGAAGTAGGGATTGGTCCCGGCGGAGTGATCGGTCACGTCGCGCACGCCCGACATCGTCGGGATGGCTCGACGCAGGGCGGCCTCGATCCCCTGACGCAGGGTCACGTTGGCCATGCCGCATCCCTGGCATCCGCCGGACATCCGGACAACCACCGTCGCGTCCTGCACGTCGATGAGGTCGATGGCGCCGCCATGCTGAGCCACGATGGGGTTGATCTGACTCTGAAAGATGTCGGTCACCAGGTCGAACATGCTGTCGTCGTCCATGGCGGGAGCATCGCCCGCGGTGGCGTCCGGGGGCCCGGCGCCGACGACGGTCGCGAGCGCATACTGGATCCGCGGAAGCAACTCCGGCCACGAAGGTCCGTCGGCCGAGCGGACCACCGTCATGCGGTCCGGTGCCAGGGAGACCTCACAGACCCCCTCGACCTCGAGCACCGCTTCCGCTGCCGGTGCGGTCGCAGCCTGGGCCGCTTCGGTGAAGGTGCGTCCGTCGTCACCGAAGACAGGGCCATCGGCCACAAAGGCGCATCGTTGATCGTCGATCTGCGTTACAGAGAATGACGGCGCGGTCACGGAGTCCTCGTGGATGGATCGTCTGCCCGCAGACTCGCCCGGTGTCGGGCCGGAGTCAAGCCTCGGGGCTGTGCCCCGGAGCATGCCGTCAAACGTCGTACGGGTGACATGGTCAGATTCCCACTCCAGAATACGGCCGCTCTGCTGGCGCTGGTTGGCGCCTGGAGTTGCGGTTCCGGCGAGAGTGACCCCGTCGGACCGGGGGCCACCGGTCCCCCCATCGTTCAGGCACTGACACCACGGCCTCAGTCCCTGAACGCCATGCCTGGTGATCCGATTGTGGTCACCTTCGACCGACCCGTCCTGCTACCGGACAGCGGTGCGGCGATCAGCGCGTCCGGGAGGTGGTCCGGCCCTATGGCTGGCCGCGTCGCTCAGAGCCCCGACCGGCGTACCGTCACCTTCACCCCCAACGGACGGTTCTCGTCTGGTGAATGGGTCGTGGTGACGGTGTCCGGGGCCATCTCCGGGGAAGGTGGTTCCGGCATTGGTGGCTCCTACACGATGGGGTATTGGGTGCGGGCCACACCGTCGTCCTTCGGATTCACCACGGGGCCGGTGCTGGCGATCCGCCAGACAGGTGAGGGGTGGATCCAGAGCTACGGGGCCTTCGCGGGCGACTTCGATGACGACGGCGCTCCCGACCTGTTGGTGCCGAGCGAACGCTCCGACGATCTCCGGGTCTTCCTGAACGACGGTCTGGGAGGCTATGGGGCGTTCACCGTCTACCCCATCCCCGGCGGGTCGCGACCCTCGACCAACGAAGGCGCGGACTTCGACCGGGACGGGACCCTCGACGTCGCGGTTGGGAATTCGGCGAACGACCTGGTGTCGCTGTTCCGCGGCGCCGGCGACGGGACCTTCGTGCATCGCGCCAACTACACGGCCGCTCCCGGCGTGCGCGGGCTGTGCGTCCTGGATCTCGACCGGGATGGATGGTGGGATATCGTTACCGCCAACCGGGCCGGAGGCGGATCGCTCACCCTGTTCCTCAATGATGGTGCTGGCGGCTTCCTGACCGGCCGGTCCTTCGATACCGGTGCTGCGGGCGAGACCGCATGCGCCGTTGCCGATGCGGACGGTGACGGTATCCAGGACCTCTTCGTAGGAGCCATCGGCAGTGGAGAAGTGATTCTCCTCCGTGGTGACGGGGCAGGGAATCTGGAACGGACTGCCGCGGCATCCGCGTCGGGCGGGCCCTGGATGCTCGCTGCCGGAGACGTCAACGGAGACGGTCACGCTGACGTGGTCAGCGCCAATTTCGCCCAGAACGCCGCGGCTGTTTTCCTGGGGGACGGCTCAGGGGGGCTCAGGCTCGAGGCGGTGGTCCCTGTGGGTCAGGAACCCATCGCCATCGATCTTGGTGATCTCGACGGCGATGGCGATCTCGATTTGGTGACCAGCAATTTCGGCGGGGTGAGCTGGACCGTGCTGCGGAACGACGGCCG
>JBDHIK010000286.1:0-3656 GCA_039587475.1 Gemmatimonadota bacterium | reverse complement strand
GCTGGTCGCCCTGCTTCTCGCCGGTCGCATGCTGGAGGGCAGGGGACGCCGCAGGGCTGCCGAGGCAGCGGTCTCTCTCGCGGCGGCCCTTCCGGCCACGGCCCGCAGGCGGGTTGGAGATGCGGTTGAAGTAGTCCCGGCCGGAGATCTGGTCCCGGGAGACCTGATCGACGTGGGCGCGGGGGAGGAATTCGCCGCGGACGGCGTAGTGGAGGGCGGCGAGGCGACGGTGCGACTGGCGCTGATCACCGGCGAGGCCGAGCCCGTGCTCGTGTCGGCGGGCGATGAGGTGGTCTCGGGCGCCGTGCTGGTGGACGGAGCGCTCACCGTCCGTGTGGAACGCGTGGGGGAGGAGACGACCCTCCAGCGCATGGCCGCGGATCTCAAGGCTGCAGCGGATCGTCCCGTCCGCCTCTCCACGGCGGATCGCATCGCGCCATGGTTCACGGCGGCGACCCTGATCGCGGCGACGCTGACGGTGACTGGCTGGCTGCTGGCGGGCGACGGCGGAACCGCGCTGCGGGCGTGTGTCGCGGTCCTGGTGGTGGCCTGCCCGTGCGCTCTGGCCCTCTCACGGCCGCTCGCCGCTGCCGCCGGCCTCGGAGCGGCTGCACGCCGAGGGCTGATGTTCCGTTCCGCCGACGGTCTGCTCGACCTGGTGGACGTGGACACGGTCGGCCTCGACAAGACCGGAACGGTGACGGAGGGAGACCTCACGGTGGTCAACGCTGACGACACCACGCTGCGTGTCGCCGCCGGCCTGGAGCGCTTCAGCATGCACCCGATCGCGCGAGCCATCGTGGAAGAGGCCGTGAAGCGCGGCATCCCGCTGCCCCGAGCCGAAGCCGTGCGGGAAACGCCAGGTACGGGCGTGACGGGGCGAGTAGATGGCCTGGACTGGGAGCTCGCGGCCGGTGGCCCCGGCGAGGTCGTGCTGTCCGGGGTCGGTGGTGAGTCCGGGCGAATCCGGCTCGGTGACGCCGTTCGCCCGGACTCGGCCGAGGCGATCGCTCAGCTGGTCGGTCGGGGGCTGGAGGTCGTCCTGCTCACCGGCGATCACGACGACGTGGCCGGGAGGATCGCGGCGCAGGCCGGTGTCACCCACGTACGCTCGGAGGTGGATCCGGCGGCAAAGGCGGCCTGGGTGCGGGCCGGGCAGGAACGAGGGAACCGGGTGCTGTTCGCGGGCGATGGCCTGAACGACGGCCCGGCCCTGGCGGCGGCTGACGTGGGCGTCGCGATGGGCACGGGCGCCGCGAGCAGCGTGCTGGTGGCGGATGGAGTGATTTCCACCTGGTCGCTAAAGCCCCTCGTCTCGGGCTTCCAGGCCGCCACGGCCTGCGAACGGGCCATCCGGTGGAACCAGCGACGATCGATTACCTACAACATCGTGGCCGTGAGTGCAGCCGCGGCGGGATTCATCAATCCCCTGGTGGCTGCCATCCTGATGCCGGCGTCGAGCGCCATGGTGATCTGGGGCTCGTCGCGAATCGAGGCTTCGATGAACGACGCACAGACATGAATTCCATCTTCTTTCTCCTGCCGATCGCCCTGATCCTGGGCGGTATCTTCGCGGCCCTGTTCGTCAAAGCCGCTCGCGATGGACAATTCGACGACCTGGACGATCCGCCGGAGCGCATGCTGCACGACTGAGGCACATCCCGGATCGTCATTGCTTTCGCAGACCGTACCAACGATACTCCTGTCTCCGGATACCGACGCTCCGAGGCAAATACTCCTGTCTCCGGATACCGACGCTCCGAGGCAACGGTCACCTAACATATTCTCAGGCCCTGAAAGACCGGTCGATGTCCGGAATCGTATTGTTGTGTCAGGGTCAGTTCGCAGGAGATGTAAGCAATGAAGTTCAGACTCAGTTTTGCCTTCGTCGCTCTCGCGCTCGTGGCCGCTGGCTGCGGAGACGACGATCCGGCGCCGCCGACCACGGGAGCGATCGGGGTTACCACCGTGACCACGGGCGATGACATCGACGCCGATGGCTACACGCTCAGTGTCGACGGCAACAACGCAGGGGCCATCGGTGTGAACGCAGTCGTGGTCATTCCCGACCTCACACCGGGCACGTACTCGGTCGGCCTGAGCGGTGTCGCCACGAATTGCGCGGTTCAGAACAATCCGCGCGACGTGGACGTCACCGCGGGCCTGACGGAGAACACGCAGTTCGATGTGGCCTGCGCGCTGCTCAACCAGCCGCCGGTCGCCGATGCCGGCCCGGACCAGACAGTCACGGACGCGGATGATACTGGTGCGGAGGACGTGACGCTCGACGGGTCCGCCAGCACGGATGCGGATGGCACGATCGTCAGCTGGTCGTGGGCCGTGGACGGCACCGAGATCGCGACGGGCGAGATGGCTACGATTTCCTTTGACGTGGGCGTCACCACGGTCGTTCTCACCGTAACGGACGACGGCGGTTCCACCGGTACGGACGAAGTGGTGATCACCGTGGAGGCGTTTGTCCCGAATCAGGCGCCGACGGCCGACGCGGGCCCGGACCAGACGGTGACCGACGCCGACAACAGTGGTGCGGAGGACGTGACCCTGGATGGATCCGCAAGCACGGACGCGGACGGCACGATCGTCAGCTGGTCGTGGGCCGTGGACGGCACTGAGATCACGACGGGCGAGATGGCTACGGTGCCCTTTGACGTAGGCGTCACTACGGTCACGCTGACCGTCACGGACGACGAAGGGGCTACGGGCACGGACGATGTGGTCATCACCGTGAACGCTCCGACGGTGTTCTTCGCCGCCGACATCCTGCCGTACTTCGAGGCTGGCCAGGCCAACTGCGTGCAGTGCCACGCCGGTGGAACTGGCTTCGCGGGCGTGAACCTCGACAGCTATGCGAACATCCTGACCGACGGCGACAACGGCCCGCTGGTGGTTCCTGGCAACTCGGCCGATCCGACCGCCATTCTGATTCCGAAGCTCAATGCGAATCACAATGACGGTCCGGACGACGCTGGATTCGTCACCACACTCAGTACGTGGATTGACGAAGGGGCGCTGGACAACTGATGTACCTGAACTGACGGCAAGCCGAGCTACCCGGGCTTTAGGGCCCGGGTAGCCGGTCTGCCGATCATCGCACCGCGACAGGGCCGTTTCCGCGGAAACGTCTTCTGTTCCTTCCACGTTCGCCCTCGATTCGCACGAAACCCCGCTCCCTCCGTATCTTCTCCGATCTCGTTTCGGCAGAGGCGCCGTGAGGATCAACACAACTCGACGGGGAGCGGATGGGATTCTTCCAGTGGCTGTCTGACTTCGGCAACCGGTACATCGTGGAGATGGGAGTCACCGTGGGTGGGGAAACCATTCCCTACATGGTCATCCTTCTCCTCGGCACCGGTGTCTTTCTCACGCTTCGATTGGGCTTCATCCAGGTCCGGAGGCTGGGACACGGTTTCAAGGTCACATCGGGTGCCTACGACGACCCCGAAGAGCCTGGGGACGTGTCTCATTTCCAGGCCCTTACGACCGCCCTGTCGGCGACCGTAGGAATCGGGAACATCGCCGGCGTCGCGATCGCCATCCACTGGGGCGGTCCCGGAGCGCTGTTCTGGATGTGGGTCACCGCGGCGCTTGGCATGGCCACCAAGTTCACCGAGGTCACGCTGGCCCAGAAGTACCGG
>JBDHIK010000016.1:0-40517 GCA_039587475.1 Gemmatimonadota bacterium | reverse complement strand
GGCCCCTGGAGCGGTCCCTGGGCCCACATCCCCATCCCTCCCCAGAGGCCGCCGCTTTGCCAGTTTCGAGCCTACTTCCAGGCGGTCGTCCCGGTGGCCGGTAGGCGGACCGCGCGGTCAGAAGCGCCTGAATAACCCTTCCCGCTGGTCGAACTGTCCTTTCCTTAAACGGTTGGCCGACTTCCCGCGACCCATTTAGGGTGGGATCAACGGCCCGGCAATGGATTGAAAGTGTATTATTATTTGACACTCTGGAGTGAGTGCCAAAATTGGCACATCGTTTGCTCACCTGCCTGGCGGAATGCCAAGACGTTCTTCCATTTCTCCACCCACGCAAGGTAGGGACAACATGAGCAAGACCCTTCGCATCGCCCTTGGCCTGACCCTGGTGACGGCGCTCGCCGCTCCCCAGCTCCAGGCCCAGCTGAGCGACAATGACCAGATCACGGCGCGTGCCCGCGTAGTGGCCCCGGTGACGGTGACCGCCGGCCAGGATCTGGACTTTGGCGCCGTGCTGCAGAACACCTCCAGTCTGGTGGACGCCCAGAACGCCAACTCCGGCAGCTTCGTCGTGACCGGAACCAACGGCGCGGGGATCGACCTGGACTGGGTGCTGCCGACCTTGTTGGTCAGCGGCGGTAACAACATGACCATCGATACCTACAGCGTGATTCGGGGCGACAACGCCTCGCGCGCCACGGCCATCACCGACAACTACGCCACGGGCGGCACGCCCTCGGAAGTCGACTTCCTCGGCGTGAACAACTACAACGTGTTCGTCGGCGCCAGCGTCACGGCCGCCGCGGCCCAGCCGGTTGGGCTGTACACGGCCAACATCCAGCTCACCGTTACCTACAACGGTACTTGAGCCGGAGCAGGCGGTCGGGCACGCCTCGGCGGGCCCGGCTGCCGCCCCCCCGGCCGCGGAGTGGAAGCGTGACCCGTCTCCTTCTTCTGACGCTCTGTCTCTCCGGCCTCATCGTCGCCATGACCGAGGCGCAGCGCCCCGTTCGTGTGCTCGGCGAGCAGGATCTCGATTTCGGTACTGTTTTCAACGGCCTCCCCGAACATGTGCTCCCGACCGATGCCGCGCGCGCGGGACGTTTCCTGGTACGGGGCGCTCGCAACAACGTCATGGTCGCCACGTTCACGCTGCCGGCCACACTGGATGAACTGGGCGGTGATTCGTTCCCGCTCACCTACGCCGTCGACGACGGCGGCTATGCCGCCGTCTACTCGCTGCCGATTCAGACGCCCTTCGATCCGACCGCCCCATTCAGCTTCACGATGCCCCTCGCCCAGCGGGTACGCTTCTATCTCGGCGCCACCGCCAACCCTGGCGTGAGCCAGACGCCGGGCGATTACAGCAACACCGTCACCCTCACCGTGGATTGCGCCGCATGCTAGCCCCGATTCGATCCAGCCTCTTGCTCGTCCTCGCGTGGCCCATGGCCGCGACGGCCCAAGGCGTGGCCGTGGCCCCTCACGCCGTTCACATCGATCACCGCACCCGGGCCGGCGCCATCGAGCTCTACAACCCGGACAACGATCCGGTCGAGGTCGAGATCAGCACGCTGTTCGGCTTCCCCACGACCGACTCGACGGGCACCATGAAGGTGCGCTACTTCGAGGACGACTCGGCCTACCCGTCGGCCGCCGGGTGGATCCGGGCCTTTCCGCGCCGTGTCACGGTCCCGGCCCGGACCCGCCAGACGGTACGCCTGCTGGCCCAACCCCCCGCCGGACTCCCGGACGGGGAGTACTGGACCCGCATCGCCGTCTCGTCGGCGTCCGGACAGGTCCCGGTGGGTGGGGTAGCCGACACCGCGGTCAAAGTCGCGTTGACTCTGCGAGTGCGCACCATCATCGCCGTCAACTATCGACACGGCCTGGTCAAGACCGGTGCCCGCATGGACAGCCTTCGGGCCTCGGTCACGGGTGATTCACTGGCCGTTCGGGTCCAGCTGACCCGGGAGGGCAACGCGGCCTTCCTCGGGACGCTGCATACCATCCTGCTCGACGCCGCCGGGGTGGAGGTGGCGCGTGACGATGTCCAGGTAGCGGTCTACTACGAGCTGGCTCCGCGACGACTCCTCTCGCTCGAGCATGTTCCCCGCGGGCGCTACACGCTGGTGTCCCGCCTCACGACCCAACGGACCGATTTCGATACCGGGACGGTGCTGCCGGCCGAACCGGTGGCCGACACCATTTCGGTGGCGGTGCCCTGATGACCACACGGGGCCTGCTGGTCGTGGCGTCGCTGGTGCTCGCCTCCCTCGGGGGGCGGGCCGCCGGCGTTTCCGCAACCACGTTGGTCCCGGTCGCGACGGACACGGTCCTGGATCCGGACCGCTTCGTGGAGGTCCTGGTCGAACTTCGTTTCGGCCGGATGCTGGCCCGAACCATCGCGGCCTACCAGATAGACGAAACCGCCCTGCTGCCCCTGGGAGACTTCCTGCGCATGGCGGACTACCGCTTCACGCAACAAGCCGACTCGGTGGTCACGGCGGTGCTGCAGCCCGGAGACGTCGAGGTACGTTTTGCACTCGGCTCCGAGGCCATCCGGATCGGGAACGACTCGGTCCCGCTCAAGGCGGACGAACTCATCAACAGGGATGGAGCCCTGTACCTCGCCACGACACCACTCGGGAAGGTCCTCGGCGTGTCGTTCATCGTGAACTGGCGGGAACTGTACGTGGCCATCGAGAACCCGTACACCTTGCCCGTCATCCAGAGCATCCAGCGGGCGGCACGCCGCCGGGCCCTGGCCCGGAGCCAAGCGCCGGTCCAGCCCGACCTGATGCTGGCCGCCAACCGGAGCGGCCTCGACGGTCTCGTCGTCAACTACTCAGCCGTGCTGCCGAGTACCGAACCGACACGCAACGGAGCTTTCTCCCTGGGCCTGGCGACGAACCTGATGGGAGGAGCGCTGGAAGTGAACTCGCGGACCGTTGGCGCGGGCGCGAACCGGTCCGCCGAGGTGCGCGGTTCCTGGACCGGTTTCTGGCCGGATGACCCGATGATGAAGCAGGTGCGGGTGGGGGATGCGACTTCCACCGGACCCCGACTACCGGGGCAGCCTCGCCCCGGGATGGGAAGTCGAAGCCTACCGCAGCGGCGAGCTGGTGGCATTCGACACCGTGTCGGCAGGTGGAGATTTCTCCTTCAACCTGCCGGTGGAGCGTGGCCAGAACGCCGTCGACTTCGTGGCCTATGGTCCCTTCGGCGAAGTCCACCGCTTCAACCGGACCTATCAGATCGGACAGACCATCCTGCCGCGCAAGCACTTCGAGTATGGCGTATCCGCGGGCGCGTGCAACAGCACCCAATGTCAGGGCGCACTGAACATGGACGCCCGCTACGGTCTGACGCGGCGGATCACCCTCGGAGCAGGTTACGACCGCTACTGGAGAGCCAGCGGCAGCGACCTCGACCATCCCTATGCCAGGATTGGCGGTTCCCCGATCAACGCCCTGACCCTGGAACTGGGTGCGGTCTACCAGGGCTTCACCCGCATGGCCGCGCGGGTCGAGCCGTCGATCAATGCCCGGCTCATGGTCGAGCACCTGGACTACACCGACGGCGTCACCGATCCGATCCTGGCACCGGCCGGCATGCGGTCCCGTACCTCGGTGTCCGCCTTCTATCGGCCCATCCAGTGGAGCCGCTACCTCTTCTTCGACGCGCGAGCCGACCGCCTGGACCAGGCACAGGGCCGTACTTCCCGGGGCAGGCTGGCCCTGTCCGCTGCCGTCCGGAATGTCACCGTGTCTCCGTTCGTCCGGGTCCAGCACGAAGACCGCTCCGGCATCGAAAACACCCGGACGTTCGGCGGGATCGAGGTGACGGCACTCCCGCAACGCGCCCTGGGACAGGTGCTCGGCAGCCTGACCTTCAGGGCCGCTCTCCAGGCAGAAAACCTCAGTCGGGTCACCCAGGTCGACGTCTCGTTGTTCAAGTCGTTTCGCCCAGGCATCCGTATCGAAGCGGGCGCTGCGTGGAGCGAGGCCTTCCCGGGAACGGCCTTCCGCGTGGCGGTCACCTCGACCGTCGGCGGGGTGTTTGCCAGCCTGACGAGCCTCGTGTCCGGTGACGGCCGATCCGAGAGCTTCGCGCAATTGCAGGGGTCGGCCGCATGGAACCCGGTCACGAGGAGCTTCCGCCTGTCGCCGGTCGGATCGTTCCGCCAATCCGGTATCACCGGCGAGGTCTTCCTCGACGACAATGCCAACGGCGTGTGCGACCCCGGGGAAGCTGGCGTGCCGAGCGCTCGTGTCATCATCGGCTACAACGTCGTCCGCACCGACGAGGCCGGGCGCTACCAGGCCTGGGAAGCGTCACCGTTCGAGGCTGCCGTCGTCGCGGTCGACTCGCTCAGCCTGGAGAACCCGCTCTGGGTGCCCCTGTATCGCTCCATCAGTGTGGCCCCGGGCCCCAACGCCTTCATGACGGTCGACCTCCCCGTGGTGGAATCGGCGGTCATCGAGGGCCGGGTCGTCAGCGCGGACGGTCTGGTGCGCACCGGGCACATCCCGCTCCTGCTGATCAACAGGCAGACCGGGGACGAGACGCGATTGGCCAGCTTCAGTGATGGTGAGTTCTACCAGATGGGGATTCGTCCCGGCGAGTACGAGCTACGCGTGGACGACCTGCGGTTGTCCGGCGTCGAGGCCGTCGGACCGGTGATCCGCTTTACCGTCGGACCGCGCCCTGGTGGGACCACGGTCGCGGACCTCGAGCTTCACATCCGGGCGACGCCCTCACCGTAGTTCCGCCCGTTGCCGTCGCTGCATTTCCCGCAACGACCAGGTCTGTGCCACGACAGCGCCGAGCAGGAAGACGAGCGCGGTGTAATAGGCCCACAACACGAACAGCACACCGGCACCGATGTTGAACCCGACCGAGAAACGGTCGGGCGTGGCGAAGTGGATCAGGTAGAAGCCGTAGAGGCTCTTGGCCACCTCGAACGCCACCGCCGTGAATACGGACGCGACCAGGGCCGGCCGCCAACCCAGGGCCCGCTGGGCCGCAAAGCGATACAACAGATAGAACAGCGACACGCCGAACAAGAACGCCAGGAGCTGGGCCACCCACCCGCCAACACTCGAGAGCAGGAAGCTGGCGTCCGGAAACGTGTCCTCTCCCAGGGCCCGGACGATGCCGAACAGGGCGGTGATCAGGGTATTGACCAGGAAGAGGGCCAGCGTGGCCATCACCATGGCGACATCGCGCGACTTGGCCACCAGAATCGTGCTGATGATGCCGCGGTGGCGCAGCGGTCGAACGCCGACATCGAAGATGTGATTGAGCGAGGTCCGCACGCTGGCGAAGAAGCGGGTGCTGAACCAGAGGAAGATCGGGACGGTGAAGAGGGTCAGCTCGCCCCGGTTCTGTGACACACCTCGCAGGATGCGCTCGAGCAGGGCGAAGGGGTCGCGTCCCTGGAGACCCGCATGGGGCGGCAGGAACTGTTCGACCAACTGGGTGAGTGTGGGGCCGTTCTCGATGAGACGGCCCTGCACCAGGAGGGTCAGCGCCACCAGCAGCAACAGCATGAAGGGGATGGACGCCAACAGCGCGTCAAACGTCAGCGCGCTGGCAAGGAATGGGACGTTGTTCTCATCCGCCTTCTCGATGGTCCGGCGGAGAAAGCCCCGAATGGTCCGATGCCACCCACCGAGTCGGAATTCGGTCAGGCCACCGGCTCCTCTTCCTCTTCCTCGTCGGTCTCGTCCACGACGTCGCGCTTGCGACGGGCCCGCGCATCGGCCAGGCGCCGCTCCAGCTCTTCCCGAGCCGTCGCGCCGGCGCTCTTGACGGCGTCGGTCACCTCTTCGGCCTGGGTCCGGACATCGTCCACGGTATCGGTGACCCGGTCGCGCAGCCGCCGCGTCCCATCGGACATCCTGTCCTCCAACTCGTCCAGGCCTTCTTCGGCCCGATCGCGCAGCTGACGGGCCTTGCGGCCGATCCGGCGCCGGGTCTCCTCCCCCTCGGCCGGCGCGAACAGCAGCGCCAGACCGGCGCCGATGGCGGCGCCCACGAACAGGAACTTGAACGGAGAGTCCGCGTCCCGAACCAGATACACTACTTCACGTCCATCGTCCTCGCGTGCCATACTATTCTCCCGCGTCGGGATCGTCGGCTGCCACAGCGACGACCCGGTGTCCGACCTCTCGGTGCTGCACCGGAGCGCGCGTGTGGCGGTCGACCAGGTCCATGGTCCCGTTCACGTTCAGCTGTTCGAACAGAAAGCGGAACGTGCTCTCGAGGTCTGCCGCAATCGCCTCCCGGATCGCTGCCGGGAGGGACCAGACCTCTTCCTTGAACGGTCCGATGGTCTTCTTTCGTGTCTTGTAGTAGAACTGCTCTTCGGAATCGGTATCCTTCCGCTCTCCAGCCAGATGCTCGTCGATGTAGGCGTACATCCGTGCCTTGAGATCCGCCGGGAACTCGGCATGATCGAAGATCATGTTCTGGAAGTTGGTCGCCAGGTGGATCTCGCAGGTTTCCACTCTGGGAAAATTGCCGAAGGCATTGCTCGGCAGCGTGCTGGCGCCGTGCTGCACGGCCCCGGCCAGTCCATACTCCTCGCGAGCGGCGCGCGACAGGGCCGCCAGCGTATCGATGTCGATCTTCACGTCGGCGATGGATCCGTCTGGCAGCACGACGCCGCCATGACTGGTCCCGGTCTGGACCGAAATCTTGCTGATGCCCGGCCCCACGCCTCGCTGACGCAACGACTCGTCGTAGCCACGGATGAACGCATGGAGCTCTTCCACCGTGCTGTTCTTCTGACCGACCTCACCGATCTCCCCACCCACCGACACGGTCACACCCTCAGGCTCGCGCGCCCGAATGGACTCCGTGATCTCGGCGCAGCGCTCGTAGTTGTGGCGCTGCTGTTCCGGCAGGGTCTCGTGCGACAAATCGACCAGCGTGGAGGTGTCGACGTCGATATTGTAGAACCCGGCGGCGATCTCCTCCTCGATCAGGGCCTTGACCTCGCCGACCTCGCCCTCGGCATCGGCCGCGTACTTCTTGGCGTTGACCTGACAATGGTCGCCCTGAATGAACAGCGGGGCCGTATAGCCTTCCCGGAGCGCCGCGCCTTGCATGACCGCGACGTACTCGGCCGGCCGCTGCGCCGTGTACGAAATCTCCGAGCGCGCAATTTCCAGGAGGATGGCGCCGGCCTTTCCCGCCTTGGCGGCTCGGAACACGGCCCGCGCCGTATCGTAGGCCATCATGCGCACGTTGATGGCGGGCACCGTGAAGCCACCACACTCGCCGCGGCCCCGGGCCTCATAGAGCCCCTGGATGGAAGCGGGTCTGGCTCCGGTCGCCTGCCCCAGTTCCCAGAGAAGCCAGCGCGCGGCACTCTGCTCGTCGTCGGAGCCGAAAACGGCCTGCCAGACCACCTGGTCGGTCGCGGGAGACTGTAGCTCGGACGCATCGTTGACCTCAACGCCGCCGGGCACGAGCGACACCGCCCCGCCGTACAAGTCCACGGCTCGCTGGATCGCATCAGACATCAGAATTTCCTTGGGAGAAGTCCGCCTTCCAAGGCGCAAAATCTAGGCCGGGGGAGGGCCGCCCGTCAAACGAGGCCGTTCCGTTCATGCGTCCAGGACCGGACCGTCGTCGGCGGGCAGTTCCTGATAGCCCTCGCGTCCCATCGCGGCGAACGTCAGTCGCTTCCCCATCTCAACACCCGGTTGGTCGAACGGGTCGACCCCGTACCAGACGCCCGCGTAGCCCACGGCCAGTTGGAAGAACATCACCAGTTCGCCGACGGCGGCCGGCCCCAGATCGGGCACCCGGAGTGTGAAGTGCATGCGGCCCGCCTCCGTCAGGGCCCGGGCCGTGGCCCGGTACTCGGCGGAGAGCAACTCCCCGAGCGTATGGCCTGCTAGGTACGCGGCCGCCTCGGGCAGGCCGTCCGCGCCTGGGATCGGCACATCCGGTCCCAGATCGTCCACGGTAAGGAAGCCGACCACCTTGTCGTAAGGGCCCTCCATGAACAGTTGCACCAGGCTGTGTTGGTCGGTGGCCCCAACGGCGGCGAGCGGCGTCGGGCCGCTGTTGACCTCGTTGCCCTGACGGTCCACCCGTTTCCCCAGGCTCTCGGCCCACAGCTGACAAAACCACGCTCCGAACTCACGCAGGCGATCCGTGTACGGCATCAGGACCTGGGTGCGCCCACCCGCCGAGGTATCGGCGGCCCAGAGCAGGCCGGCAAGCAGCGCCGCCGGATTGTGCTCGAGATCCTCCGCGCTCGCCCGTTCGAGCGCAGCGCCGGCACCGTCGAGCAAGGTCCCGATGTCGACACCCGCCAGCGCCAGCGGCAGCAGTCCCACCGGCGACAATACGCTGAAGCGGCCCCCCACGGCGGGCGGGACGTCGAGCGTGGCAATGCCGTCCCGCTCCGCGAGCTGACGAAGGGCCCCGTCTCGCGGGTCGGTGGTGAAGACCAGATGGCGCCGCGCTGCGCTGCCAAGTGCCTCTTCGAGCCACTGCCGCACGACCAGGTACTGTGCCAGGGTCTCCGCCGTGTTGCCCGACTTGCTGATGACGTTGACCAGGGCCCGGCGCGGATCCATCCGGCGAAGCACGTTGCCCACGACGGAGGGGTCGATGTTGTCCAGCACCGTCAGGCGGGGGTAATACTCGCGGGCTTCATCGTCCCACTCGTTCCACCCGGGACCGCGGATGGCGCTCAACAACGCCCGGGTTCCGAGGGCCGAACCGCCGATGCCGAGCACGAGTACATCTTCGTGCGCCTGGCCGAGTCCTTCGGCGAAGGTCTCGATCTGGGTCACCGACTCCGCCTGCGAAGCCAAATCGTAGAAGCCGTACTCCCCGCCGGCACGCCGGCTCTGGACCTCGGCCTGCACCTCGGAGAATCGTCGACGCAACTGATCCCAGACGGCAGCCCGGATACCGTGCCGGCCGTCCAGGCGTTCCTGAAGCATGTGGGTATAGGTGAGGCGCATTCAGGTCGTCTCCACGGTCAGCCCGTCGTACCCCGGCATGATTCCCTCGGGAAGCTCGCGCGCCAGATCCGCATGGGATGTCTCGTGCGTGAGATGGGTCAGATACGTCACCCCGGCACCGATCGCCTGCGCCGTTGCCACCGCTTCCGGAATACTCAGATGCGTGGGGTGGGTCCGGTACCACAGGGCATTCAGCACCAGGACGTCCAGGCCGCGCAGCCGTTCCAAGGCTTCGGCGGGGACGCTCTTCACATCCGTAATGTAGCCGATCTTGCCGATCCGGTAGCCGAACACCCGGGAGTGGCCGTGGGCGAACTCGAGCGGCAGCACCGGCATCCCAGCCACGGTGACCTCGACGTCCGGTTGGAGGGCCGAAGCCGCGACCAGGGGCTTCGATGTTCCTCGATACGGCTTGACGGCATCGTCGAAGATGTAGCGGTATCCCTCACGGAGGCGGTCCAGAGTTTCCTGCGGCCCGTGCACCGGGAGTGGCGCCCGGGCCTTGACCGAGAAGATCCGCAGGTCGTCGATGCCGGCAGTATGATCGGCGTGTTCGTGAGTATACAGCACGGCGTCCACCTTGGCGGTGCCGGCGCTGATCAGTTGCAGGCGCAGTTCCGGGGGCGTGTCTATCAGCAGGGTCGCGCCGGCCGCTTCGACCAGAGCGCCGGTTCGCGAGCGTTTGTCCCTGGGGTCGTCGGAAAGACACACCGGGCAGCCGCAGCCGACCTGCGGCACGCCGAACGAGGTGCCGGTGCCGAGCAGGGTGAGACGCATGCCCTCAGACAGCCTCGACCTTGAGGAGGTTGGTCGTGCCAGGCTGGTCGAAGGGAACCCCGGCCGTGACGACCACCAGGTCGCCCTTCCGCGCCAGGCCCATCTCCTGGATGCGCTTCCGCACCACATCCCACATGGCATCGTAATCGGGTTGGTGATCCACCTGAACGGGGACGACACCCCACACCAGCGACAGCTGGCGGTAGGTCTCCTCCTCCGGCGTGAAGGCGACCACCGGGACCGCAGGCCGATAGGCGGCCACCGTCCGAGCGGTGAAGCCGGAACTGGTGAAGCAGACGATCAGTGGGGCCATGAGGAGGTCCACGGCAGCCGATACCGCCACGGCGATGGCGTCCTCCGTGCCGGTGGGCTGGCGGTCACGGTTGCGATTGGCACGGAGCCGGTCGGTCTCGTCCGTGCGGCGGCCCACGGCCAGGTCAAAGGCGGGAGACCGGCCCCGCCGATGCCCTTCCACTTCGCGGGCGATGCGCACCATGGCCCGCACGGCCTGGACGGGGTACTGGCCAATGGCCGTTTCGGCCGACAGCATGACGGCATCGGTGCCATCCAGGATGGCGTTGGCGACATCCGAGGTCTCGGCCCGAGTCGGCCGCGGCGCCCCGACCATCGACTCCAGCATCTGCGTCGCCGTGATGACCGGCTTGCCACGCAACATCGCTTCGCGGATCAGGTCCTTCTGGACCATCGGGACCCTCTCGAACGGTAGCTCCACCCCGAGATCCCCCCGGGCAACCATCACCGCGTCGGCCGCCTCGATGATCGGGCCGCAGTGCTCGACCGCGGTGTCCTTCTCGATCTTGGCCACCAGTCGGACCGTGTCGGGTACCAGACGACGGAGCTCCAGAATATCCTCGGCACGGCGCACGAACGACAGACCAATGAAGTCCACCCCCAGCTTGACCACGCGAGCCACCTCAGCTCGGTCGGCCTCGGTCAGCGATGGGGCGCTCACCTCTACTCCGGGGAGATTGATGCCCTTATTGGAGCGGAGTTCGCCGCCATGGCGCACCTTGCCCCTGACCCGACTGCCCTCGATGGCCGTCACCCGCACCGCCAGCAGCCCGTCGTCCAGCAGGATGGTGTCTCCCGAATGGACGTCGTCGGACAGAGCCTGGTAGGTCGTCGGGATCTCCCCGGGGGCCGCCTCCTGCTCCGGAGCGAACACCACCTCCTGACCTTCCTTCAGGGTGACCGGCTCCGCGAGGGTGCCGACCCGGATTCTGGGCCCGACCAGATCGACGAGGATGGCCGCGGACGTGGACCGACCCCGGATGAGGGTGTTGAGCTGGCCTACCCAGCGGTCCCTCTCTTCGGGCGTGCCGTGAGAGGCATTGATCCTGACTACGTTCACCCCGGCGTCCAACAGCGCAGCCATCTTCTCTGGAGTGCCCCAACTGGGCCCCAACGTGGCGACGATCTTGGTGTATCGGGTCTTGAACTCAGGCACTGGCGTTGCTCCCACTGGTGTGTCGAGGTGCAGGGATATTAACCGCCCCCCGCGTCTTGCGGTAACGAACCTCGGTTGCCGGAGGGACCACCAGGTCTCCCGCCTCCGGGCGTCCAGGCGGCGATGGGAGAGTATTCACCCACATTGTGTGGAAAAGTGCAAACTGAGGGAAATGTTGGTCGGGGATTGCGTGGACGACTCGATCCAAGTCGTTCTTCATCAATCGCTTAGTCCTGGTGACATTATCCACGTGAAGTGGAATACCTAAATTATTACTGCACAACCAGATACAGCGTTCGTCAAATGTGGAAAACCGACCATGGACTGAGCGTCAGGGATAGAACCTGAACGTCCCTGATCCGCCCCGGAAAGCCGGCCCCACCATACGCATCGGGGAGCCCTGAAGGGCTTTGGAGAGATCGTCCTTGCCGAGAACCTGCAGGGCCCCAACGACATACTGCCGTTCCTCGGGCCTCAGGTCGATCTCGACCAGCCACTCGCTGCTGCGGGTCCCCCTGACGGCCAGAGTCCAGCGGACCGGTTCTCCCTCGAACGGATCCCCGGATGGGTGGCCCACCCAGCGGATGTCGGAGTTCTTGACACGAATCTGGTAGACCCTGTCCCCGGGGGTCTCGTCGTCCTTCCACCCATCCTCGAGTGTTTCAACCTCGAGGCCCTCTACTTGCGAGTTTCGATCGACCCGATGGTGGTTGGTGAACAGGAACGGCGCCAGCATCACGGAATCGCTCATGGGATCGTCATGAGGCCGGGCGGCGATGCCCCAGAAGCCTACCATCACCTTGACGTCGGGATCGTCATAGCTGGTGGCGCGGGCCCCGACCCGGAGGGTATCGGCTCCGATGAAACACTGGGTCGATGGGACCCAATGGGCGTACTCGTCGCGTCGATCGATCAAGCCACGAAGGGCTGGATGCAGCCTGGCGTAGCTGCGGGCCGGGACGGCGGCGAAGGCCTTGTTCCGCTTGCGTATCTGCTTGCCGGCCTCCGTGGAGTCCATGAGGAAGTCGACACAGAACCCCAGTCCGAGTCGGTCGAGGGACCACTCGACCGCCGCCTCGGGTGCATCCTGGGCAGCGAGACTCGATGGTCCCAGTACGGCCACCAAGCAGATGACCCCGAGCCATCGCGTCCGCAGCTTCGTCATGTTCGGCACACGCATGTCAGAACCGTTCCTCCTGATCAGACGTCACCAGCCGCAACACTTCGGTGAGATCCTGATCGCCTCCAACCCCGATGTACCGAATGACGCGGTGGCGATCGACGATGACCACGTACGACGTGGTGGGTACATGGAGGGCCCGGACGCTGGTACCCTCGTTGTCATACAGGGTCCGGAAGGGCGGCTGGTGTTGTTCAATGTAGCGTCGGACCCGTCCCGGCGACTGGTTCACTGCAATGTTGATACCGATGAACGCCACCGAGGGACCGTAGCGATCGGCCATGTCCCGGACGTGGGGCAGGAGCGCCTCGCACAGCTCGCACCAGGTGGCCCAGAACTCCAACAGCACCGGCACCGAGCCCAGGTACTGTCCCAAATCCACCGGTTCGCCGTCCAGGTCATTGACCTGGATGACCGGCGCCAGATCGCCGACCCGGTACCCCTCCACTGCTTGAGCGGCGGCCGTACCGATGGCGGACACCAGCAGAATCAGCCCGAGGCCGGTGCCCCTCACGACACCCTGGATCACAAGACACTCCCCACACGTACGAAGTAGTAGGCGGCCATCCCGATCAGCGTGAGCCCGGACAGGCGCTTGACCCACACCATCCAGTTCCCGGCCCTGGGCAGGGCGGCACCGAGACCAGCGGCGAGGCCCACGACCACCAACAGGGCGGTCATTCCAAGCGAGAACGCGAACAGGTAGACGAACCCCCAGGCCGCACTCTGCGTGCTGCCTACCCAGATCAGGACGGCGGCGAACGCCGGAGCCCCACACGGCGCCGCTACGAGGCCGGAAACCGCCCCCATGGCGAAGATCGCCGGGTAGGTGTCCCCATGATGCCTGGCAGCCCAGGTAAGGAGCCCAGTGGGCATCGGAAGCGGCAGCGCATCCAGCATGATCAGCCCGGCGACCATCAGCACCGTAGCCATGGTGCCGTAGGCCCATGGACTCGACGAAATGGCCCCGAACAGGCTTCCGGTGAGTCCAGCCACCAAACCGAGGGTGGCATAGACCAGGGCCAGGCCCAGGACGTACGAGGCCACGCTGAGCATGCTGCCGACCCTGGTCTTCCTGGCGGCTCCCTCCCGTCCCAGGATGGCAACGGTGATGGGAATCATGGGATAGAGACACGGGGTGAGCGATGTGAGAAACCCGGCTCCCAGAAGGACCGGAATGGCCAGCCATGGCTGGTCGAGGGGGAACGCGTCGAGGCCCACGGGCGTCAGGCGGTTTCGACGGGGCTGGGCTCGGAGGGACGCCCCTGGTCCGGGGTATAGTGGGAGATCACATACCGCTCCAGGATATCCTGGAACTCGGCCACGATAGCGTCGCCCTTCAAGGTCGTGTGGAGGGCACCGTCAACGTAGACAGGCGCCTTGGGCTCCTCGAAGGTCCCCGGCAGGGAAATGCCAAGGTTGGCGTGCTTCGATTCGCCCGGTCCGTTCACGATGCACCCCATGACGGCGACGGACATCTCCTCGACACCGGGCCGTTCACTACGCCAAACGGGCATCCGCTCCCGGATATAGCTCTGGATATCCTGAGCCATTTCCTGGAAGAAGGTGCTGGTGGTACGGCCGCAGCCCGGGCAGGCGGTCACCTGGGGGACGAAGCTCCGCAGCCCCATGGACTGGAGAATCTGCTGGGCAACCTGCACCTCCTCGGTCCGGTCACCGCCTGGCGCCGGAGTCAGGGAGACCCGAATGGTGTCCCCGATCCCCTCCTGCATCAGGACCGCCAACCCGGCGGTACTGGCCACGATGCCCTTGGCGCCCATCCCGGCCTCAGTCAGCCCCAGGTGGAGCGGATAGTCGCAGCGACCGGCCAGCCGCCGGTACACCTCGATGAGATCCTGGACTCCCGACACCTTGGCGCTGATGAGGATGCGGTCATGGCCCAACCCGGTCGACTCCGCCAATTCGGCCGAGCCGAGCGCGCTCGCGATCATCGCCTCGATCATGACGTCACGCGCATCCCGGGGCTCCGGCAGGCCGGCGTTCTCGTCCATCATGCGGGTCAGCAGATCCTGGTCGAGCGACCCCCAGTTGACGCCGATGCGCACCGGTTTGTCATGCTCGAGAGCGACGCGAATGATGGCCTGGAAATGCTCGTCGCGTCGTTTACTGCCCACGTTGCCGGGATTGATACGGTACTTCGCGAGCGCCGCGGCACACGCCGGGTACTTGGTGAGCAGCAGGTGACCGTTGTAGTGGAAATCTCCGATGATGGGAACCGTGGCCCCGATGTCCGCCAACTGTTCGACGATCAACGGCAACGCCTGTGCGGCGGCATCGTTGTTGACGGTGACCCGGACCAGCTCGCTGCCGGCCCCGGCCAACGCTGCGACCTGGCGTACCGTTCCGTCGATGTCCGCGGTGTCGGTATTGGTCATCGACTGCACGACGACGGGGTGGCAACTCCCCACGGGGACGCCCCCGACGCGGACGGTGACCGTCTGCCTGCGTGGTATCGAAGTCATGGAGGGAATCTACAACGGGAGACGGTCCGGGGGGCCTGGCGGGTGTCAGCTCCGGTCGAATTCGGCCGCGTCGATGGCGGCCATATCCTCATCGGTCAATTCGAGATCCGCGGCGCGTTGACTGTCGGTCGCGTGCTCCAGGGTCCGGGCCGCTGGAATGACGATGACGCTGCTGCCCTGCCCCAGGACCCAGGCCAACGCCACGGCGTGCGGCGATGCCCCGTGGCGCTCTCCGATGTCCTTGAGCACCGGGTGGCGAGGAAGCTTCTTGTTGAGCCGGCCGCCACCGACGGGGCTGTAGGCCAGAAACCCGACCTCGTGGCGGTCGCACCAGGCCACCACCCCGTCATCGACGGCCTCACGGAAGAACGGATTGAGACGATTCTGGACCGTCACGACCGTCACCTGCCTGGCGGCCTCCTCGATCTCGGTCACGGACACATTAGACAGGCCGACCCAGCGAATCTTGCCGCCATCCCGGAGCTCGGCCAGCATCCCGACGCTCTCGTCGAGCGGCACGGCAGGATCCGGGGCATGCAACTGGTACAGGTCGATGCGTTCGACCCCCAGCGCCCGTAGCGAACGGTCACACGCCTGGCGCAGGTGTTCCGGTCGGGCCGCGTGTTCCCAACGGCCTTCGGGACGGGCGAAGCCTCCTTTGGTGGCGACGACGACGGCTTCACGCGGCCCCGACCATGATGCGAGCGCCGTGGCGACCAGGCGCTCGTTGTGTCCCACTTCGCCCTGGTGCAGACAGTACGCGTCAGCCGTGTCCACAAGCGTGGCCCCACCATCGAGCGCCGCGTGGATTACCCGGATGGATTCCTGCTCGGTCGGGCGAGGAGAGGCATCCGAAAGTGGCCAGCCACCATAGCCGACGATCCCGACGGGTGGGGCCCCCGGGCCAAGTGGTCTCGTGTGCATCGTCGTCACCTGGGTTCGATCGCAACGGAGCCGGACGGCCTACGCCGACCGTCCGGCCTCAGGACAGGCTCAGTTGAGCCCGAGACTGTCGAGGAGGTGGAACCAGTAGTTTTCGGATACGGTGCCGTCGTCCTTGAGCGGCTGGAGCACCGCCAAGACCGTCGCGCGGTCGCCGTCGATCCGGCGATCGCGGAGTTCGCCGATCATTCTGGCGAAGCGCTGCTCGTAGATGTCGGGGGAGGCCCCGGCGTTCCGGTCCGCAGCGAGCTTCTTCAGTTCTTCCGCAACCCGTTGGGGGCTGATCGGCTTGAGTTTCTCTCCCATGAATCCCTCAACCAAGAAGTTTGGATTGGTCGTAACGCCGCAACCCGGGGAACTTGGGGCCTCGCGGGCGGGTCGGCAAGGGCCGGCGCCGCCCGGTACCGGAGGTGCCCGGAGCCGCCGCCACCCGGGCGCTCATGCCCCAACGACTGAGGGGACACCAGGTTGTGATGTCCCCTCGGGCAATTGGCTCCGCGCGGATCCGTTAGCTGCTCCGGGCGGGCCTCAGCCGCATTCGCTGTAGCCACAGATGTGGCACTTGACACAGCCCTCGGCGAACTCGAGCTGTGAGCCGCAATCCGGGCAGGCACCCGGCATCGCGTCCTGCACGCCTTCGAGGATCATCTGTTCGGCGCCGGCGTTGACGGTCCTGGTGACCTCCACCGCCACGTTGTCCTCGGTGGCCTCGAGGAGATCCTGTTGGACACCCTGTTTCTCGAGCATGTACTTCTCGATGGCGATGCCGACGGCATCGGGGACCGACAGGACCTTGTTCGGTCCCAGCCCGATGACCTTGTCGGACGAGATCCCCCTCAGCTGCCGGTGCAGCTCCTTCATGGGAATACCCGAACGCAGGGCCAGACTGATGAGACGGCCCATGGCTTCGACGTCCGCCATGAGCGCACCACCGGCCTTGCCGAGGCTCATGAAGACCTCGAACGGCTGGCCCTTCTCATCCTCGGTGATGTTCACGTAGAGCGTACCCAATGGGGTTTCGACTCGACGGGTGGTGCCGCGCAGCAGTTCCGGCCGCGACCGCTTCTGGCGCCGCTGCAGATTTTCGGCCTCCAGTTCGTGGACCATGGCACGCAGGCGTTCGTTCTCGGCACCGATCTCCGCAAGTTCGCCTCGCAGATCGGCGGTCCCAGCGGGATCCCGGGTGTCGGACCCGGACACGACGCTGGCAAGGTCCTCGCGGGCCGTGGCGTGGCCGCCGTCGGTTGCCTGTTGCTGGACCTTCTGGGCCGTGGCGCCGGTGGACAGCACTTGCATGTCCCGGCTGCCGTCGCGGTAGACCGTCACGCCCTTGCATCCCAACTCGTAGGCCAACCGGTAGATCTCTTCCACGTATTCGACCGAGGCGTCATTGGCGAAGTTGCAGGTCTTCGAGATGGCGCTGTCGTTGCTCTCCTGGAAACCGGCCTGCATCCGGATGTGCCACTCCGGCTTGATGTGGTTGGCCGTGATGAAGACCCGGCGCCACTGCTCGGGGACTTCATCGAACTCGATGTGCCCGGCTTCCGCGATGCCCTGCATCAGGTCCTCGGAGTACCAGCCTTCCGCCTTGGCGATGGCCACGAAGTCCTCGTTGACGTCCGGCATGAGGACGCCGGCCTGGTTGCGCATGAACGCCACCGCGAACAGGGGCTCGATGCCCGACGAGCACCCGGCGATGATGGAGATGGTCCCGGTGGGGGCGACTGTGGTGACGTTGCAATTCCGCAGCTTCCGCTTGGGACGGACACGTTCACCGTCGGCCGTGCGGGCGCAGGTGTCGTCGGGACCCCAAATGCTCTGTTCCCATTCCGGGAAGACCCCGCGGATGGTTGCCAGGCGTTCCGACTCGACCTTCGCCTCCTCGTCCACGAAGTGCTGCACCTTGCGGGCCAGGGCCACCGCCTCATCGGAGTCGTAGGGGACGCCGAGCCGGATCAGCATGTCCGCCCACCCCATGACGCCAAGCCCGATGCGTCGAATCCGCTTGGCCAGACTGGTGATCTCCGGCAACGGGTAGTTGTTGGCGTCGATCACGTTCTCGAGGAAGTGCGTCGACAGGTGCACCACGTGTCGCAGGTGGTCCCAATCGATCTCGCCGTCCTTGACGAACATGCCCAGGTTGATGGATCCCAGATTACAGACGTCGTATGGCAGCAACGGCTGTTCGCCGCACGGGTTGGTCGCTTCATAGGCCCCGAGGTGCGGCACCGGGTTGAACTCGTTGGCCCGATCGATGAAGAACACGCCGGGTTCGCCGGTCTGCCAGGCCCCCTGGATGACCTTGCCCCACACCTCCGAGGCCTCCAGTTGCCCGACCGTCTCCCCGGTCTTGGGGTGCACCAGATCGTAGGACTCGCCGGCCTCCAGCGCCTTCATGAAGGCGTCCGTCACCGCCACGGAGATGTTGAAGTTGGTGATCTTGGTGATGTCGGACTTGCAGCTGATGAACGCCAGAATATCCGGGTGGTCCACCCGCAGGATGCCCATGTTGGCGCCCCGCCGTGTGCCACCCTGCTTGACCACATCCGTGGAGGCGTCGTACAGGCTCATGAAAGACACCGGGCCGGAGGCGACGCCCATGGTGGAACGCACGATGTCGTCGGACGGCCGCAGGCGGGAGAAGCCGAAGCCGGTGCCGCCACCGGATTGGTGCACCAGGGCCATGGACCGGAGCGTGTCGTAGATCCCGTCCTTGCCGTTGGAGAGCGTGTCCTCGACAGGAAGCACGAAGCAGGCCGACAGCTGACCCAGGGGCCGGCCCGCGTTCATCAACGTGGGGGAGTTGGGCACGAACAGACGCTTGGCCATGAGACCGTAGAACGCGTTGGCCAGCTCCTCGGCCGCGCCTTCCGACGCACCGTAATCGGTGTCAGGCTCGGCGATGGTCCGGGCGACACGCCAGAAAAGATCCTCGGGCTCCTCTGCAGGCTGACCGTCGGTGTCCTTGATCAGGTAGCGCTTCTCGAGAACCGTGATGGCGTTGGGAGACAATTCCAGCGCCTCCCGAGACCCGGACTTGGCCATAGGCACCCCCGCTCCAATCGTGCACACTGTGCACTATGTGTGATGTAGAAGTATACGTCGAGATGAAGTGACGTGGGGAAACAAGCTAGAACGACCGAGGGAGAGGCACAATAGTCGGGGAAAGTGCACAACGTTGCGCTGGGTCACTTTGCACATCACAAAGATACCGCATGGTCAGCGACTGGGGTCGGCCCGGGCAAACCGGCCCGATCGATGCGCCGCCGCCTGCTCGATGTAGTGACGCCAGGTCCACTCGATGCGGCGGGCCAGATCCGCATCGACCGTACGCACCACCCTCCCCGGCACCCCCATCACCAGCGACCCCGGCGGCACCACGGTCCCCTCCGTCAGCACCGCCCCTGCCGCGATGACCGAGCCGGATCCCACATGGACCCCGTTGAGTAGAACGCTCCCCATCCCGACCAGCGACTCGTCCTCCACGGTGCAGCCGTGCAGGATCACCCGGTGGCCCACGCCGACCCGGGCCCCGATGTCACAGGGGACGCCTTCGTCGACGTGGACGATGGTGCCGTCCTGGATGTTGCTCCCGGCCCCAATGGAGATGGGGGCCATGTCGCCACGGAGCACCGCGTGGTACCACACGCTGGACTCCGGCCCTAGGGTCACGTCGCCCAATACCACCGCGGTCTGGGCAATGAAGGCGCTGTCGTGCACCTCCGGAGTCATGGCTTCACCGGACGAAACTCCCAGGGGGTCCACCCCACGACCGGACGGCCGTCCTTGGTGGCGGGCCGCCACTCGACGGCCGCGGCGAACTGGCGAGCCATGACCTCGAAATCGCGCCGGTCGGATGGCCGGAGTCGCCGGACTTCGAGCGTGCGCCCCGTCTCCGACACGCGAATCAGCAGGCGGGACGAAGATGGCATGGGGTTCCAGTCGGCGGGAACACGCACGAACGTCGGGCCGACCGGTCTGGGTCGGACATCGTAGCAGGTGTTGTTGCGGTTGTAGTTCCGCCCCGGTTCGTCACAATTCGCCTGACGGCGGGTGATGATCGGATCGGTCTGCCCCCCCTCGACCGGCCGACCCACTTCGGTGAGGACCGGCTGATACTCCACGAGCTCGCCAAGGCGGATGTCCAACGTGTCCGCGTAGAACAGGTGCCGAGGCGCGGTGATGGCGATGACGTGCCGGCCGACCGGGAGGTCGGTCACCGCGGTCACGGCCGGGACACCGTCGATGAGGACGGTGGAGCCGGCCGGCAGGCCGAGGATCCGGATGGACCCGCTGTCGGACGACGGCACCGCGGCGGCCAGGGGGGTCCGGGCCACGGGCGCCGGTGTCGCGGAGTCCACGGCACCGGCGGAATCGGGCGAGGTTCCATCCTCGATCGGTGCCGCACCGACGCTGGGCACCGGCGGCAGGGAGTCCAGGGAAGCCGCCATCGTGGTGGCGGCCACCACCGGAGCGAAGGGCCCCACCTGATACAACCAGGCGGCGCCCACGCCGCCGAGTCCCAGGACCACGACGGCCAGGGCCCACCACGACAGCGCGCCGTCCTTCCGGCGGGGGGCCGGAGCCGGCCGAGTGCGTGCCGGTGTCGAAGTGACGATGGGCACGGACCGACTGAGGGCCGGCAACGGAGTGGTCGGCTGGGTGGTAATCGATGGCGCAGGCCGGGGAGGTTGAGCGGCCTCGACCGCAGGCGCCGCACGGGTGGGCTGGACCTCGCCCTCGAGCGCCTCGACGACTTGTTCGAACGACTGGTACCGGTCCTTTGGGTCCTTGGCGATCATGATCCGAATGACGCGGAACAGATCTCGTTCCTCGGCCGTGGCCAGCGTCGGGGTGGGGAGCGGCTCCATGATGTGGGCGTACCCGATGGAGAAACTGTCCTCCCCGTCGTACGGCACACTCCCGGTGAGACACTGATACGCCATGATGCCCAAACTGTAGAGGTCGCTCCGGCCATCGAGCGGCTGAGCACGGGCCTGTTCGGGGCTCATGTAGTGCGGCGTGCCGATGGACATGCCGGTCCCGGTCAGTCGCTGACCCGAGGCAGCATAGGCGATACCGAAATCGGTCACGACGCATGATCCGAATTCGTTGAAGATGAAGTTGTCCGGCTTGACGTCCCGGTGCACGATGCCGCGCGTGGCCGCGTAGCCGAGGGCCCCCGCCGCCTCGATGAGCAGACGACGGATCTCGGGCGGCTGAAGCCGGCCACGTTCCGACAGCAGGGCGGACAGTGACTTGCCGCGCAGATACTTCATGACGAAGTAGCTGATCCGTCCGCTCTTGCCGACCCGGTAAATCGGAATGATGTGGGGGTGCTCGAGTTGGGCGGCCGTCCGTGCTTCGCGCTCGAATCGGGCGACGAACTCCTCATCGAAGGACAAGGACATGGGGAGGACCTTCACCGCCACTTCGCGCTCCAGCTGCCGCTCACGGGCCCGGAACACCACCGCCATGCCCCCGCGCCCCAGCTCCTCGAGAATCTCGTACTCGTCCAGCAGGGCTTCGCGGGCCACATCGAGTTCCGTCAGGTCGCTTGCCAGGAGGGCCTGAATCGGCGTGGTGGGCGCCAGCGCCAGGCCACAGGAGGGACACGCCTTCCAGGTCGACTGGACCTCGGCACCACAACGGGAACAATGCATGGCCGAAGCTAGGAACCCGTGCTCGGCCGCGTCAAGCCGATCATTGAGACCGACGGATCAGTCGGTCACCTCGAAACGGCGCTCCTGCACCAGCGAAAGACCGTCGGTGCCGGTCAGGGTCAGCGTGAGCGTGTAGTCGCCACGGCGCAGATCTTCCAACCCGATGGTGCGGCGGACCCTGGTTACCCTGCCCCGCGCCACCTGGGGAAAGGTCAGGCTGATGCGATTGCCACCGCCGCCGAAGATGCCACGCAACAGCCCACCGCCCTGTCGTTTGACCTCCAGCCGGGTCTCGTACTCACGCCCGGGGGTGAGTCCATACACCTCATAGAAGACCTCGAGCTCGGCACCGCGTTCGAACGATTCCAGTGGATTGAAGAACAGACTGTCCTGGGTCGCAGGAATGGGCCAGGCCAGGGCCGACTGCCTCAGGCCCAGGACCGGGGCTCCCATGGCCGCTGCGGACGCTGCACCGCTCAGCACCTCGATGGTATCGCGCGGGAAGACGCCTCCGGCCTGCCCGTTGATGACGGCCACGCGCACTTCCATCGTGCCGGCCGGCACCGGCATGGAGATCCGCTCCAGCAGGTAGCGGACCGAATCGGCGGCTTCGATCCTCCTGACGCTGGTGGTGTCGATCCGGGCCACCAGCCGGCCAGTGCCGTCGGTGGCCGTGGCGCGGATGGTGATCGGGTAGGTCTGTCCCCCGGAGTCCGCCGGCACCAAGGTCGCCACCGAGATGGCCAGCGCCACGTGCACCACGTTGCTGTCCTCGGAGGCACCGGCCGTGACGATCTGGGCGATCGCCTCGACGTCTTCTTCGAATCTCAGTTCGTAGCTATCGGTGGTGGTGCCGACCGCGATGTTCTCTTTCCCTTGAATGAAGATGGCCTGGGCGTAGCGCGACCGGGTGGCGCCGCCGGCGGTGGCCAGGCGCGGCTCGAACTCCTGGATGAAGTCGGTCCGGTTCCCCAGCGGGAGGTCCAGCGGCGTCGCCCGGAGTCGGTAGTCCTGGGGATCCTCGGTAGCGAGGAAGTAGAAGTCACGCGTTTCGTCGGCGTTGGCGTAGCGCCACCCTTCGGCACCGTACGCTTCCGAAGAAGGCGCGATGAGCGGCCGCCGCATGGTCGGGGGGCCGTGGCGGACGAAGATCACCCCACGATCGTCGAAATCGGTGTCGTTGTCCCGGTAGTACTCTCCGAAATAGTACCGTCGTTGAAACGGAGACCGGGGAAACGCCTTCCGTGCTGCGGCGAGGCGCCGGTAATGTTCGCGCAGCCTGGCGCCACGCGCCTGAAGCGCCTGGTCGTCCCGTGAGATCCAGTAGCTGCAAAGAAACCCGACCCGCGCCGTGCCGCTCGCGGCATCGAACGCCTCGAGGTCGCTCTTGGAAGCGATGGGTGAGAGGTCCATCCGGTAGCCCGCGACCGTGGCCGAATCATCGCTGGCCGCACCGGCATAATAGGAGGCCGACCCATCGAGTGAATCGATCAGGAACTCGGTCCGGGCTCGCTCCAGGTTCGCCAGGCCGGGGGTTCCCCCAAGGGCCTGGTATCGATCGAAGGCCGTCAGGGAGCGGTTCGCGGTTCCGAAGGCCCGCTCCAGTCGTCCAAGGTACAGATGGAACAACGCTTCGTCCGCCGCCGCGGTCTCCAGGCCACGCCGAAAGGCGGCGAGCGCCACCTGGGGACGTTGGTTGATCTCCTGCTCCTCGGTGGCTTCGGCCAGGGATTCGAGGGCGGGGAGAAATGACGGGTCGGTGGATGCGGCCTGACTGAAGTTGTCTACGGCAACGGTTCGCTGGTCCCGGTCGAGCCAGGCAAACACGCCGAACAGCACGTTTCCCGGGTTTCGGGCCAGACCCCGTTCCGCCAGCCCCAGGCCATACCAGGGATAGGGCCACTCGGGCGCGAGTTCGATGGCCCACTCGAACTCCGACGCTGCGTCGTCATAGTGGTCCTGGTCATGGAGCTCACCGAGTCGCAACGCCAAGAAGCCGAGTCGCAGGTGCAGCAGAGCGTTGTCGCGGTCGGTGCGCGCGGCGTGGATCCAGGAGCGCTCCAGACCGAGCAACCCGGTGGTGTCCGTGACCGACGCGAGGGAGTCGCGCAGCGCCTCCAGCGCTGCGCGGTCCTCGGGAGTCTGGGCACGGAGTGTGGAAACGGAACAGAGAACAGCGACGGCGACCAGCGCAGTCCGCATGATCTACTCAACGACCTCGAAGTTCTGTTCCCGGCGGACGGTGACGCCGCGCGAATCGGTGACCCCGAGTTGCAGGGTGTAGGAGCCAGGGCTCAGCTTCTGCAGCTGGAGGGCTCGCTGCACGCGGACGACGCTCTCCAGGGGCGTCTCTTGAAAGCGCAAGCTGATCGGCGTCGACCCGCCTCCGAAGATCTTGCCCAGCCCCAGAAAGCCTCCGCCCCCACCCTCTTTCTTGACGACCAACTGCGTCTCGTACTCCCGACCCGGCTCGAGCCCGTAGACCTCGTAGTACAACTCGACCAGATCGTCACGACGGTAGCTGCGGTGCGGGTTGAAAAAGACCGTGTCCCCGGGCGCCGGACGCCAACTGAGATTGGACCGGCGAGAACCCAGCACCGGATCGCTCAGGGCAATGGTGGGGGAGTTCACCGCAGCGACGTGCACCGAGTCCATGGGCCGCAGGAGGCCTGCGTCCTCCCCTTCCTGGATCGCCATCCGGTAGTGCAGCACACCGGGAGGGACGGGGAGGCTCACCTCCCCAACGAGGTACTCTTCGCGGGGTACCGGCTGCCGCGACAGGAACACCCGGGTCGTGTCGATGAAGCCGACCGACTTCCCGGCCTCGTCCATGGCGACGAAACGCAATCGCAGCGGATAGATGATGCCGCGGGGATTCTGCATGCCCTTGAGCGAGTTGCCCGGAATCGCAAAGGTCACGTGCAACAGGCTCCTGTCACCGCGATACCCCACTGCCAGGACCTGGGTCTCGGCCGTGAGGGCCTCCGGGAAGTACAACTCGTAACTGTCGGTCGAGGTGCCGGTCAAGATGCTCGAACGGCCCAGGTTCCGCTCTTCGGCCTGGACCCGTGCGGTGCTGCCGCTGCCGGCCCCCTGGATCCGCCGGTACATCGGCGACAACCGGTCGCGGGAATCGAGCAACGCCACCGCGATCGGGTTGTTGCTCACACCGGTGCCCTGGAGGTTCACCGCCTGGCTATAGCCCATGATGTCGAACACGCTTTCGACCAGCTTGTAGTCCTGGACGTCCTCACGGGCGATGAAATGGAAGATCATGTCTCCGTCGGCCATGGCATAGCGCCACGACTCGTTGTCGTACACTTCCAATCCATGGTAGGTCGCCCGGTCCGTCGGTTCCCCGTGACGGATGTAGATGACGCCCCGATCGTCGAAATCGTCCTGGTCGGACCGGTAGATCTCCTCGATGTCGTAATACCGATTCTGGGTAATGAGGTAGAAATTGAGTCGGGCGTGGTGCAACCGCCGGTAATGTTCCCGCAACCGCTCTCCATCACGCCGCAGTGAGGCGCGGTCCTTCTCGGACCAGTACTGCCCCAGATAATCGGGCCGAGTCAGACGATCGGTCGCGTCGAAGGCCTGCATGTCTTCGGGGGACGCCACCAACGACAGATCGTACCGGTATTCGGCGATGGCGGTCGAGTCACTGGTCCCGGCGCCGGCCACGTATTCCTTGGTAGCGTCGAGATGGCCAAGCAGAAACCTGGTGCGAGCCAGCTCGAGGTTGGCGAGACCTGGGTTGTGACCGGTGGCCAGGTACTTCCGGAACGCGTCTTCGCCGTACAGCATGTCGCCGGACAGGCGCTCCACCCGTCCCCGATACAACTGCACCAGCGGCATCTCGCCGGCCGCCGTGGTATCCGCCGTCCGCATGGCCTCCAGCGCGAGGTCGAGCTTGATGTTGATGCGCTGTTCCAACGCGGTCTTCGCCAGATGGACCAGCCCGATGTCAAAGGCCGGGTCCACCTGGGCCGACTTGGCGAACGCCATGGCCGAACGGGTCAGTGCGTCCTTCCCCATCATGTTCTGGATACCGCGGACGAACGAAATCTGAGAATCACCGACACCCTGCTCGGCGAGGCCCAGGCCAAACCAGGCGTAGGGCCAGTCGGGCTGCAGTTCCGTCGCCCACTGAAACTCGGACGCGGCGTCGTCATAGTGAGGACGACTCCCCAAGTCGCCAAGCCGGATCGCCACGAAGCCAAGCCTCAGGTGAAGCATGGTGTTGTCACGGTCGCCGCGTGCGACCTCGATCATCCTCTGTTCCAGCTCCAAGAGCTGAAGCGTGTCTTCCACCGTGACCAGCGAGTCGCGGAACGTGGCGAGTTCTGCCCGCTGGTCCGGATCCTGAGCGCGGCCGGTGCTGACGGCGACCAGGGACAGGAGCACGGCACACAGCATGCCCCGGCGCCGGATACCGAGCTCCTCAGAGTGGCGACATGATCTGGGTTCGAAGCGGTTCATGGTCTACCGTGTGATGCGGTGACGATAGCCGGAATGGGACCGCCCCCCCCCAACAGGGGTCGGACCCGCATGATCTCAAGGTACGCCGCCTCCAATGGCGCGGGAGGGGCACCAATGGAGAGACGCCCCAGGACCCCCCGGGACACACAAGGCCTTCAGGGCGCCAACACCCGGATACTTGCGACCCGCTCCACCTCGAGGCTGTCCTTTCTGGCCGTCACGGCGAGGCGGTATCTCCCCGGAGGAAAGTCCCCCAGACTCAGCGTCCGCCGCAGCGGCGTGAAGCGTGACCGCGCGACCTCATCATATCCAAAGGAAACGAGGGGGTCGAGGCTCTCCTCCACCACTGGATTGTAGGCCCGTACGGGAGTCAGGCTGATGATGGTTTCGAAGGGTGTTCCCTCGGCCAGGCCCACGACCTCATAGTACACCTCGATACTGCTCCCCTGGCGATAGGTATTGAGTGGATTGATGTGGATCAGCTCCCCGTCGCGAAGCCAGGCCACACCGCTGCCCAACCGGCCCAGGACCAGATCGCTGAGCCAGAGGGGGGCCTCTGCGAGATCGTCGACGGTGACGGGCGGAAGGCTGGCCTCGAGGCCGATCCGGCCATCCTCGGCCCCCAGATAGAGCCGGAAGTCGTAGCGGCCCGGCACCAGGGCCAGTTCCTCAAAGCCGACCGCATAGATCTCGCGACCGGACCCGAGCTCCAGCATGCTCTTCAGCGTGTCGGTCACCACGACGGTATCGGCAGGCACATCGATCCGTGACAGCCGTACCCTGGCCCTCAGGGCCTCATCGGAGTGCCCGGAACCGGCCTGGAGACGTCGGCCCGGCACCGCGTACAGAATCAGGACCCGGTGGCCGGTCCCCTGCCCCGGTGCCAGCGTGTAGACGCGGGGAAGAAAGCTGAACGCCATGCCGGCGCCCGATCCATCCGAATCGGATTCCTGGGCGGTGGCACTACCGGCAACGGTGAGGCCTACGGCCACCGCGATGACGGCCTGCAACAGTCGGCGGAACTCCACGGGCCTCCCTATAGCAAGCAACGGGCTCCCACACCCCTCGGCGAGAGCCCGAAGAAGATCCTGAACTCTGGTCCAGTTCCGGGCCCACAACGGCCCGGCGCACCACTGCCCCGGGGAGACGGCACGGCCGCGCCCCGTGACACAGCAGGTGGCGGGTGGATCAGCGCGCCCCATTGCGCAGGAAGCCCGCGATCCCGTCCCGAACGGCCAAGGCGTACAGCTGCTGCCCTTCGGCCGTCCTGAGGACGGCTTCGTGGTCCGGCATCATGATGTGCAGTCCCTCGGTCAGGACCGCCGGCATCCAGGTCGGCCGTGTGAGTGCCAGGTTGCCTCTGGCAACGCCGAGGTCGCGCAGTTGCAGGCGACGTTGAAAGCCGCGCTGAATCTCACGCGCCAGCGGCACACTTCTGGGATGGAAGTAGAACACACTCGAGCCGTTTGCCAGAAACGGATTGACGCCATCAGGGAGGGCGTTGTTGTGGATCGAGATCAGCAGCTCGGCATCCACACTGTCGGCCAACTGGATCCTGGGCCAGAGGCCAACGGACGAGTCGCTGACGCGCGTCATCAGCACGCGGGCTCCGTCACCCTCCAGCAGCTCTCGCAGGCGTAACGCCACTGCCAGGTTGGCTTCGGCTTCCCGAAGGCCGGTGGGTCCCCTGGCGCCGGCGGGCGGGTGGCCGGGATCGACCACGATGAACCTGCCACGAAGCGGGTTGTCCGGATCGACGGTTGGAGGTCGTCTGATCTCCAACAGCAGATCGTTGCCGTCCCAGTGCGAACGGTACCCCCATACCGGGCGGCTCAGCACGAATTCCAGCAGCAGTTCGTCGGAGCGGTCCTGACGCCAATCGACACGGGCGACGAGCTGGTCCAGGCCCCCATAGCGTATCCAATTGGGATCACCGGTGGCGCCATAGAATCGGATGCGTAGACTGGTCTCCGACTCCTCGACCCGGAACGGCAGCCGCTGCCCGACGGGAATCCTGGCCACGACCCGATCCTCTTCGGGAGCCAGCGTGAGGAATCCGACGCGTCCCGACGGTCGCGGAATGCCCCGGGCCAGAGGACGCGCCTCGTCGGCCGGAACCCATGCGCTGGCATGACGCGACAGCTGCAGCCGCAGCACGTCGTTGATCCGCCCAGAGACCGCAGCCCGTGTCCCGCGAGGGAAGAACCAATGGAACGTGGCTCCAGGAGCGGCACGACCGATGGTCCTCCCGTCCGTGTTCCCCTCTTCCTCAGGGTCGTCGTCCAACGACACCACCAGCGGCGGTCCTTCGAGCACTCCGACCTGGAGAGACCAGCGAACTCTCGCGGTATCACCACCGTTGACCGCTTCGATCGTGGCCGAGGCAACAGGCGGTTGGTCGAACGGGCATTCGCCGGCGCTGTGGGAACAGGCCCGATCCGGAACCAGGGGACCTGGGTGCGGCCCCAGGTTCCGGGCCATCAGGACCCCGACGTAGCGACTCTCGTCGGTTCCACGCACGAGTTTGGCGTCATCACGACCAAAGGCCCGTACGCCCCAGGGGACTGTCCCAGGCGCCGCATCGGCGACCAGCGGGAGGACCGTCCCATCGTCGAACACGATCCGAACGGAGGCCCCCGGAGCCGCCCGGACGGTGATGGGTACCTCATCACCGGCCGGCCACCAGACCCGGCCCCGTGGTGTCACGGCTGTGCTGTCGATCCAGGCCGGCCGATCGGGAGGGATGAATCGTGAGGCTCGCTGGGCCAGATAGGTCAGCTCGGCTCGCTGGTCACCGACGCTGGCCTCGAGATGGAACTCCATCAAGCTGTCCTGGGGAAACGGAATCCAGGCGAACCATGCACCGTTCGGCCAGACCGGGACGGAGTTGCCGTTGACGGTGAGACTCGCGTCACCGTTCCCGGTGGACCCGAAGATGAAGTTGGTGTCCGGCGCGTCGACGAGATCGCGCCACTTGGGATAGACGACGCTGAGTTCGAGGTCCCCCCGAACCGCCGGCATGGCTGGAACGCCGGGGACGGTTTCGGTGGCGCGACGCCGGGTGTCACCGGCCTGTCCCTGGGCTTCGAGCATCCCCACCGACCAGGCAACGAGCAACGAGAGTGCCACCACCGGGCCGGACAACCTGCCTGTGATCATGGGCTCAAGGTAAACTGGGACTACGACTTACAGCAACGGATCCGGTTGACGCCCCCGGCCATGGCCCCTACATTTCCAAGGTGCAAACCTGCCCACAATGCGGAACCGAATACCAGGACGACGCCGCATTCTGTGCGCTGGACCAGACGCCCCTCTCCCCCACAGCCACCCCCGATGATCTGATCGGCACCATTGTAGCCGACCGCTACCGGATCCTGCGTCTCCTGGGCGCAGGTGGCATGGGGAGAGTCTATCTGGCGGAGCACGTCCTCATCGGGCGCATGAGCGCCGTGAAGGTGATGAGCGCCGGCATGGCCGACGATCCGGACGCCCAGAAACGCTTCACCCGGGAAGCGGCCAACGCTTCTCGCATCAATCATCCCAACGTCTGCGCCGTGCATGACTTCGGACCCACCGAGTCCGGGGCAGTCTATCTGGCGATGGAGTACATCGAGGGCGAGACACTACGGATCATTCTCGAGCGGGAGCGGGTGTTGTCGCCGGACCGCGCCTTCAACCTCCTGCAACAGTGCACCTCCGGCCTCGACGCGGCTCACCAGCTGGGCATCGTTCATCGCGACCTCAAGCCGGACAACATCATGGTGGTTCCGGGACCGGAGGAAACCGCCAAGATCGTCGACTTCGGTGTCGCCAGGGCGTTCGGAAGCGATGCGGAGGGTCAACGCGTGACCCGGACGGGGTTGGTCGTCGGCACGCCGGAGTACATGAGCCCGGAGCAATTGGCTGGAGACGCTGTGGATTCCCGAACCGATGTCTACGCCTTGGCCATGATCCTCTACCGGGCGCTGACCGGGGTCCACCCTTTCGAGGCCAATAGCGCCCAGGCCACCCTGAGCCGACGCCTGACCGAAGACCCGGCACCGCTCGCCGAGATTCGCCCGGACCTGGCCTTTCCGGAAGGCCTCCAGGACGTCCTGTTTCGAGCGCTGTCACGCGATCGCGACGGTCGGTATGGCACCGCAGGCGAGTTTTCGAAGGCCCTTGAGAGCGCCGGCAGCTCCCCAGTGGACGCCATCAAGGCACGACCGACACACGACGTGGCTGCCGACGAGACGGTGGTCCTGGACCAGGGGCCCTCGGAGGGACCAGGCGGCAGGAGGATGCCGATGGGCCCGGTGATCACCGTGATGATGGTGGCCGCGGTCGCCATCAGCGTGGTCTATGCCCTGAGAGGCCCCCTGCTGGGGATTTCCGGGCAAAACGAGGGCGTCGCCGCTCCGGCCCCGATCCAGGGCTCGGACACCCTGACAGCCAATCAGGATGGATCTCCCTCGATTCAGCCGTCAGGTGCGGAGGGCGGCGAGCCGGGGGCCGGGGGCAGCGAGGTTCCGACGGCACCACCGGCCCAGGCGACCGCAGACCTGGCGGCGATCCAGGCCGAGTTGATCGCCCTTCAGGACAGCATCATTGCGTTTCAGGGCCGAAGGGGGGATTTTCGCCGTCGGGCCGAGGCAATATTCGGAGATCGAAACCTGCCGGACAGCCTGCGCGTAACAGCAGCGTGGACCGTTGCCCAGGCCCACAAGGAAGAAGCGGAGGACAGCAACGCCCTGACCTGGTATCGAACGGCCCTCGATCTGGTGCCGCTCGAGAACACCGCCAGGCGTGCGCGGCTCCTCGAAATCATCTCCCAACTGGAACCTCAGAGTCCCTGAACGCCCGTGCCCCACCCTTCGATTCACGTTCAGGTCTTCGGCAAGACCGACCTGGGGAAGACCCGGGACCACAACGAAGACACCTTCATCGTCGCCGACCTGACACGTGACCGGGCCAGCCTCCTCCCGGAGGTGCGCGACCACGATGTTGGCGAACGCGGTACGCTCCTGATGGTGGCCGACGGTATGGGTGGCGCGGCGGCCGGGGAACTGGCCAGCGCCATGGCCGCCGACCTGGTTCACTCTCATCTGGCAAGCGCCTGGGTCGACGACGCGGACAACAGCCTGGAGCACTTTGCCCAGCGACTCCGCGAAGCGCTGGACATCGCCAACCGTCGCATCCACTCCTACGCCGGCCAGCGTCCCGAGGTGAAGGGCATGGGGACCACCGCGACGGCGGCGGGCGTGCTGGGCAAGGACCTCATCCTGGCCCAGGTCGGGGACAGCAGGGCCTACCTCATTCGCAACGGTGAGGCGGTGCAGGTCACCAAGGATCAATCCTTGACCCAGCGCCTGATCGACGCCGGAGAAATGACCGAGGAACAGGCCGAGGAGAGCGCCCACAAGAACATCATTCTCCAGGCGCTGGGGCCGGAGCCCAATGTGTTCGTCGAGCTGACCGTCCAAGAATTGCGTCAGGACGACACGCTGGTGCTGTGTTCGGATGGCCTGACCGGGAACGTGAAGGGCAACGAAATCGCCCGGGTCGTGACCGCGCACCCCGAACCGGCGGACGCCTGCACCGAGCTGGTGTCCATGGCCAACGCGCGGGGCGGACCGGACAACATCACCGTGGTGGTGGCCCGGTTCAGCGGTGATGCCCTCGACAGCCCGGGCCAGGACAGTGAACCGCAATACCGGATCTACGAGATCGAGGAAGAGGACGAGGTCACCGGCGAATATGATGCTCCGGAAGACGATCAGGCCCCCGAAGCCATCAGGGACTTCAAGCGCTTCATCGTCCCGGCCATGATCGCCGGCCTCGTCCTCGCCATCATCGCGTTCTACTTCGCCACCCGGAGCTAACTGGTGCAGGTCCGACTGGAGTTCCTCGACGGTCATCGCGAGGGGCGTTCCGCCGTCATCGACGTGCCCTATGCCACCCTCGGCCGCCACCCCCTGTGCACCGTGGCGTTCGAGGCCGAAGGCGATCTGGACGTCTCGAGCCGCCACGCGGCCGTGTTTCAGGACGACGATCTCTACATCCTGCGCGACCTGGGCAGCACCAACGGCACCTTCGTCAATGGCCACCGGCTTCGCGACGACCACATCCTGAGTAACGAGGACCGCATCCAGTTCGGACAGCGCGGCCCGAGATTACAGGTCACCGTGACGTCCGTGACCACCAGGGGGCCACGACCTTCCCCACAGCAGTACAGTCCCATCCCCACGAGAAGGACCCAGGAGGACGACGACGGGCTCGAGCCTGTCGTCGCGGCGGCGGGCAGCGCCACGCACATCCGGTCGGAGGTCGCCAGACAGACCGCCGGTGTCCGGAAGGCGCTCTGGGCCCTGGGAGCGTTGTCGGTCGCACTGGTCGCCGTGGTGCTCTGGCAACGGTGGCATACCGCGGATCGGTTGCGCGCGGAGCGGGCCTTTCTGCTGGAACGGGTGGACTCCTTGACCGGCCGCATTGCCTCCATGTCGGTCAACGTACGCTCGCTGCGGTCCGCCCTCGACAGCGCCCAGAGAGAGACCGACCGCATCCGGTCGCAACTGGCCCGAAGCGAAGCCTCGCCCGAGGAGATTCGGCGCCTGAGCAGAGAACTCCAGGCGGCACTCGACCGTCAGGAAATGATGCTCAACGCGGCGGCCATGGATCTGGTGGACGTGGTGGACGACAACGCCGACGCCATCGCCGTCGTCATCGCACAATGGCCTGACGGGAAGTCGTACACCGGAACCGGCTTCGCCATCCACACCACCGACGAGGTCGGCTACGTCCTCACCAACGCCCATGTGGTAGGGGACGCTGCGGACACACCGGCCACGGAGATCGGTGTCGTCTTCAATCGATCGTCGCAACACTTCCGGGCCGAGGTCGCCGCGCGCCATCCCGACCACGATCTGGTGCTCCTTCGAGTGCCGGTGCGTGGAGGCGTTCCCATCGTCGAGCGCCTGGGCTGGGAGAAGGAACCCAGCGCAGGGCACCCGGTCGCTCTCCTGGGCTTCCCCCTGGGCCTGGATCTGGAGATGGGCGGAGACTGGCGGACGGTGGGCGTGTCCGCCACGATGATGTTGGGGACGGTCGCCAGGGTGACTCCCAACCTCATCCAGTTGGACGGCTACGGCGCCGAGGGGTCGAGTGGCAGCCCGGTGCTGGACCAGGATGGCGCCGTCGTCGCGGTGGTCTACGGTGGCGAACCAGACACCGGGGGCCGCGTCATCTATGCCATCCCGATTGGGGCCAGCCTCGAGCTTCTGGACACGGTCCTGGGTCCCTAGCCCAGGCCAAGGAGGACCCACCCCGTCAAGAGCGTCCCGCCCAGCACGACAGCCACCCACACCAACCAGCTCCCGAGGTCGCGTGCCAACCGGTCCGCCGGCTCCAGTCCGGTCGCGGCCCGTACCGGACCCCAGGCGCCTCCCGGCCGGACGCGCTGGTAGAATCGGGCCAGCACCTCCGGTCGTTCCGGTCCGGTCAGATACATGACCGGCAACCAGATGGCCAACGACCCGAACGCGGTGATGCGCAGCAGCGTTCCGAACGGCACTTCGCCAAACACGTCCAGATATCCCGCAATGGCCAGCGCGAACCCGGCGATCATGGCCGCGATCTCCGCCCAGGCGTTGATGCGCCACCAGAACCAACGCAACAGCAACACGATGCCGGGCCCGGTCCCGATCAGGATCAGGAAACGAAACACGTCTCCGACGCTGGTCATGAAGAACGACACCACCGCCGCGATGACCGTGAGGGCGACGGTAGCCAGACGAGCGGCAAGGAGCAGTTTGCGCTGGTCCTGCTCTCCGGTGAAACGGGCATAGAGATCGTTGACCAGATAGCTGGCGCCCCAGTTGACCTGCGTCGACACGGTGGACATGAAAGCCGCCAGCAGACTGGCGAACACCACCCCCAACGCCCCGGCTGGGAGATAGCGCACCATGAGCAGTGGATAGGCAAGCTCGGGGTCCTCGAGCCCGGGAAGCACGACGAGCGCAACCAACCCCACCATGACCCAGGGCCAGGTTCGCACCATGTAATTGAGGACATTGAAGCCCAAGGCCGCCTTACGCGCCTCGGCCTCGTTGGCGGTAGCTGCGACCCGCTGCACGAACATGCCGCCACCATCGCTGTTGCGGAACGCCCACCACTGAATGAACAGGTATCCAAAGAACGTCGTGTACGGCAGAGCAGGATCGGAGCCGCTGGGTATCAACTCGAGGGCCGCACCTTGCCCCGACTCCCGCAGTGCCGTCTTCATGGCACCCAGCCCCCCCACGTCGTGCAACGCAAAGAGCGCCACGGCCACCGCCCCACCGAGCGCCAGTCCGAATTGCAGAAAATCGGTGGCCACCACTCCCCACAAGCCCGACGCGGCCGTGTAGATCAACACGACCAGGACGATCGGCAGCAGGGCCCAGAGGCGCGGGTCGCCCGGCAGCGCCGGGAACTGTTCCAGCAGGCCCATGGCCAGCACCACTTTGCGCATGGCGAGCATGCCGTAGCCAATGGCGATGCAGTTGAGGGGCACCGCGAACAGAAACGCCCGCGTCGCGCGCAACGCGGCGGCGGGCGTCCCGCCGTACCGCAGCTCCGTCAACTCCATGTCCGTCAATACGCCCGACCGACGCCACAGCTTGGCCAGCACCACGGCGAAGAGCACGTGTGCCAGGGCAAAGGACCACCACTCCCAGTTGCCGGCTACGCCGTAGCGCGCCACCCGACCCGCCACGTACAACGGCGTATCCACGTTGAAGGTGGTGGCCGCCATCGATGTCGCGGCCAGCCACCAGGGTATGGCTCGCCCTCCGACGAAAAAGTCCGCCATGCTCCGAGCGCCGCGCCGGGCCAGGAACAGACCCAACCCGAGCGTGCCGCCCAGATAGGCCGCGACGATGATCCAGTCGACGGCCCTCATCGCCGCGACTCGATCCACCGGATCACGGCGTCCTGCATGAGCCGCTGCCGGTGCCACGCCACCAGCACCGGGGCCGAACCCGGCACATCGGCCGCCAGGCGTGGATGCCCGAACACCACGACCAGCGCTGCGTCCTCGGCCGCCGCCGCCACGTCGCTTCGAGCCGCCTCGCTCAGCCCGGCCCTCTCCTTCCAACCTCTCGGTTCGGCGAACAGCAGCACGACGGTGCGCGGGTCCGGCCCCGCCATCCCGGCCACGCCATCCTCGACCCACTGCGTCGACCCCGGCGGGAACGGGCCACCATGATCATCGTCGATCACGGTAACCGCGAGAGGTCCTTCCAGTCGCGGCGCGCTACCACGCACGAGACCCTGTGAGAGGACGCGGTCCGCCACGGCCGCCGCCCAGGTGCCGTCCGCAGCATCGACCGCGGGGCCGGTGGCCCCGCCGGCGCACAGTGAATCGAGGCGGACGACGGCATCCTGGAGTCGGGCCTCCGAGATGGCGCCGTTTGCCGTCGCCCGGTGCAGAGCATCCACGGTGCCCGCAGGATCCTGAGGGTACAACAGCAGATCTACGCCGGCGGAAACAGCCGCCAAAGCGGCGGCCCCGGGACCCCCTTTCCGGTTGGCTCCCGCCATGATGAGCGCATCCGACACGACCAGCCCTCCGAATGCCAGGTCGCTGCGCAACAAGTCTATCACCGGTCGTGAGTAGGTCGCGGGCTCCACGGGATCGATGGCCCGGTACCGTACGTGAGCCGTCATGACCGCTTCGGCGCCCGCATCGATCCCGGCGCGGAACGGCAAGAGATCCGCGGCCAACTGGTCCGGCGTCGCGTCGACGGCGGGTAGCTCGGGGTGGGAATCGCGGGTGGTACGGTCGTGTCCGGGGAAGTGCTTGAGGCACGCTCCACAGCCGCCGGCGCGACACCCCTCCACCCAGGCGGCCACCGCCCTGCTCACGGCTTCGGGGTCGCTGCCGAACGACCGACTCTGGATGATGGGGTTGGCCGCTTCCGAATCGAGGTCGGCGACGGGCGCCAGGACCAGGGTGATTCCCAGCGATCGAGCCTCTCGCGCCGTGACCATCCCGGCACGGCGCACCGCGGCCAGATCCTCGAGCCGCCCCAGGGCACCGGGCGGAGGAACTTCGGTCAATCCGGTGAATTGCTGGCCGGCGCCACGCTCGAGGTCGGCGGCAAAGAGCAGTGGCCGCCCGGCATGGTTCGCGAGGTCCCGGGTCAGTGTCGCAACCTCGGCGGCGGGGCCGCCAAAGAGGATGAACCCACCGACGCCAAGATCCAGCTCGGCGAATGCGGCGGCGCGCGCCTTCTCGAATCTGTCTTCGGCGTCCCACCGAATGGCCGGGACGACGAGGCGCGCGGCCGGCGGCGTCATGGCGGAGTGACGGACCCCAGGACGCGAGCACCTCTGGCACCCGTGGCCGCGGGGACGTTACCCGGTTGTCCATGGACGGTGAGGTACCCCAACAGGGCAAACGCCACCGCCTCCTTGGCGTCGCCGTCGTAGAACCGGTCGTCGAACAGTGCCACTTCGGTGGCGTTGGCTGCCAGACGATCCCGCAACCCCGACAGGATTCCCGGGTGCAGTCGTCCGCCGCCGGAGACGACGACCTCAGGGACGGGACTCGGGACCCACCGTTCCACCGACCGGGCCACGCTCTCGACGGTCAACGCCACCGCCGTCGCAACCCCGTCCGGCCCGGGGGCTTTCCGGGCAACCCTCTCAACCATGGCCGCCCCGAAGCGTTCACGCCCGGTGCTCTTGGGTGGTGGACGCTCGAAATACTCGTCCTGCAGCAATTCATCGAGCAGGGCACGGTCGCAGGTCCCGCGTATCGAGATGGCTCCATCTCGATCGAAGCCGAGCGCGGGATCGACGAGCCGTGACAAGGCATCGGTGAGGGCCATCCCCGGACCGGTGTCGAACGCCAGGGCGCCGACGTCGTCGGCGGCGCGGGGGACGTAGGTCAGGTTGGCCATGCCGCCGATGTTCACCAGCACGCGCCCTCGGTCGGGATGTCCGTACAACAGGACGTCGGCCATGGGGACCAGGGGCGCGCCCTCGCCACCCGCCGCCACATCCCGAGAGCGGAAGTCGTGCACGACCCGAACCCCGAAAGACTCTGCCACGACGGCGGCGTCTCCCAGCTGCCACGACACGGTCGGCGGCTCGTGCCAGATCGTCTGGCCTGGAAACGCGATGAAGTCGAGGTCCGAGGCCGGGACATGAGCCCGCTCCAGCAACTGCTGGCAGGCTGCCGCGGCCAGGTGACCGATCCGCACATGCAGCCGAGCCAGGTCCGGGGTGGAAGCGCCGTTGGTGGCGTTCTCGAGGGCCCGCCGGTCGGCGGCCTGATACGGCACGGAGATGAAGGCCACCAGATCGGCATGGGTCGGGCCGGTGAAACGCACCAGAGCCGCGTCCATCCCGTCGAGTGACGTCCCCGACATGAGGCCAATGGCCAAGGAGGGGCGTTCAGTCACGGTGTGGCACCGACGGTGGGTCACCGACGATCGGCCGGAGCTTGCCACCATGGCTGGCCACCAGCGCCTCAGCTTCGTTGCGGTCGACACCGCGTCGCAGCATGACGATGGCCGTCTTCACCGACCCGTTGGCGTCCTCGATGGCGCGACGCGCATTCTCACGACTGACGGCGGCCGCCTCCATGACGATGCGCTCCCCCCGATCGATCAGCTTGTCGCTCCAGGCCTGGAGGTCGACCATCAGATTGCCGTACACTTTGCCGATGCGGATCATCGCGGCGGTGCTGAGCGTGTTGAGGACCAGCTTCGTGGCGGTTCCAGCCTTCATGCGCGTCGACCCCGTCACCACTTCAGGCCCGACCGGCACGAAGATGACCGTGTCCGTGGCGGACCGCAGCGCCGCATCCGGCTCCGAGCAGGTCACACAGACGGTCCTGGCGCCACGCTGCCGTGCCCGGGCCAACGCCGCCGCGACATACGGCGTGCTGCCGCTGGCCGCAATACCGACGACGACAACCCGCTCGTCGATCCCGTGTTCGTCCATGGCGGCGGCACCGGCGTCGCGATCGTCTTCGGCACCCTCGGCCGAACGAGTCAGGGCATCGTACCCGCCGGCAATGATGCCAACCACCATGTCCGGGTCCGATCGGAAGGTGGGCGGACACTCCGACGCGTCGAGCACGCCAAGGCGCCCGCTGGTGCCGGCGCCGATGTAGACCAGCCGACCACCTCTCCGGAAGGCATCCTCGATGAGGTCGACGGCCTGGGCGATATCCCGGCGCGCCCCGGCCACGGCCGCCGGAACCGTAGCATCTTCCGCCGCAATGAGATCGACGATATCCAGGGCAGACCCGGTATCGATGGCGCCCGAGGCGGGGTTGCGCCGCTCGGTGAGCCGGGGATCCTCGAAGGGTCGGGGCATGAAAGGCCTGTTGGGGGTTGCAAGTGGCGAAGCCAGGCTAAATTAGGTGGCGTTCAGACCACCGGGCAACCGCCCACCCATTCTCCAGAGGTTTTCGTGCCGCAGCGACCGACCACCATCGTGTTGATCCTGACGCTGGCAGCGTGTGCCGCCCCCCCTGCCTCCGGTCCCGACCCGGACTGGGGGCTGACGGACCAGTCGGTCGTCACTGAGGCACCCGAAGCCATGGTGGTCTCCGGCAGCCCCATCGCCAGCGAGGTTGGGCGGGATATGCTGCTGGCCGGCGGCAACGCGGTGGATGCTGCCGTGGCGGTCGGGTTCGCCCTGGCGGTCACGCACCCCGAAGCGGGCAACCTCGGGGGCGGCGGATTCATGGTCATCCGCATGGCAGACAGCGTGGCAGCCATCGACTATCGGGAGATGGCGCCCGCGGCCGCGAGCAGAGACATGTACCTCGACATCGACGGCGATCCGACGGCACTGAGTTGGACCGGCCATCTGGCGGTGGGCGTCCCGGGCTCGGTCGCCGGGATGCTGGAGGCCCATCGCCGCTTCGGTCTTCTGACCCGGCAGGAGGTGATGGCGCCGGCGATCGCCTTGGCTCGCGACGGGTTCCTGGTCGACGACTATCGGGAGCGGTCCATCGACAACCACCGGGCGCGCCTCTACATCTTTCCAGGATCCCGGCAGGCGTTTCTCCCAGGAGGCAAGGCCCCGGTTGCCGGTACCGTATGGAGCCAACCCGACCTGGCACGAACGCTGATGGCCATTCGGGACCGGGGGGAGGACGGGTTCTACCGTGGTTGGGTCGCCGATCTGATCGTGGAGGAGATGGAGCGAGGCGGCGGGTTGATCAGCCACGCTGACCTCGAGGCCTACGAAGCCAAGTGGCGCGACCCTGTGGAATTCGAGTATCGAGGCCACACGATCTACAGCATGTCGCCGGCCTCATCGGGCGGGATCACCCTGGCGCTGATCATGAACCTGGTGGAAAACCTCGACACGCTGCCGCCGTTCGGGTCCGCCCAGTTGATGCACTACGAGGCCGAGGCCATGCGGCGGGCCTTCACGGACCGAAACGTGTACCTGGGCGACCCCGACTACGTGAATATCCCCCGAGACATGTTGCTGTCCCAGGAATACGCCGACAGCCTGTGGCGGTCCGTGGATCCCAGGCGCGCCACCCCGACACCCCCGTTCGATCCATCCCTGCGGGATGGTACCTCGACCACCCACTATTCCGTCATCGACGCCGAAGGCAACGCCGTCAGCGTCACCACCACACTCAACAACAGCTACGGGAGCCACGTGACGGTCACGGGAGCCGGGTTCCTGCTCAACGACGAGATGGACGACTTCGCCACCGCCCCGGGCCGACCCAACAACTATGGGCTGGTCCAGGGAGAGGCCAACGCCATTCAGCCACACAAACGGATGCTGTCCGCCATGACACCCAGCATCGTCCTCGACCCCGACGGTGAGTTGTTCCTGGTCGTGGGAACCCCCGGCGGTTCCCGCATCATTACCATGGTGTACCATGTGATCTCGAACGTGGTGGACCACGGCATGTCCTTGCCCGAGGCGGTGGGGTCCCCGCGCATGCATCATCAGGCCCTCCCGGACCAGATCCGGATCGAGCGCGGCGGCTTCCGTCCCGAAGTGCTTGCCGCGTTGGAGAGGATGGGACACGACATCGACCCGAAAGGCACCTCCGGCGACATCGAAGCCATCATCCGCACGCCGACCGGATGGCAGGGGGTCAGCGATCCCCGCCTGGGCGGCGGCGGCGCGGGGTACTGATGCGCCCGGCCACTGCGGTTCCCTGCCACCCTCGCGGTGAATGCCATGGATGATTCCGCCAGCCTGGGGCTGTTCGTGGCGTTTGCCGCGGGGGTCCTGAGCTTCCTGTCGCCCTGCGTGCTGCCGCTGGTGCCATCCTACCTCGGGTTCGTCACCGGAATGAGTATCGAGGAGATGTCCACCAAGCGCCGCACGGCGATGGTGCATTCAGGATTGTTCGTGGCGGGATTCTCCGTCGTGTTCATCGTAATCGGACTGAGTGCCACGGCACTGGGCCGGGCCCTCAACTTCAACTCGGTGTGGCTGGCCCGCGGGGGCGGCGTCCTGATCATTCTGTTCGGGATCTACATGCTGGGCGTCGTGCGCATTCCGTTCCTC
>JBDHIK010000285.1:0-3685 GCA_039587475.1 Gemmatimonadota bacterium | reverse complement strand
ACGGCTGATCCCGTTCAGGAACTCCCGCATCCCGTAGCGCGCGGCGCCGGCAATCAGCGCAGCCCCGACCAGCAACAGGGCGTACTGGATGATGCGGGATCGGGACAGCTCGGCGATGAGCCCGTCGATGGCCAGTTTGACGATGAACGGGCCCACGATGGTGAATACGTTCGACACCACGACCAGCACCATGCCGGCTACCAGTCCCCTCCAGTAGGGCTTGTAGTACGGTAGCAGAGTACGAAGGTGGTGCATTCGTGGCCCGGTCGTTGCTGGTTGTCGGGTACTCTCTTCCGCACGTTGCCGCTGCGGCAGGATCCGACTGCCGGTCGCGCGGTACGAGTATGCGGATGGAACTATAGAGTACGGTACAGGCCCCTGCGAGGTCCAACGGAGCAATGGAGGGTCGAGATGCGCAAGAAGTTCAGAATGCTGTCACCGGTGTTACTGATGTTCGCCGCTGTTTCACTCGCGGCGTGCGGCGGGTCGGATGACGAAGTGGATCCGCTTGACCGGGAGCTCGATCTCGCGATGGCGCAGGATTCCCTGGCCGCCCTGGCGGACACGTCCGTGGCCAGCGAGGGGGAAGGGGAGGCGCAGGCCGAGGCTCCGGTGGATATCCCGCCACGGCGCGACTCACATCGTGCGGCACCGGCCCGGCAGGCAGACGCCACGCCCGACCCCAAGCCGCCACCGGCGCCGGCATATCGTGATGTCTCGGTGTCGGCCGGCACCCTGATGCGGGTCAGTCTCGACCAGGAGCTGAGCACCGGGACCAGCAACGTCGGTGACCGTTTCACGGTGACCCTGATCGGCCCGGTGACCGACGCGGCGGGCTTACCCATCCCGGCAGGGACGAAGATAGAGGGCGAGGTGACAGCTCTCGAGGTGTCTGGCTCCGCAGGGCAGCAGGCCATGATCCGCCTTGACTTCGGGCACCTTCTGCTGGATGCCGAGTCCCACCAGGTAGCCCTCACGGTGACCGAGGCTGAGGCCACCACCCGCGGCCGGAAGAGCACCGAAGAGAAGGCCGTCACGATCGGCGCCGGCGCGGTCGTGGGCGGGATACTGGGGCGGGTGATCGGGGGCAACGCCACGGGAACGATCATCGGTGGGGTAGCGGGTGCTGCGGCCGGAACAGCGATAGCCATGGGCACCGGAGACGTGGACGCCGTGCTCGAAGCAGGATCGGAGATGACGCTGCGGGTCGAGGAGACGTTCACGCTCAGACGGCCCGCCTGAGTCCTCCCCAATCCCTGCAGGACGGGCGGTCGCTTCTCCGCGGCCGCCCGCCTGTCATCAGTAACCCAGGGCCCGTCCGCCGCGTCGTCGGTCCGATGCCCCCAGCAGCGTGCCGTCGTCCCGGATATGGATCGACTGCACGTCGCCGCTGATCTCGTCACGTTCCTCGAGCACGTGTCCGCGCCGCTGCAGGTCAGCGATCACCGAGTCCGGCAGCCCCGCAGGCTCGTAGCGTACCAGGTCCGGCAGATGCTGGTGATGGAACCGGGGAGCGTCCACCGAGCTTCGGACCGGCATGCCGAAGTCGATGTGGTTGGAGACGATCTGAGCGATCGTCGTGATGATCGTGGCTCCACCCGGAGTGCCCGTCACCAGGTCCGTCCGGCCTTCCGGGTCCACGACGATGGTCGGCGCCATCGCCGACAACATCCGCTTACCCGGCTCGATCGCGTTGGCCTCGCCCTGGACGAGACCGAACTGGTTCGGGACTCCCGGCTTCGAGGTGAAGTCGTCCATCGCTGTTGATGGTCGTGGTCACCGCGACCGCGTTGCCCTCGGGGTCGACGATCGAGTAGTGCGTGGTCTGGGTGGATTCCTCGGGCACGCGGTTGAAGGCCCGCGAATCCGACGCGAGCCGCATGTTGATCGTGCCCGCCAGGGAGTCCGCGTAGGCCTGCGATAGCAGCCTGCCCATTGGAATGTCGACGAAGTCCGGGTCGCCGAGGAAGAAGTTCCGGTCGGCGTAAGCCCGCCGCATCGCCTCGACCACGACGTGCACGTGGTCTGCGGACAGCCAGCCGAACGAAGCGAGATCGAAACTCTCGACGATGTTCAGGATCTGTCCCATCGTCACGCCACCGGAGGATGGGGGCGGCATCGTGATGATGTCGTAGCCCCGGTAACCCAGAACCACCGGCTCGCGCCACACGGCCTCGTAGGTGGCGAGGTCCTCGTGCGTGATGAGCCCTCCGCCACGTTCCATCTCGGCCACCGTGGAGTCGGCGATCCAGCCCCGGTAGAAGGCCGCGGCGCCATCCATGGCGATCGCTTCGAGGGCTCGCGCCAGGTCCGGCTGGCGGAACACGGAGCCCTGCGGCGGTGCCTCTCCTTCGGGGAGAAACACGGCCGCGGTGGTCGGGAAGCGCAGGATGTCGTCGGATCGTGGGCCGACAGAGGCGAGATGTCGCGGCCGGATCACGAAGCCATCCCGTGCGAGGCGGATTGCAGGCTGCAGAAGATCCGACCAGGGCAGAGTGCCGAAGCGGCTCCACGCTTCGCGCATTCCAGCTACCGAACCCGGCACGCCCGAAGCCAGGTGCCCGATGACCCCCGCGTCCGTAACGCGGCCATCGGCGTCCAGGAACATGTCGGCGGACGCGGCGAGCGGCGCCTTCTCCCTGAAGTCCAGCGCCGCGCGAGTTTCGTCGGCCATGCGGGCGACCATGAAACCACCGCCCCCGATGTTCCCGGCTTCCGGGTTCACGACGGCAAGAGCGAAGTGCGTTGCCACGGCCGCATCCACCGCGTTCCCGCCCGCCTGCAGCATGCTCAGCCCGGCTGCACTGGCAAGGGAATCCGTGGAGACGACCATGCCGTGGACCGCCCGAAGCGGCGCGTCCGCCGGCGGGTAGCGCCAGCCGGGCGGGAATTCCTGGACCAGGGGGCGTTCGGTCTGCTGGGTGGGCTCCGCGCACCCGATGAGGCCCGTCAGGCCAACGGACAGCGTGATGACCCACGACAGGGCGATCGCACGAGGTGAGGCGGCTCGTATAGTCATGGCCGGAATGTAGCCGCGAACAAGCCAAATGGCAGTCCCGCGGTTGCCGTTCTGCTGCCACCGGGCAAGATTCAGGCATGTAGTTGTGTAATGCCTCGGCCGGTCTGACCGAGCCCACCCGGGCCTTATCAAGAGAGCCACGATGAAGAATGCCCGCTATCTGCCTCTTCTCCTGATCCTGACCTTGTTGCTGGCGCCACCCGCGCAGGCCCAGGTCACGATCGGGGCCTTCGGCGACCTGAACTTCGCCGGAGTCAGCGGCGACGCCCCGGACGACTTCTCGTACGCCGGTAACTCGGGCTTCGGCTTCGGTCTCATCGGCGAGTTTCATCTCACGGACGACGTGTGGCTGAGCGTGCAACCGATGATCCTGCCGAGGGGTGCAACCCTCCAGCTGGAGGTGGATGACCAGGAGGATCCGGTGGATTTCGCCAACCTCGATCTCAGCTACGTCGCCGTTCCCATCCTGGCGAAGTTCGTGACCGTAGGCGGCAAGGTCTACGTCATCAGCGGTTTCAACTTCTCCTTCCTGACCAGTGCGAATCTGGTGGGGGTCGAGGACGGCGATGAAGAGATCGACGTCAAGGACTCGTTCAAGAGCTTCGATGTGGCGGTGGACTTCGGTGTCGGCGGCCAGCTCCCGGTGGGTCCGGTCAAGATCATGCT
>JBDHIK010000106.1:0-8842 GCA_039587475.1 Gemmatimonadota bacterium | reverse complement strand
CCCCGCCACCCCCGAACAGCATCAATACGGCCGCGATGATCATCCTGACCTCCTAATTGCCGATGAGGCGCTCGTCGCGCCCACTGATTTCTGCCCACTCGTTGGCGAACGTGATCTCCCGGATCTCGAGCTGGTGTCGCATGAAGTCGCGTAGGGCGTCGGCCCTGAGTTCGGAGATGCTGCGATACACGTCGGTGATTTGCTCGTCCGTCGCGTCGCGCGAGCGGAACAGGACCCGCAGGCTGTCCCCCAGGGGAGCGACCTCTTCAGTGAAGCGCTGGAGCCGCGCCTCGGTTCGGTCGAGGATGGCCATGATGTCTGCTCGACGGGCAGAATCGGGGATCACTTCGTTGACGATGTCCCGCTCCTCCTGGATGACCGACGCGCCCTCGTAGGGTTCCAGCGCAGGCGCACCCTTGTGGCACCCCAGCGCCACCAGTGCGAGCAACGCCAGGAGGCCGAGCCGACCGAGCGCCGCTGGCCCCGGGTGGGGTACAGTCCACACGTCTCTTCCTGTTACGCCGTCCTGCATCATGATGGCTCCGATTGCATCGGACGTTTCGCGAGCGGCCCGACCGGCCTCAGGACCCTGACAATGGGTTTGCCGCCCACTTCAATCTGCACTCCAACAGTGAGATTACTTCCCGGCGAGCCAGCCGGTCAATTCAATCCCCCGTAATACCTCTAGCCACCGGTGAAACCTTCATGAGATTCTCCTCGGTCTGCCCCGGGGTCTCTCTGGACAGTCTCTCATCTGGCCGTAGCTTACAACGGTAAATACGCCACATCCACACCGCACACAAGGCAAGGACAATGACAACGACTGCGCACATCCGGAACGCACTACTGTGTTTTGCTACTGCCTTGGTGCTTATTGCCCCCGTATATGGTCAGGAGGCCGAGGCAGGGAGGTACATCACCCCCAGTGAACACCCGCAGAACGTCTACTTCGGTGATGCCCACGTCCACACGTCGATGTCTTTGGACGCTGCTGCATGGGGTTCCACCATCTCACCCGACGATGCCTACCGGTACGCCCGTGGCGAAGAAGTCACCTCGTTCAAGGGTTGGAAAACGCAACTGACCCGACCACTCGACTGGCTGGTGATCGCCGACCACAGCGACGGATACGACTTTACCAACCGAGCAGCGGCTGGCGATCCCTGGATCGTCAGCGAAGAGCTTGGACAGCGCTGGTACGAGTTGCTGCAGACAGGTGGCGAAGCGGAGCGCAGGATTGTGGCGGACGAGATTATCAAGGGATTCGGGGGGGGCGGAGACATGCCCTGGGCTCTGGACGACCCAGAGATGCTTGCCCCCGGTTGGGCGAAATCGATCGAGGCGGCAGAGAAGCACAACGACCCGGGCCAATTCACTGCCTTCATTGCCTACGAGTGGAGCTCCGCGCCCGGAGGCGACAACTTGCACCGGGTCGTCATCTATCGGGACGACAGCGACAAAGCCAGCCAGACGTTGCCGCTCACCTTCGCCGAGACTGCGGACCCGGAGGACCTGTGGGAGGTGTTGCAGGCCTACGAGGATAAGACCGGCGGGAGCGTATTGGCGATCGCACACAACGGCAACTGGAGCAGCGGCCGGATGTTCGAGTTGACCAGGTTCAACGGGCAGGCCATGAACAGGTCCTACGCGGAGACCCGCATGCGTTGGGAGCCCGTTTACGAAACGACTCAGATCAAAGGCGACGGCGAAACTCACCCATTCTTGTCGCCCGACGATGAGTTTGCGGACTACGAAACCTGGGATGTCGGCAACCTGGACTTCAGCAAACGCGTGACGACGGAGATGCTCCCGGGATCGTACACGCGCTCCGCTTTGAAGCTGGGGCTGCAGTTAGAGGCCGGATTGGGTGCCAACCCGTTCCAGTTCGGTCTCGCTGGCGCCGGCGATTCCCACACGGGGCTGCCCGGGCAGGAGGAAGCCCAATTCATGGGCAAGAGCGCCTCATCCGAGCCGGACGCTAAACGCTGGGAGACACCGTTCAGGACTTCGGAGATAGGCACTCAGCCAGGCTGGTCGGAAACCGCGTCCGGCCTGACCGGTATCTGGGCCACTGAGAACACCCGTGCGGCGCTGTTCGATGCGCTCAAACGGAAAGAGGTTTACGCGACGACGGGCACCAGACTCACGGTACGGATGTTCGGAGGCTGGGATTTCAAGCCGGGAGACGACCAACGCTCTGACTTTGTCGCCTTGGGTTACGACAAGGGTGTACCCATGGGCGGGGAGCTGCATGGTGACCCTGAAGCTGCCGCCGTCCGCGAGGCATTCAGAAGCGGGAAGACGGCGAAATCCAATACGCTGAGCTTCCTGGGTTACAGCGAGAACGCACCCGGCGACCCTGACGGTAAGACATATATTGGTATATCAGCCGAGATTGCCAGACAGAGAACGAGCCCGACCTTCCTGGTCGCCGCCCAGAAAGACCCGATCGGAGCAAACCTCGATCGCGTGCAGATGATCAAAGGCTGGCGCGACAGCGACGGCGAGCTGCATGAGAAGGTTTACGACATCGCCTGGGGAGACGCCGGGAGACGCCCGATTGGCGTCGACGGCAAGATTCCGCCCGTCGGCAACACAGTGAATGTGCCGGAAGCCACCTGGGCCAACACCATCGGAGACGCACAGCTGTCGGCGGTATGGACCGATCCGGATTTCGATCCGGACGAATCGGCATTCTACTACGTGCGGGTGCTGGAGATTCCCACGCCGCGCTGGACGGCCTACGACGCCAAGCGCTTCGGCATCACCATGGGTCCCGAGGTGCCGATGACTACCCAGGAACGGGCCTACAGCTCGCCTATCTGGTACACACCGGCGCCGGGGAACTAGGCGGAGGGCTTCGGCAGGCGGGCGCGGCGGCCCGTCGTATCATCACTACCAGGCGCCGCCGAGGCGGGGTGCCGACCACGAAGCCGAGATCGAGGTCGGCTTCCAGGATGCCTTCTCGGGCGCCACGCGGCGCCTCGGCATGGACGCGGTGGAAGTCGATGGCATGGGCCAGGTGCACCGCCACCGGAAGACGCTCGACGTGTCGATCCCACCGGGGACCACCGACGGCATGCGCATCAGGCTGTCGGGTCAGGGCGGCGCCGGCACGGACGGCCCCCCGGCGGGCGATCTCTTCCTGCGGGTCCACCTGGCGCCCGATCGGCGCTTTGCGGTCGACGGCCGCGACATTGCCACCACGCTCCCCGTGTCACCGTGGGAGGCGGCGCGGGGCGCCAAGGTGCCGCTCACCCTGCCCGACGGGAAGACGGCCATGCTCACGATCACGCCCGGCAGCCAGAGCGGCACCCAGCTCAAGCTCAAGGGCAAGGGCATGCCGGGCCGGGGCACACGCACGGCGGGCCCGATCGTCTCGGGATGGAGGCCCTTCGTGGTGAGAAGAGACCGATCCATGAACAGGCCGTAGAAGAAGATCTTGCTCATCGGTTCAAAGTGACCTCGCCGGCCCGGCGTGCCCCCACCCCTCACGGGTCGTCCAGATCCGGGGCCGCAGGTGAACTCCAACCGGGGCGATGTCCTCATGCCGCTGCCCCTGCGGGGTCGACGCGTGCTGGACCCGCACGGGCGCCTAGGTTGCTGGGTTGATGACCGCCTCCGGCGGAGGCAGCCGGTCCGCATCGAGGAACAGGAGCTCGACCAGTGAGCCGATCTCCGGGAAGGAGAAATACCCGAACTCGAACACGTCTCCCCCGCTCCCCTCCTGGATCGCTTCCCGGCCTTGTCGGCGCAGCTCGGCCTTGGCCTCGCGCACGGCGGCCAGGCTCGGGTAGACGAGACAGGTATGGTGAAAGCCCTCTCCATGCTGCTCCAGATGCTCGTCGTAGACGCTGCGCCCGCGATGAGGGGTGATCAGTTCGTAGGTCCCACCGCCCACGGTGGCCAGCGCGACCCGGAACGAGAAGGCGCTCTTCTGTCCGCGCACGGTGCACTCCGTCGGCTCGATCGTCCAGAGGTTCCACGGGCCCAGGCCCAGCGAGTCCGCGAGTCCCTGCGCGGCGCCTTCCAGGTCCCGAACGAGGAAGCAGGTGTGATGGAGTGCTGCTGGAATCGCCGTGGTCATCGTCCCCCCAGATCGTGGTTCCCGGTCAGTCCTGCCTGCCCTGACGATAACGTCTGGGCCTGGACCGACAAGCGGTCGCCGCCCCCCGCGGCGGGACAGGCTCCACAGCGTGCCCTCGAGCGCCGATCCCAGGCAGCGCACCGTTGCGGGGCCCGAGCGCCGGCGCCGGATCGGCGGTGTTCGTGATGCCGGTGGCTCCTCACAGGAAGGTCCGGTCGTCGTAACACCAGACCCACGCGTCTTCCGGCTCCAGCGACTTGACCAGCGGGTGTCCCTCGGCGTGGTAGTGCTTCGTGGCGTGCCGCCCGCGCGAGGAATCGCAACAACCCACGTACCCACAGGTCAGGCAAATGCGGAGGTGGACCCAGTCCCAGTCCAGTTCGAGGCAGGTCTCGCACCCGTGTGTCCGGGACGTTACCTCCCGCGCGTCGGCCGTGTGGGAACAACGCCGTGATGCCCTTTCCGCCGCACTCAGCGACACCGGCTTCCCCACGGAAATCGTGGTACCGGCCGCTCCGCGTTCCCTGACGGCCGTGCGGACGGCATCCCGGAGGCGCGACTCCGCCTCGTGCACTTCCTCGCCCGGCGCTCCGGTCAGCGCCAGGGCCCGACCCAGGACACCGACCAGGCCTTCGTGCTCGGCCACGACGACATCCGTGGCGCCGCGGTCATCGAGTGCGGGAGCGTGCCCCGCGCTGGGAGTGGCCACCAGGATGGGGAGGGCGGGATTGAGGGTCCGGGCCGCAGCGACCGCACGCTCGGCCGTTTCGAACTCGTCGTCGGCCACGACGAAGAGGCGGGCCTGCCGTACCGCCGCGAGTTCCAGCTCGTGTTGGCGCGTATAGTTGCCGCGCAAGACGGGGAATCCGAGACGCTCGGCCTCGTGGGCGCCGTCGGGGCTCAGCGTTACCACGAGGAGTGGCGTGCCGCGCCGGGTGAGCTCCCGGGCCAGCTCGCGGCCCGCGGTCCCGAAGCCGGCGACGATGACGTGGTCCCGGAGATCCTCGCCGGCCGTGGCCTCCGTGGGACCGGCGTCCGCTTCTGGGCCGCGGCCGCCACGTGTCTGCAACCACTCGGCCCCCCGGTACAACAGCGGCGACCCGATCATGAGCGCGACGGTGGCGGCGATGAAGGTCTCAGGCCCACCGTCCCGGATGCCGGCCGGAAAGAGCCCGGCTTCGCGGCCGGCGCGCTCGAGCACGAAGGAGAACTCCCCCACCTGGGCCAGGATGACCGCGGATCCCAGGGCCGGCACCACGGGATACTTCATGGCCAACAGGCCTGCGCTGGCGCCCAGGGTCTTGATCACCAGGACCGCCGCGATGACGCCCAGGACCGGGAGGGGATTGGCCACCAGGAACCCGACGTCCAGCAGCAGCCCGACGGAGACGAAGAACAGGGCGCTGAAGAGGATCTGCAGGGGCAGGATCTCGCCGAACGCCATGTGGCTGAAGCGGCTCTCGCTGACGACCAGGCCGGCGAGGAATGCTCCCAGGGAGAGGCTCACGCCCGCCAAGCTGGTAAGCCAGGCGGTCCCCAGGCAGATGCTCACCACCGTCAGGAGGAAGATTTCCTGTGAACAGGTCCGGGCCACCGCTTCGAGGATCCGGGGCATCACGCGGCGGGCGGCCACGATGACCAGAACCACGATGCCGGCGGCCTTGACCAGGGCCAATCCGATGTCGGTCGCGCCACCGCCCATGCCGCCGAGCATGGGGACCAGCAGCACCATGGCGACGACGGCGAGATCCTGAAAGATGAGGATGCCAAGTGCCGCCTGCCCCTCGGTGCTGTTCATGCCGCCGCGCTCCATGAGGAGCTTCATGACGATGGCGGTCGAGGACAGCGCCACGAGGCAGCCGGTGAAGACCCCGGCCCGCCAGGGCACTCCCAGCGCCGACAAGAGGCCCGTCACCAGCAGGACGACGAGCGCCACTTGCAGCCCGCCGCCGATCAGGATGAGGCGTTTGATGCGTGCCAGCTTCTCGAGGCTGAACTCGATGCCGATGGTGAAGAGGAGGAGGACCACGCCGAGCTCGGCGGCCGACTCGATCAGCGCCTCGTCATGGACGACGCCCAGCGCGTGGGGCCCCAGGACCGCGCCGGTGATGAGGAAGCTCACGATCGGCATGATGCCGAACCGGGTGCCGACATAGGCGATGACGGCACCGGTGGCGATGAGCGCCACGACCTCCGCGAGGAACGGAGGGGCGGCCGCGGCTGCTACCAAGGCCAAGATGTCTCCCACTCGTCAGGACACCACGCGGTAGAACTCCCGGCGCCCGCTCTCGATCAGCTCGTGGTAGCCCTCCATGGCAGCCCGGGACCGCTCGTCCCCGAACACCTTCGATTCCAGGGCCTGGGCCTGGTCCAGGCTCTCGTACTCACGTTCCACGACCAGGGTCCAGAACGGTTCTCCGGACAGGTCGGTATAGAGGCGATGCGGCTCCAGGTCCATCGTCCGCATGATCTCGCCGACGGCCTTGAACTTGTTGGCCAGGTCGCTGACCGTACCCGGTTTGCAGTGGATGACTTCTCGGACCATGTACATGGCTCCCTCCCGTGGTTTGGCCTGATCGATGGCGCGCGGTCGTGCCCGGGGGACGATATCCGCTGAATCGGGAGCCACAAGGGGGAGCGAGAAGGTGCGGCCCATCCACCGCTTGCACCGACGCCGACCCGCGGTGGCAGGGAATCTGGACCGTCCGCGGTGCTGCTCGGGAGCAATCGACTAGCTCAGGTCGTCGATCGCCCGCATGGCTTCCTCGATGGCCGCTTGGGTGTAGGCGGACGCCGCCGCGTCGGAATTGGCGATGGCGATGTTCCCCACGGGTCGTCGGGCGATCTCATGCGGGGCCTGGCCCTCGTCCCACTCCGGATCCCACAGATCGAGGTATCCGTAGGCGTATCCGTGCGGCCACCGGTTGACCGTGATCGCGAGGATGTCGGTGGCGGCATCGAACCCGGCGGGGCCCAGCATACCGTCGAGCACGGTTCGGACCTCGCGTTCGTAGTCCTCGAACGTCATCTCCAACATGGCGTGTCGTGACTGCCGAAGTTGTTCGTGAATGGGGACGTCCCGCCGTGGCGGAGCGACCATACCCCAGAACATGACGGGGACGGGACCCCGAAGGTCACGGCCCCCCGTGTACCCGGCCGTGTTGACGCCGGAGATCCGCCACACCTTGGCATGCATGCGACCGGGACAGTAGGCTCCGGAAATCCCCAACTCCTCGAACGGCCTGCCGCTGCGCAGGAGCACGTTGGTGACGAGCATGGGATGCTTGACCTGATACCGTGCCGCCTCCTTCTGCGGTTCGGGAAGTTCCGGGCAGAGATGTGGGATCATCGTGTGGTAGCAGGCCAGCACCCCATGTCTTCCGCGGACCCTCGTGGTGACGCCGTCCTTGATGTAGGTGACGGCCACGCCACCGCGCTCGTTGGCGACATGCACGGCCGTCGCTTCGAGGCGCAGCGATACCGGGTTGGCAGGGCGATCGAGGTGCTGATACTCGAAACGAGCCGACGCGACGTTCTCGGCCCGTGCCCCGGGGGCAACACCGGGAATGAGGGAGCGGACCAGGAGGCGGGCAATGGAGGCATTACCGTCCGGAAACATGGCCACCCGTTCGGACGTCTCCAGGCCGGTCGCGCGGGCGGATGCCTTCCCCAGCAGGTGTGATCCGGGCAACCACGCGTTCATGGCCTCGGTGGTGGACAGGCTGTGCGGCTGCACCCCCCAGTACCCGTCCGTGGCCTTGGTGAACAGGTCCACCGCTTCGTCTGGGAGCCCCGCGTATCGGGACAGGAAATCGGCATAGCTGGTCCGTCGGAGGACCCGTTCGATCTCAGGCTGGCCCATCCCCTGGAGCACGTCGCCATCGGACGCATAGAACTGTTTCAGGGCGGCCCTGGCGGATGCGCTGATCGGGAAGTCGTCGATCCGCTCCAGCGCCGCGAGGTTGCGACTGTACATCGAGAAGCCGGGGACCAGGACGTCCCTGCCGTAGGTGGCGGCGTCGAACCAGATGGCGGGCCGGTCACCACCGTAGTGGAAATCCAGCTCCTCGCTCAATCGGTGGGGGTCGATGCCCAGCTCGGCGAGCAACGCCAGTACCGTGTCCGAGAACGACAGGTACTCGAGATTCATGGTGCCACCCCAGGACAGCCGCATGTCGCCACCCTGGTGGAATTCGTTTCGCCGGGCGTGGCCTCCGAAGTCGTCGTGATTGTCCAGAATCAGGATGCGGGACGCGGGTCCGAATCGCTTGCGATACTGGTAGGCGGCTGTCAGTCCGCTGATCCCCGCCCCCACGACGATGAGGTCGTAGGCCTCGTCGAGGTCGACGGGATCCTCGAACCGGACGCCGTCGCGGGCGAGGGCGTGGGCGGTTTCGAACGAGCCCGGCTGCGATCCCCGCATCCCGGTCCGCGCCGGCGGATACCCGGTGCTGGCAATTGGTGCGGTGCCGTCCTCGGGGGCGGGTCCACAGCCGGCCGGCAGCATCAGTCCCATCGCCGCGAGGCTGGCCCCGTGGACGAAATCGCGGCGCGTGATGTGCCGCAGCATCCCTAGTTCACGATCGGTCTTCTTCATGGACCCTGGAGGTGTTCCGGGAGATCGGTGAGCCCCTCCTCCGCGAGCTCTGCCGCAGTTGAGCGCCTGCCAGCAGAGATAGCCTACGGGCGTCCCATCGGCAACGATGACCGCACGCGCCTCTGGGCTGCACTGCGCGGCGTGGTCCAGCGTTGCTC
>JBDHIK010000015.1:0-60613 GCA_039587475.1 Gemmatimonadota bacterium | reverse complement strand
TCACCGAACAGATTCCGAAGCAAGTGGCCTCTAGCGTCGAACCGCCCAGGCACCCCACTCCATCCGCCAGGCGTCTTCCACGTGCTCGATCCTCCGGCCCGAGCCGGCCCCAAGAGCGGCTCCCCGCCCAACCGCCACCAGATCGAACCGGTAACAGTCGCCAGCCTTTCCGTGACGGTCCGTCCAGGCGGCCGCGACCCGGCCCAACCGCAACCGTTTGCGCCACCCGACGGCTTCCCGCGCCGTCCCGTAGCCCGTGCCGAGACGTTCCTTCACCTCGACGAACGCCACCAGCCGGCCACGACGGACGATGAGGTCGATGTCGCTCCGGCCCACGCGAAACCGGTGCGCTTCCACCTGCCAGCCACAGGCGGTCAGATACGCCGCCGCCTCCAGCTCGGCGTACACCCCACGTCGATGCCGGTCGTCACGCCATTCGCTGACAGGCACGAATCGTCTGGCCATGGCAGTGAAGCTACCGGCAGACCGGAGCCCCGAGGGTATCGCACCGATGCGGCGAGCATCAAAAAAGCCGCCCGGGTTCGGCGGCGATTCTGAGCAGCGGGGGTGCCGGGCCGACAGCCTCAGCGGCAGTACTCGTCGATTTGGTCGAACCCGATCAGCACTTCCCGGGGTTTGCTGCCGTCGGGCGGGCCGAGGATGCCCACTTCGTACAGCTGGTCGATGATCCGCGCGGCGCGGCCATACCCGATGCGCAGTTTGCGTTGCAGCAGCGACGTCGAGCCTCCCTGGTTCTGCAGACACGCCTCGGCCGCGTCCCGGAACAGCTCGTCGCGATCCTCCGACCCCGACGGACCCGACGAGCCTCCGTCATCCCCCTCATGGGCGCGGACCACCTCGAGGATGTCCTGCTCTTCCCGGGTGTCCTCCAGGGCCTTGGCCCGCCGAGCCTCACGTCGGTCGACGTACCATTGGGTCAGCCGCTCGCTCTCGTCCGTGCCGATGTAGGCTCCCTGGATCCGCATCGGTTCGTTCTTGCCGGGCGGCAGGAACAGCATGTCCCCGTTCCCCAGCAGCGCCTCGGCGCCGTTCTGGTCCAGGATGGTGCGACTATCCACCTTGGAGGCCACCCGGAAACCGATCCGGCTGGCGAAATTGGCCTTGATGAGGCCGGTGATGACGTTGACCGACGGTCGCTGCGTCGCCAGGATGATGTGGATCCCGATGGCGCGGGCTTTCTGGGCCAGCATCGCCAGCGGGGTCTCGATCTCCCCAGGTACGGTCATCATCAAGTCGGCCAACTCGTCCACGATCACCACGATATACGGCAGCGTCCCTTCCGAATACTCCTCGTCCACCACCTCGGGCGGCGGCGTGTCCGGTTCTTCTACCGCCACACTGGACAGCGTCGGCTTGGGCGGCACCGGATTCTTCATGGGGTTGCCGTCCTCCACCTTGCGATTGAAGTCCGCCAGGTTCCGCGCGTTGTTGGCGTGGAGCAATTCGTAGCGGCGATTCATCTCGATGACGGCCCACTTGAGCACCCCGGCCGCTTCGTGATTGTTGGTCACGACCTTGCGCCGCAGATGCGGGAGTGCGTTGTAGATCGAGAGCTCGACCATCTTGGGGTCGATCATCAGGAGCCGCAGGTCCTTGGGGCTGTAGCGATACACCAGGCTGGTGATCATGGTGTTGATCGCCACCGATTTTCCTGAGCCGGTCGCGCCGGCGATCAGCAGGTGCGGCATCTTGGCCAGGTCGGCGATCACCGGCCGTCCTTCGAGGTCACGTCCCAGCGCAATCGGCAGCGCCGCCCTGGCGCTCTCCCACTGGGACGATTCCATGAGTTCGCGCAGCGTGACCATATGGGCGGTCGGGTTGGGCACTTCGACGCCCACCGCGCCCCGGCCGGGGATGGGCGCGACGATCCTGATCGACGGGGCGCGCATGGCCAGGGCCAGGTCGTCCGCCAGCGCCGCGATCTTGCCCACCTTCACGCCCCGGGCCGGTTCCACCTCGAATTGCGTGACCACGGGTCCGGTCGTCCGCCCCACGATACGGCCGTCCAGTTTGAAGGTCCGAAGCGTCTCGAGAAGCACCTGTCCCAACGCATCGAGACCGGCTTCGCCCGCGGTGGTATCGTCTTCGGCGGGCGCCTCGAGCAGCTCGATCGGCGGCAGGGCCGTGTCCTCCAATGCCGCCTTGTCGAGCACGGCCGGATCGACGCGCGCCGGCTTCTTTTTCTTCTTCTTGGGCTTGAGGGGTGGCGGCGGCTCGGCGGTGACGACCACATCGGTCGGGACGGCACCGACCTGAGGCGGCGTGGCCGGCTGCGAGCCGTCGGGATCGGACGGCTCCGCGCCGCGTTCCAGCCGCTGCAGCGGATGCCAACCAATGGTCCAGAGCGTCAGGGCCGAAAGCGCCAGGAACCCCACCAGGACGGCGCCGGCAAATCCGATGACCTTCATCGCCGCGGTCGCCACGAAGGCGGCCAGGATCCCGGTGAGCCGAGCGGCCACGCCCCATTCGGCCAGGTCGCCGATGAGGGCGTCCGAATTGGTCCGGGTGAGCACCCCGATGAAGTACGGCACCAACAGAATCAGGCCCCCGGCCAGGCCACCGACACGCGCCATATCGAATCGTGGCAGCCGTTCGAACCCCGCCAGGGCCAACGCCAACCCCAAGAGCGGCAGACCGACCGCTCCGATGCCGAGAAACCACCAGAGGAAGCGGCCAAGGACCGAACCCAGGGGTCCCGTGGCCGTGCTGGGGATGAGCGCCAGGGCCAGGAACAGCCCAAGCACCAACGCCGCAACCGCCGTCAACCGTCGTCTGAAGGATTCATTCATGGTTGGCCGTCACCAGGAGGCGTCCATCGCTCAACTCGGGGAGCACGGGAAAATGATCCTGCCGTGCCGCCACTCGCACATCATCGCCGTATCCATGCTCGGTCAGCTTCTGGCCGGCCCGGCTGGACATGAGGGCGCCATACCAATCATCACCACATTGGGTCGCCAAGTCGAGGCAAGACCTGGCCTCCTCGTCGAATGCATCAAGCCACCCGCGCTGCCGTTTGAGCAACACGCCCAGAAACCGTCCGGCACAATAGCGGTCCTCGCGTGAGGGCCGTCCCGCCATTCCGGAGCAGACCACCACCAGGCGGCCCCCGCGCTCCAGCACGGCCTGCGCCCTGGACGTGGCCACGGACAGGTTGGTCGCGGCCAGCGGGTGCACTGCCCTTGCCTGGGCCACCGCCCGGAGTGCCCCGGTACCGTTGGAGGTCGTCATCACCACCACCCGGCCCTGGACCAGCGCCGGCGTCATGTCCCCGGGGCTGTTCCCGATGTCGAAGTCGGGAATCGGATCCGCGCCACGTTCCCCGGCCAGGAGCGGCCGCTCCGCTTCCAGGGCCCGGGCCAGCGCCCGGGCCTCGGGAATGCCGGCCGCCGGAACGACGGCCGCGGCTCCACCATGCATAGCGGCCGAGATCGTGGTGGTCGCTCTGAGAATGTCGATGACGAACACCGTCGCGCCCGCGACGTCCGGCGCCTGGGCCGGGGTCGTCGCGACGGCGATGCTCATTTCTGAGGCTCGAACAACTCCGGGGTGCGCTCCAGGAACTTGGTGTCGACCGACCCTGCCACGAACTCCGGGTGGCGAATCAATCGCGACAGGAACGGAATCGTCGTGACGACTCCCTCGACAATGAAGGAATCGAGCGCCTGCCCCATGCGGGCCAGGGCCTCCGCGCGATCGTTGCCACGCACGATGACCTTGGCCAGCAGTGAGTCGTAGTACGGGGGCACCGTGTACCCGGCATAGATGTGCGTGTCGACGCGCACCCCGGGTCCACCCGGCGGGTGAAACGTCGTAATCTGACCGGGGGACGGCTGGAAGTTCCGGAACGGGTCCTCGGCGTTGATCCGGCATTCGATGGCGTGACCGCGCAACAGATTGCCGTCACCCAGGAAGCCGAGGGGTTCCCCGGCGGCCACCCGGATCTGAGCCTTCACCAGGTCGAACGAGGTCACCATTTCCGTGACGGGGTGTTCCACCTGGATCCGGGTGTTCATCTCCATGAAATAGAACTGCCCGTCCTCGTCCAGCAGGTACTCCACCGTTCCGACCCCGACGTAGTCGATGGCGGAGGCCAGCCGGACAGCGGCCTCGCCCATCTGCGCGCGCAGATCCTGCCGGGCCTCCAACGCGGGACTCGGCGCTTCCTCGACCAGCTTCTGATGACGCCGCTGCACCGAGCAATCCCGCTCCCCGAGATGCACCACCTTCCCGTGCGTATCCCCCAGGACCTGGATCTCCACGTGGCGCGGCCGGCTCAGGAATCTCTCGATGTAGACCCCGCCGTTGCCGAACGCGGCCAGGGCCTCGTTCTGGGCCAGGGTGAAGGACTGCTCGAACTGTTCGGGGTCCTTGGCGATGCGCATGCCCTTGCCGCCGCCCCCGGCCGTCGCCTTGATGATGACCGGATAGCCGATGTCCTGCGCTACTTCCAGGGCTTCCTCGACCTCGTCCATGATGCCGGCGGACCCCGGTACCGTGGGAACGTTCGCTTCCTGCGCCAGGCGCTTGGCGGTGGCCTTGTCGCCCATGCTGCGAATCTGATCGCCCGTCGGGCCGATGAACGTGATGTTGGACGCCTTGCAGATGTCCGCGAACTCGGCGTTCTCGGCCAGAAAGCCGTAGCCCGGATGAATGGCGTCGGCCCCGGTGATCTCCGCGGCGGCGATCAGGTTGGGAATGTTGAGATAGGAGAACCGGCTCATCGGCGGACCGATGGCCACGTCATCATCGGCAAACCGGACGTGCAACGATTCCCGGTCGGCTTCGCTGTACACCGCAACCGTTTCGATGCCAAGCTCGCGACACGCGCGGATGACCCGCAGGGCGATTTCCCCACGGTTGGCGATGAGTACCTTGCGGAACATCTACGGGGTCAGGTCGAGGTTCGGGGGCGGCTGGTCGCCCTCTTCTCCGTGGATTTCCGAGAAGGTCCGGTCCGAGGCCGAGTCGATGCCCGACGCCCGAAGGGCAAACTCACTCGGGTTCGAGCTGTAGAACAGGGCACTCTCATAGGCGATGACGTCGTCCTTGTACCACTTCATCAGCGACTGGTCGAAGGATTGCATGCCGTACGACACCGTCCCTTCGGCGATGAGGTCAGGGATGTTGAGCGCCTTTTCCATGTCACGGATGTTGTCCGCCACCGCGGCGGTGTTGATCAGGACCTCCGAGGCCGGAATCCGGCCCTTTCCATCCTTGCGCGGCACCAACCGGAGGCTCACGACCGCGGCCAGCGCCGTTGACAGCAACGACCGGATTTCCTGGTGCTGGTGTGGCGGGTAGAACGAGATGACCCGGCTGATGGTCTGGGTCGCGTCGGTGGTGTGGAGCGTGGAGAACACCAGGTGCCCCGTGTCCGCCGCCTTGAGTGCCGTATCGAGCGTCTCCATGTCCCGGATCTCCCCGATCAGGATGACGTCCGGATCCTGGCGCAGGACATGGCGCAGCGCCGAGCCGAAGGTCAGGGTATCGGTCCCGACCTCCCGCTGGGAGATGTTGGCGTTGACGTCGCGATGGAGAAACTCGATCGGATCTTCGATGGTGATGACGTTGACCCGACGATGGTGATTGACGTGGTTGATCATCGCCGACAGACAGGTCGACTTACCGGACCCGGTGATGCCGGTGACCAGCACCAGGCCACGCGGCCGGAGGGCGATCTCCTCGAGCACGTCCGGGAGCCCCAACTCGTCGATCGTCTTGACCTCGTAGGGAATGCCCCGAAACGCGAACGCCAACGTGCCGCGTTGTTGATAGATATTGGTCCGGAACCGCCCCACGCCGGGCACCCCGATGGCGAAGTCGGCTTCCTTCTGCTCGGAGAACTCCTTGACCTGGCGGGGCGTCATGATCTGCTCGGCCAGGAGCTTGAGATCCTCCGGCTTCAGGGCCTGCATGGCCAGTCCGGACAACTCCCCGTTGACGCGGATGGTGGGCGAACGGCCCACCTTGAGCAACAGGTCGGACCCATTGCGCTGGACCATCTCGACGATGGCCTGCTTGAAGTTGAACGGGGGCTTGCCTTGGTCCTTGTCGGTGCCGTCAGCCATTGGGGTCGACCTGGAAGAGGACCTGACCGTATTCGACCGGCTGCCCGTCCTCGACGCATACCTCCTTCACGACTCCGGTCACCTCGGCCTCGATCTCGTTCATGATCTTCATCGCTTCCACGATGCAGACCGTCTGCCCGGAGCCGATGCGGCTACCCACCTGCACGTAGGGCTCTGCCCCTGGCTCCGGGGCCCGGTAGAACGTCCCCACCATCGGCGACTTGATCTCTTTGAGGACACTCACCGGGGCTGGTGCCGGCGCTGGTTGCGCGGGGACGACCGGCTCGGCGACTGGGACTGCCGGCGGTGGAGGCGCACTCGGCAGTGGCGCGGCCACGGAGGGTGCGGTGGCGTTGGTCCTGGTGATGACCACTCGGGAACCGAACCACCCCTTGACCTCGATGGAGCCGATCTCCGGCGACTGCCGCAACAGTTCGGCAAGCTTCTTCACGTCCCGAAGCTCGATGGACTTGATGCCCGGCAGCTGCTGGAGCAGCTCCGCTAGTTCCTGCATTTCTTGAGGCTTCATACGCGAGTCAGGTATTTGTCCTCTCGTCGGTCGACGCGGATCACTTCACCTTCTTCGAGAAAGAGCGGCACCTGGACCGTGGCGCCGGTTTCCAGCGTGGCCGGCTTGGTGCCGCCGGTCGCAGTATCCCCCTTGACGCCGGGGTCGGTCCTCGTGATGCGCAACTCTACGAAATTCGGGAGATCCACCATCAACACCTTGTCGTTGTGGACCAGGCCTTCGCACTCCATGCCTTCCTTCAAGTACTTCAGTTGACCGTCGCCGATGAGCTCGTTGGTGACCATGACGTCGTCGAACGTCTGCATGTCCATGAAGTGATGGAAATGCCCGTCGGCGTAGGAGTACTGAATCGGCCGACGCTCGAGACGCACGTCGTTGACGCGTTCCCCCGCGTTCCACGTCCGATCGGTCACCGCCCCCGTCATGACGTTCTTGAGCTTGCTGCGCACGAACGCGCCACCCTTGCCGGGCTTCACATGCTGAAAATATGTCAACTGAAACAGCTGGCCATCAATGTCCAGCACCATGCCGTTTCGAAAATCCGCTGTCGTCGCCACACGTACTCCTACCCGAGCGTCACGATATCCGAAGGGCCGCCGGACAGCCGCTCGACGCCCCCGGGACCCACGTGAATGTCATCCTCGATCCGTACCCCACCCCAACCCGGAAGATAGACGCCGGGCTCGACTGTGACCACCGCTCCCTCAGGCACCGGCCGGCCCTCACGTGGGCCCAGCCGAGGGGCTTCGTGCACCTCCAGCCCCAGGCCGTGCCCCAAAGAGTGGCCGAAAGCGTCTCCGAACCCCCGGGCCGCGATCAGGTCCCGGGCCAGCGCGTCGGCCGCCTTCCCCTCCATACCGGCCTCGATCCCATCGATGGCCCGGACCTGGGCCGAACGCACCAGCCCGTACATGGTCCGCTGCTGCTCGTCCGGAACCGCACCAACGACGAACGTCCTGGTCACATCGGCACAGTAGCCGTCCACCCGCGCCCCGAAGTCCACCAACAACAACTCGCCGCGCGCCACCTGTCTGCCCGTGGTCCCCGCGTGCGGCAACGCGCTTCTGGGCCCGGACGCGACGATGACCTCGAACGGATGGCCCTCGCTGCCACGGCGCCTCAGTGCCGCCTCCAACCGACCTGCAATGTCGCGTTCCTCGTCGCCCACCGCCACCGTGGAGACCACATCGTCCAGAGCGTCCTCAGCCAACCGGGCGGCGGCGCCGATGGCCGCCAGCTCTTCCGGCGACTTGACCGCCCGACCCAGTTCCACCACGCCGTGGGTCGGCACCAGGCGCGCCGACGTGGCCTCGCCCAACCGTTGGGCATCACGCACCGGCATCACTGCGGATTCGATGCCGACGGTGGCGAACGCCTCCACCAAGGTGGTGACCCGGTCCCAGACGTTGGCCGACTCGACCCGGACCGAGGCGGACCCTTCCACTTCGAGCGGTGCCTGAACCGCGTAGCGGAAGTCCGTCACCAGGACCGTTTCATCATGCCCCACGAGCAGCACCCCGGCAGAGCCGCTGAATCCCGTCAAATACCTGATGTTCGGTAGATGGGTCACCAGAAGCGCGTCGAGATCATGTTCGCGCAACCAGGCCCGGACGCCGCTCTGGCGGGCCGGCCGCCGATCAACCGTCACGCAGCATGTCGACCAGCGCGTCGAACGCCAGAAGGTAACCGCGAGGTCCCATGCCGGCCACGAACCCACTGGCCAGGTCCGCGGTCAGCGACCGGCGCCGCTCCGGTTCGCGACCGAACACGTTGGAAAGATGCACCTCGATGAACGGGATGCGGGCAGCCAGAAAGGCGTCTCGCAGCGCCCAGCTCGTGTGCGTGAACGCCCCCAGGTTGACCAACGCGCCGTCGGTCGAACCGTGGAGCTCACGAATGGCGTCCACCAATTCACCTTCATGATTGCTCTGGAGCCACGTCAGGGTCACACCAGCGGCGTCGGCACGCAGCCGAACATCACGTTCCAGGTCGGCGAACGTCACCGTGCCATAGATGTGCGTCTCGCGCACCCCGAGGAGGTCGAGGTTGGGTCCGTTCACCACGGCGATGTGCACCCGAGGCTAGCCCTTGAGACCCTGGAGCCAGGCGTGAAACTGGTCGAGATCCTCCTCGTCCTCGCCCCGACGCGCCCTCCCGGCCGACCGTGAGCGCCCCGTGTTGCGCGCCTGTCCGAAGAAACTGTCGAAGGAAAAGCCCTCGCCCTGCTCTTCCGAGCCGCCCCGGACCGCCGGGGGCACCGGCGAAGCGTCCTCCCCGAAGACGGCGCTGAGGGACAGGGGATCCTGGGCGGGACGCGTCGGCTCTCCTGAAACACTTCCGCCGGTCGGCGTCCCTGCCCCACTGCCCGCCGTCGGAACCTCCTGGGACTCGGGGATGGCTGGCTGGGCCGACAAGAGCCCCTGAAACAACGCCTTGACCGAAGTCCCGCCACTGGCACCGGCATGGTACGCCGCGGTCTCCTGTCCATCGTCCGGGGACTCGGTTGTCACGGCGTCCGGCTCTGAGACCTCGACGGAGGCAAGCTCCCCTTCCAACGCCGTCACCTTCTCCCGCAGCCGCTGATCATCAGGCGAGTCGGCCGCCAGGACGCGGTACACCTGCAGCGCCTCGAATCGATGCCCCTGGCTCAAATAGACCTCGGCCATGGTCTCGGTGGCCATGAGTGACTCATCGGCATCCGCCCCGACGCCTGCGATGTCCGCATCGGCGGGCCCGACCTCATCAACGTCGGGTGCCAGGGCGTTCTCATCTTGACCCTCCGACTGATCCGTGGTTGCGTCCAGCGCCCCCGTGGGCTCTTCCTGGTCATCCACGACGTCGGGAGCGCCACCCCACGCCGGAGCGCTATCGGCTGGCTCCGACACCGGGAGCTCGGGGGCCTTCTCAGCGGGGTCGAACGCCGGGCCCCAGGTGCTGGGGGGCTCTAGAGCCGACTCTTCGAAGTCGGCGGCCGATGCTTCGCCTGGGACGGCCGCATCCTCCTGGTCCTCAACACGTGAGTCGGCTGGCAGGTCGGCGGCAGCTGGCTCATCAGGCGCGGGAGAAAACCAGCTGTACAGCGGGTCGGCCACCGGTGCCACCGCCTCATCCGCCTCTCCGGTGTCGCTGTCGACACCGATGTCTCCAGCGTCGAAGTCCCCGGACCCCGGAAGCTCCTCCGCCCGTCCTGCATCGGCCAGACCCAGGGGCTCCCCGAGCGGCGTCTGGTAGAGGTCTGACTCCGGCGGCTGGAGGTCCAAGGCCTCGTCGGCCACGTCCTCGGTCCCGGCGTCGGCACCGAGGTCCCCGGTCGCAGAATCCGCGGGTTGGTCCTCGTCCACGAGACCCAGCGTCTCCGCGTCGGAAGGCGTCTGGTACGCGTTCGACTCCGACGGCCGGAGCTCCAGGTCATTCACGTCGGCAACCTGAAACTCGTTCTCGACCGAACCCAGCAGGCCGAGACCCTCGGAGGCCTCGGGCTGCTGGAATTCGTTCTGCTCGGACGGCCTGAGCTCGATGGTATCCTCCACCTCGAGGGCCACATCGAGATCGGTCGAGTCTTCGAGAGAGGGCGTCACCGGCTCCGGATTCTCCCGTTCGAACCAGTGGAGTGGTACGGGCTCCTCCGGACCACCTGGTCCCTCCGGTTCTTCGCTGGAGGCCTCGTCGGCCACGACGTCTTCCTGCAAGGCCGGCGGCTCCCAAGGGCTCCCATCCTGGGCCTCGTGGTCAGCCGCAGCGGGCTCGAACGCATCGTGCTCTTCGACGCCTTCCCCCCCGGAGACTTCTGCCCGGCTGGCGGTTTCCGAATCATCGAACGGTCCGCTCGCGACAGCTCCTGGCTCTGGTGAGAGGGGTTCCAGTATCGCGGTATCCGCTTCGGCTCCGAAGCTGTCCCCGGTCTCTGGGGGGCTAGTATCGATGGGCAGACCGGGATCCTCGGTTGGTCCGGCTGCCGCCGCGGCCGTCACCCGGTCCAATTGCTCCCGCGCTTCGTCGTTGTTGCGGTCCACGTCGAGCAACTGGGTGAGCCAGCCCTCCGCATCCGCCAGGCGGCCGCCGCGCTCCCCGATGTCGGCAAGCGCCTTGAGGGCGACGACGTTTTCCCGGTCCAGTTCCAGCACCTTGGCGAACGCCACCTCGGCGGCGTCATCCTCGCCCATGTCCAGGTGGCACCTGCCAAGCACGATCCGGGCAGGGGCATGGTTGGGATGGTGTTCCAGGCCCTGCATGAGGATCTCGATGGCCCGCTCCGGCTGGCCGGTATTCCGATAGGCGTTCGCCAGAGGAGCGAAGGTGAGGCCTTCGGGATTCTCTTTGTGCCTTCGTTCGAGGTGCTCGATCTGGCGGCTAGAGGCCATCTCGTGATCCGTGCGCTAAGTTGTTGTGGGAATTCACCTAACGGTAGTAACCGGACCCAGTTGTGTCAACAGACCGGACCGCCGGCGTCCTTGAGATTGCGCGTTGCCGCGCTTAGACTTATGGCTCTTTTGCGTAGCCAGTCTCAGGAAACGAAGGTGCCGTCCTCATGATGCAAGCATTCCGTGGTAGCGCCAAGATCATCGCCGTCGTCTTTGCCGTCCTCATGCTCCTCTTCATGGTGGATCTGAGCGGGATCACCGGCGGCGGTGGTGGTGGATCGCCGCTGACGTCCACGACTGTCGGGAAGATCAACGGCCAGGGCGTGGACACGCGCGTCTACGATCAGGCCGTCCAGGACCGGATCCGTCTGGCCCAGCAGCAGCAGACTGCTCCATTGGGCCTCGATGACATCGACCGTATCCGGGACGAGGTCTGGGACGAGTTCGTGACCGCGACCGTCCTGGAGAGCGAGTATCAGCGGCGCGGCATCACCGTGAACGACACGGAGATCGCCGAAGCGATCCTGAATCTGCCGCCCCAGGAGTTCCAGAACGAACCAAACTTCCAGACCGATGGGTCCTTCGACTTCGAGAAGTACCAGCGTTGGTTGAGTTCGGCGGTTGGGCAACAGTACGTCCCGTACCTGGAGGCCCGCTACGCGGACGAACTGCGACGCCAGAAGCTCCTGCGCGTCGTGACTTCGGACGTCTACTTCTCCGATCCCGCGTTGTGGCGGAAGTGGCGTGACGCCAATGAAATGGTGCAGATCGGCCTGACCGCCATCGCACCGTCCACCGCCGTCCCGGACAGTGCCGTCACGATCACGGAGGACGACATCCGTGGCTACTACCGGAGCCACCAGGAAGACCTGTCGCGTCCGGCCCGCGTCTACATGAGCTACATCGCGGTCGCCCGCATCATCACGCCGGCGGACTCGGCGCTGGCGTTGGAGCGTGTCCTGGGGGTTCGCCAGGAGATCCTCGATGGGGCACCGTTCGACGAAGTGGCACGCCGTGAATCCGCCGATGCCGCCTCCGCCGAGCAGGGTGGCGATCTGGGTGAGTGGACGCGGGGCGACATGGTTCCGGCGTTCGATTCTGCCGCGTTCACCATCCCGCTCAACACGCTGTCGGAACCGGTCCTCTCCTCCTTCGGGTACCACCTGATCGAGACGACCGAACGCAGCGGCGAGACAGCCACGGGCCGCCATATCCTCATCCCCATCGAGATCGCCGGCGAGCACCGGGACGAACTCGACGCCAAGGCCGATTCCCTCGAGGTTCTGGGCGCCGAACGGCTCGATCCAGCTGCGCTCGATACGGCGGCCCGCGCCCTCGGCTTGCCGATCGGCGAGACCGGGTCGGTACAGGAAGGGACCCGGGTCCAGCTGGGCACCCGCGTTGTGCCGGATGCCGGCACCTGGGCCTTCCGGGCCGAGGTAGGTGAGGTCAGCCCCGTCATCGAGACCTCGGACGCGTACTTCCTGTTCCGGGTGGACAGCTTGGTCCCCGAAGGCACGCCACCGCTGTCCGACCCCGATCTGCGCCGGGGTATCGAGCGAGAGGTGTTGAGGTTGAAGAAGTGGGACGCCGCCCGGGTCCTGGCACACCAGTACGCCGAGCGGCTCGAGGGGGGAGAGAGCCTGTCGGAGGCCGCCGATAGCCTCGGGATTCCGTACCGGGTCTTCCCGCCCTTCAACCGGACTCGGCCGCCCCTGCCCAATCCCATTCTCATCGGCACCGCGTTCAGTCTGGCGCCGGGCCAGCGGAGCGGCGTCCTCGATACTCGGGAGGGCCTCTATATCATGGAGGTGGTCGCCCATGAGCCCGCCGATTCGGCCGCCTTCCTCGCCGGGATCGACCAGTACCGGGTCCAGGAAATCAACACGGCGCGACAGGGACGTATCAGGAACTACATGATTGCCCTGCGCGATGAAGCCGACATCGTCGACCGACGTGCCAACCTGTATCGCACCAACGCCCAAATCGAGGCCGAGGCGGCGCGGCTGCCGGCGTCACAGCAGATCGGCCTCTAGCGCCCAGGCGCAGTCCTGACGACACAACGCAACGCGGGGTGCCTCATCGAGGCACCCCGCGTTGCGTTTCTCCCATGGTGACCCGGCCTATTGAGACAACCGTTTGGGCTCACCCTCGGAGACCGGAGGTTTCGCGTCCAGGTTCCGGGGAGGGGCCTCCCCCGCGCCCGCAATCTCATCCTGGGTGTCGGTAATGCTCCGCTTGAATTCGCGAATCCCCTTGCCGATCGAGGCGCCAACCTCCGGAAGCCGCTTGGCGCCGAAGACGAGCAGTACGACCAGCATGATGACCATGATTTCCGAGAAGCCGAGATTACCCATGAGCAACCACCTTCAGAAGAGCGATCGTGCAATGAAGTAGGCGACCAGCACCCCCGCCAGGCTCAGCAGGGAGACCGCCAGACCAACGGGCCCGATGGTGAAGTTTACCACCAGGAGGTCGACCGAGACAGGCCCCACGGTCGGGGTCCAGCTGCTCACGAAGAACGCCTTGAACGTACTGTCGGGCAGGAACTCGTCGAGCAGCGCCGTGAAGAAGCCCCCCACGATGAACCCCGCTGCCAGGACGCCGGCATAGAACCCGGGACGACGCGGGCCGGCCATCAGGAACGCCGCTCCAGGACGTAGGTCACGCTGGCCGCCAGGGCCTCGGCAGCTGGGGTGGGCGGCAGCACTTCGAGAAGCCGTTCCGCCTCCTCTCCCAGCGTCTGGGCCCTGGCCTGGGCGTAGTCGATCCCACCGACGCGCGTCACCGCGGCCACGACCTCGCCGATCTGCTCGTCGCTGGGCTCGGTCGTCGCCATGAGGCGGTCGACCTGGGCGCGTTCCGTTTCATTGATGCGCGGCAGGGCGTAGATCAACGGGAGCGTGACCTTGTGTTCCCTGAGATCCGAGCCGGAGGGCTTCCCGGTCACCGCTTCTTCCTCGGTGTAGTCGAGGAGGTCGTCGATGATCTGAAACGCCATCCCCAGGTGGAGTCCGAAATCACGCAAGGCGCCCCGCATCTGGGGAGGCGCTCGGAGGGCGCCGACCTCACAGGCCCCCGACAACAGCGACGCCGTCTTGGCGGTGATCAGGAGGTCGTAGTCCTCCTCGGTAAACGACAGGGGGTCGTGCGCCAGCAGCTGACGCATCTCCCCGATCGTCATCTCATTGGTGACCCGGCTCAGCACCTGAAGCGGCTCCAGGTCTTCGAGTCGTACCAGCTCGATGACGGCGCGGGAATAGAGGTAATCCCCCATGATGACCGAGATCTGATGACTGAACGCCGCGTTGACCGTGGGCATCCCCCGGCGGAGCACCGAGTGGTCGACGGCGTCGTCGTGCACCAGCGTCGCCACGTGGATCAGCTCGACGACGGCCGCCAGACGCACCGCCCGGGGGGTCGGTCCGCCGGTGGCCTCGTCAGCCAGTAACGCCAGCATTGGCCGGAACAACTTGCCCTGCATGCGGAGCAGGTGCGAATTCACTTCGGCGATGAGCGGGAAGTCGGCTTCGATGACGCGACGAAGCTCGGCTCGCACATCGTCCAGGCGTGGCCGGAGTCGCTGCTGCAGGTCGTCGAGGGCGACGCGCGTCGTGCCGGTCACTCGCCCCCCCCACCACCGGTCAACTGGGCGATCCGTTCCGACACGTCACGGAATCCCACGTCCACCGTCATGGCCCGCTGGTAGGACAGCAGTGCCTCGGGCCGCTTGCCCTGCTCCTCGCGCGATCGCCCCAGCCAGTAGAGCAGCCCGATCTTCTCGCCATCCGGTCCGGCCAGTGAGTCCACCGCCCGCTTGAGGATGGCTTCGGCAATGGGAAACTGATCCTTCTCGAAGAAGGAGACGCCCAGCGCCTCGGACGTGCGCAGCCTGCCCTCCGGCGCTCGCAGTGCCTTCTGGAATTCGGCAATGGCTTCGTCCAGCAAACCCATCTCCTTGAAGGCGACCCCCAGATCGTAGTGCGACTGGAAATCCTCGACCTCGATGGTCTCCTCGATCCCCTGCTTGAAGTGCTCGAGAATCTCCGCGAAGTCCTGGCTTTCGTCACCCGTCGGCTGGGTGCGCTGGATCCTGATCCTGGCATCCTTGGGGCGGGCCTCCTCGAGCACCATCTCACCCAGATCGACGAACGACTCCCCTCCCGGAGCGGGGGCGGCGTCGGTGCTGGTCGCCTCCTCCGCGGCAGCATCCGTCTCAAGGGATTGCAGGGCGGCATCCGCCAGGGTGTTCTCGGGGTCGTGTTCCAGCACTCGACCGTAGACCGCGGCCGCCTTCTGCAGGGACCCGACCCGGACCAGGACATCCCCCAGCGCCAGATAGGCCTCGATGAGCCGAGCCTTGTCGGCCGAACGGAACGCCAATTCCACCCGTTTTTGATAGAACGCGATCCGATTGGGGTCGAGACGAATCATTTCCGTCACGAGGCCCGAAGCGCGGCCCCAATCCTCGGCACTCTCGTACTGGCGCAGGGCCAACTCGAGTTCCTCGATGCCGCGGTCCGCATCACCCGCCGCAATCAGGGCCTCGCCCAGCATCCGGTGGGCCTGTGGGTCATCGGGATCATCGAGGATACGATCTTCCAGGTCGACGATGCTCGGACCTGCCGCCGGCTCCTCTCGGAGAAAGCTCACCGCCGCGCTCTCACGCGGCTCCGCCCCTTGCGCTGCCCCGACCGGCACGGGCTCCTCGATTTCGAGGTCCGTCACCTCCTCCGCGACCTCAACCTCCAACTCGTCCACCGATGCGTCGAGGTCTTCCCCCTCATCAGCTGGCGCCCCGTCCACGGGATCCTCGGGGACATCTTCGTCCACGTCGAGCGAGTAGTCCGCGACCAGGCCCGTCGTCGGTGTGGCAGTGAGCGCCTCTGCATCGGCCTCGTCATCCTCGGCAGGCTCCGAGGCTTCGAGCACCTGGATCTCTTCGTCGTCCGTGGTGTGCTCGATCGTGAGACCCAGACTCTCCGCCGGGGCGTCTCCACCCTTCCCGAGTTCTCCCGCACCATCGACCAACAGTCCCTCGAGCGTCGGCACGACTTTGCGCTCGTCGTCTTCGACGGAGGTGTGTTCAAGCTCCCCTACGGGCTCAACCTCGACGGCCTCCTCGTCCTCCTCCTCGTAGCGGCCCCGATCGATCTCCAGATCTTCAGACAGATCCAGAAGCTCCGGTTCGGATGCACCGACCAGCGGAGCGGCCTCCGGCGTCTTCGACCCGCTGGCGACGGAACCACCCAGGCCCTCGAGCTCGGCTCCGACGTCGAGGAAGATGAGGCCGCTGTTGGACCCACTCGAGGAACCGGCACCGGGATCGATCGTCTCGAGATGCTCCCGGGTCCGGCGGGCTCCATCGGCGTCGCCCCGGGACTCCAGGTCATCGGCCAGCTGTTCCAGTTCCTCTCGCGCCTCTTCGTCCCGGGACATGGCCCGCAGCAGCGCACTGAGCATGACGCGAATGTCGCGATTCCCGGCGAACCGTTTCGCAAACGCCTTGAGTTCGATGAGGGCGTCCTCGCGATTCCCCAGCGCGTTCATGCGCTCGAGATATTCGATGAGGTTCTTCTTGGCGTCGCTGACGACCGTCTTTTCGGCGTGGAGGTTGGCCAGCTTGAGATAGGCCTGGACGCGTCCCGGATTGACGCGCAGAATCTTGCTGCACAGCGCGATGGCCTGATTGGCCATGCCCTGGTCCGAGTACAGCTCTACTGCCCGCTCGTAGGATTGCACGGCCGAGGCCGTGGCGTTGATCCGCATGTACAGGTCGCCGATGCGGTTGTAGACGGCCAGGTCCTGTCCGGGATAGGCCCCGGATTCATACCCCTCGATCACCTTGAGATAGGTGTCGATCGCCTTGCGCCATTCCTCCCGTTGCTCGTACCTGCGGGCCGACAGCTTGAGCTTTTCCAGGTTCATGCGTCTCTGGCGGTCATGGGGAAACGAAGGAATGACTTGGACTTAGCCGTAGAAAGATAGAGATCGCGGTCGGTGGGATCAAGCCGAGCCGGCCATCTCAGGACGCCGGCCCCACATCCTGAAGCGATTGAGGGTCACACAGCCCCTGGGCCACGGCCTTCACCAACCGCTCCAGGTCCGGGGCCGGGGACCGGTCCTCGTCCAGCGACTTGATCTCCGGGCCGCCCGGAGCCCGTAATCGGTCCACCAACCAAGAGACGGCCTGGCTGGGCCGCAGCGGTTCGAGCAGTTCCATGGCCTGGACGCCACACAGCAGCTCGGCGGCCACCACATGTTGGGCGTTCCGAAGGATGCGAGTCGCCTTGTAGGCTGCGGCCATCCCCATCGGAACGAAGTCTTCCTGATTGGCGTCGGTGGGAATCGAACCGATACTGGCGGGCGTTGCCATGGAGCGCGACTCCGCCACGAGCGCGGCAGCGGTAATCTGCACCATCATGTATCCCGACTGGAGCCCGGGGTTCCCCGTGAGAAACGCGGGCAGCCCATGAGACAGATCTGGATTGACGACGCGCTCGATGCGCCGTTCGGTCATCGCCTGCATCGTGGTCAGCGCGATGGCCAGGAAGTCCATGGCCTGGGCGACGGGTTGGCCGTGGAAGTTGCCGCCGCTCAACACATCCCCGTTGTCGAACACCAGGGGATTGTCCGTCGAGGCGTTCAGTTCGACCTGGCACACCCCTTCGGCGAACGCAATGGCTTCGTACACCGCCCCCATGACCTGTGGGATACACCTCAGGCTGTAGGCGTCCTGAACTCTGGGGTCGTCTTCCAGGTGAGACTCCCGGATCTCGCTGTCCTGGAGCAGCGCGCGCATCCAGTCGGCCGCGATTCGTTGTCCGCTGTGAGGGCGGGCAGCATGAATCCGGGCATCGAAGGGGGTGGGAGTTCCCTTGACGGCTTCCAGGGCCATGGCAGCCGAGGCCATTGCCGTGCGCCACAGAATCGCCGCATCGTGCACCAGCAGGGACAGCATGGCCGTCTGGGCCTGGGTGCCGTTGATGAAGGCCAACCCTTCCTTGGGCCCGAAGCGGAAGGGCTCCAGGCCGGCCCGGGACAAGGCCTCGGCCCCCGTCTCGGTCACTCCATCTGGCAGCAGGACCCTGCCCTCGCCCATGAGCACCTGGGCCACATGGCTGAGAGGGGCCAGATCGCCACTCGCCCCAACGCTCCCTTGTTCCGGGACCGCCGGCACGATGCCCGCATTGAGCATGCGGACCAAGGCCTCCACCAGCGCCGGCCGCACACCGCTGGTCGGACGCAGCAGGACGTTGGCGCGCAGTAGCAGGATGGCGCGGACGGTTTCCTGTGGCAGCCAGGCCCCGACACCAGCGGCGTGGCTTCGGATCAGGTTGGCCTGCAACGCCTCCAGCTGGTCCGGGGCGATCGACACGGTGGCCAGCTTCCCGAATCCGGTATTGATCCCATAGATAGTGCTGCCCTCGTCGAGGGCGCGGTCGACACGGGCCCGGCTCAGGCGCAACGCCTCGAGCGCCGAGGGGTCGAGCGCAACGGAAACGGCAAGGTCGCGGGCAACCGCCGCGACCTGGTCCACCGTGAGGGAGTGTCCATCCAGCGTACAGGGGTGGGGCATGCCCCGAAACTGTCCGGAGCATGCCCCCCGCACAAGGGGCCCTCAGCCCCCAGCGCGAAGCAACTGCGGATTGCCCGGGTCGGTCTGGAATGACCAATCGAAGATGATGAGTTCACGACCCACATGGGTCACCCGGAGTGCCCCGAATCGGGCAAAGCCGTCACCACCATCCATCGCGAACACATAGCCGAACCCGGCCTGTGCCTCGACGGGCGACTGCGGGTACACCAGGTCCGGAGCAACGTCGATGCTCGTCAGATCGCTCACCGGGCCCGCGCCGTACGGCAGGACGCCGGTCCCGACACGCTGGGGCACGAGGTACAGCCGGTCGCTGACCAGATCCAGGTAGAAGTCCGCACCCGGATCGGTTCCTGGGCCCACCAACCCCAATTCACCCGGTTGCGACAGTCCGTCCCGGTTCACGTCGTTCCAGAACCGGAAACCCGCTCTGAGATCGTCGATCTGCGTGGCATAGAGCACCTGGTTCCTGGCATCGGGACGCGGCGTGTCGTGCACCACCGGCGACCACAGACTCTCCCACCCCTCCACTGAAATCGCGGAGATCCCGAAACACCGTGGCCGGCCGTTGGCGAGGGCCCCGGCGACGAACTCCGGGGCAACCGTGGTCCCCTCCAAGCCCCAATCATCTTCGCAAAGGTCGGCATCGAGGTCATACCCGGCGCTGTAGATCCGGTAGTGGCTGAACCCGGCCGGTTCCGAAAGGTAGGCGTTGTCGGGCCACAGCAGCGCGATGGCGGCGTTCAGGGAGGTGGTAGAAAGGCCGGATGGCCCTTGAAGGGCGAGGCGTTCGTCCACCACGACGACGTCACTGGGGCCGGACTCCACGCCGTCCACCGATTCGGCGGTCACGTAGTATTCGAGATGTGGAATCCCGGCGTCGTGGAACGACGTCGATGACGTCGACCCACGCAGCCCGAAGGCGTCACCCGACCGGCCGCGGGAATACACATGCCACACGGCCAGATCGGGATCGCCATCGTCATCCCACCGCAGCGTCAGGCCCGACGGGGCTGAAGGGTCCCCGGAGGGATCCACACTGTAGGTCAGGTTCCGGGGCGCGGCGACGTCATCGCCGGAGCCCAGGATCCCGTTGGGGTCACAGGCCGCCAGGGTGATCAGCGTCAGGGGTACCAACACAGCAGCGCGCATGGCCTCCACTCCTTGAGACAGGTCGTCCAGCCCTCTCGGAAGGCATGAGGCATGCCACTCGGGATAACGCTGTATGTGATTGAAAGACAAGGACTTGGAAAGCAAGCACGGGGACGGCCTTGTCCCCGGAGGGGGACACTACCGAGTGATGGTGGACTGATCGTAGTCGATCTTCACGTCGGGGAGGCTGGTGAGGTAGACCGAGAAGTAGAAGGCGAAATTCCCGTTGGGGTTGCGGACGAATTCGAAGCGGGCCCGCCACTTGTGGAGATCCCGTTCGAGGCGCAGCACCTGCGACTCGAACTTCTTGTCCGTGATGTTGTACTGGGTGTTCCACGAGACCGTCCAGAACGGTGTCGGTGAGAAGGTGGTCCGGATACCGAGGTTCTGCCGGTCGGGCGCCGAGGTGATCCCTGGAATCGGTCGGGCGCGGGTCAAGGTGTAGTTGAGGCCGGCATTGAATGGCTGGCGGCCTCCTCCGCGCAGGGCCTCCGGGGAGTTGTAGGTGGTGCGGCCGTAGCCCCGCTGGTCCTGATAGTCCACGGTTTGGGGCTGGTTGGGGTCTGGCGCCCCGGGGTCGTCCGCCAGGCCCAACACGGACAGGAACGCCTGTACCGTTCTCCCGGTCAATCCGAAATTGGCCGTCGCGCTGGCCAGAAAGGGCTTGAACCTGCTCGTGTCGCTCCCCACCCTCCCCTCCCACAGATCATGGGTCACGTTCATGTTGAAGTTGGGGATCAGATCGGTCTGAAAGGTGTTCGTGAGGGTCTGGGTGGCCCAGCCGGTCATGCCCGGCTCCTTGGCTTGTTCGAAATCGTAGGTGACGGGGCTGGTCTGCCAACTGAGGAGCCTGAACTTGCGGGCGGTGGTTCCCAGGGAATCGCCAGGGGCCGGGTGCGACTTCCCTTCGAAGTTCTGTGACAGCCCCATACTGATCCGTTGCTGGGCCGCGCTCCGCAGTTGGGGGGTCTGCCCAGGCAGCGTCACGGCATCGGCATAGGCTTGCGGAATATCCGCGGCCGGGGCCAGCGAGTAGGAGATCAGGGGCTGAAGACTGTGCCGGATTCTGGCGGTGCCGGCGAACCCGGGAAAGAATGCGAAGAACGTCGGCGTACTCGAGAGCCGAAGTTCCAGGCGCTTCCCCTGCCGGACCCAATCGCCGTTGGTCTGCTGGTTGCGCAGGAGAAACGGGCCGGAGGTGGTGTTGACGATCGACACCCTCGGTTGCAGGCGCCAACTGCGTCGCAACAGCAGCGGTAGATTGACACCCGTCTGCCAATCGACCGCGGTGCTGAAGGTGCCGCCCGAGACGGTCTGTAGTTGCAGCGAATCGGCGGGGTTCCCCGGGTTGGGGACGATCGACGTCACGACGGTCCGTTGTTCGCGCTGGGTGTCGGTCATCTGCAGCGAATTCTGCCACGTGAAGTTGCCGAACCGGAACGGGGTCCCAAAGGCCAACGTGGTGGTCCGGTCACTCGTCCCCAGGTCCAGCGTGTCCAGAATCCCCGGCCCGATGCCGACCGGAAGCTCGCTTGCCCGGTCGTTGGAATTCTGGGTATTCACAATGCTCAGCGTGGGCGACCAGGTCACCGACCGCGAGAGATCGAGCGGCTTGGGCGAGACCGTCAGACTGGGGAAGCGCGTCGACAGGGTATTGTCGGACACGCCTTGGCGCCGCGTCCCACCGAGCGCCAGGCTCCCCCAGGCGTAGGTCTTGGTGAAGTTGATGGAGCTGCTGATCTGTTGGGTGTTGACCCGGGGATCCACGGCGTTGCTGTTGATGACCCGGGTATTACTCTCGTAGTTCAACTCCAGGTTGATTCGCGTGGTCAAATTGAAATCCTGCAGGTGGGACCAGCGCACGCCCAGGGAGTTGGCCCCGGTGCTCTCCCAGGTTTGCCCGACACCGAGCGAGCCCGACAGCTGCCGATCCTTCCAACGATACCGGCCACTCAGGGACAGGTTGGTGTAGCGGCCGCTGTACCAGTCCAGCCTCGCCGTGGCATCCATGTAGTCGTTGGGAGCCCAGTAATAGCCGACGTTGGTGATCTGGCGTCCGTAGGATTCGTCGGGCCGGACGATATCGTTGAACCCGAACTGGGGGATGAGAATCCCCGACCGCCGCCCCGGACTGATGTCCTGGAACACGAACGGAAGCCACATGATCGGGACATCCCGCACGTACAGGACGGCGGGGCGCGCGATGAACATCGACTGATTGATCCACTTCATCTGCTTGGCGGCGAAGTGGTAGTGGGATTCGGGCAGGTCACAGCTGGTCACGTCGCTCGAGGCCGAATAGATCCGGGCGGCGCTCGAATCGTGGGCGATGTGGCCGCGCAGAAACCACACGGACGACTGTTGCTGGAAATTGGTCAGCGCGTCCATGACGACACCACGCCGGGTGCAGGTGTCGTAGCTCACGGTCTCCCCCACCAGGACCTGGGTTCCATCGAACAACCGTGGATCCGAACTGGCATCGAGTCGGCACGCCAGTTCTTCGAACGAGATGAACCCGGCCTCCAGTGTCGATCCCTGGCGTTCGGTCAATGCCTCGTGCCGCAGTTCGATGCGGCGGGTGTCGACGAACAGCGTGGCCGTGTCGGCTTGGTAGCGCGTCACCTCGTACCCGGAACGGGACAGCAGTGAGGACATGAACGTGTCCGGGGCGCGAAACTGGCGTGACGGGCCACTCGGGAGGCCCATGCGGCTGGCCATGGCGCTATCCATCACCTGAGTGCCCGCCGGGCGGCGGGCGCTGTCCTGAACCGCGGGCACCGCGGTCTGGGGTGCTCCTGCGTCGGTTTTCTCGGGTCGCTCGAGTTCCTGAGCCGAAAGCGCCCCGCCAACCGACAAGAAGGCCAGGACCAGGAGCGTCTCCGTACCGCCGGACCGCTTCTGGCGCCGCCGGTAGATGATCTTCGACCCCAACAGGCCGACTTCGTACAGGAAAATCAACGCCGTCCCGAGAATCACCATAGAGGTGACGTCCGCCGGGGTCAGGAAGGCACTGGCGACCAGGGAGATGATCAGGGCGTACTGCCGGAAACGCGCCAACCACGCCGGCGTCACGATGCCCAGCCACGTCAGCATCATGAGCACCAGCGGAAGCTCGAAGGCGAGGCCCATCGCCAGGGAAATCTGGATGATGAAGCTGAAGTAGAACTGGAAGGTGCCACCAATGGCTCCACCGATGAAGAGGAGCATCCCGACGAAGAGCGCCGGGACCATCGCCTTCTTCTCCTTCTCGTACAGGGCCGGGGACAGGAAGGCCCACACTTGGAAGAGGATGATGGGCGAGGCTAGCACCAGTCCGACGGAAAACCCGAGCTTCAGGAGGATCATCACGGGTTCGGTCGGGCTGAGGACGGTCAGCCGGCCATTGGGGAGGAACGGCTCGATCGGTCGCTTCAGAAAGGTGATGAGATCGAGCGCCTGCACCAGCCACACGCCGAGTCCCGTTCCCAGGAGCAGGGCCCCGAGGCTTCGGAAGATGCGTCGCCGCAGCTCCTCGAGGTGATCGAGGAAGGGCATTTCACCGGTGGATCCTGCCATCATGGGGGGCTACTGCCCGAGTGTGGTCAGGCGGTCGCGCGCGAGCTCGGCGGCATCGGAGGTGGGGAATTGTTGCACGATGCGGTCGTACGCCTCGCGGGCGGCCTGTCGGTCCCCACGTTGTTCGGCCAGGAGGCCGAGTTTGTACAGCGCCGTCGGGACGCGCGGTGAATCAGCGTACTGATCTACCACCTGGCGGTAGTAGGCTGCGGCCGAGTCCGGTTCAGTCGTGGCGAAGCTCTCGCCGATGAAATAGACCGCATCCCCGGCACGGGGATGATTGGGGGTCGAGCGGAGCAATTCCCGGAATCCGAGCCGCGCCGTGGCCATGCTGCCGCGCCGCAGTTGAGCCAGCGACGCTTCGAAGATCTGATCGGCCGTCGGCGCCGTGGCGCCGGTCGACAGGCTGTCCTCCTCGGCGATCTGTTCGCTGCGAACGTCCAGTTGGGTCCGCAACTCACTCAACCGCTGTTGGCTTTGACCGGTCAGCGCCTGGACCTGCACGAGCTGTTGCTGGATGCTGTAGAGATCCCCGTCGATATCTCCCTTGAGGGCCAGCAAGGCTCGGCGTCCGGCAGCCAGGGAATCGAGGATGTCCTGCTGCAGATTGATGATCTCGTTGAGTTGTGTCGCCCGGGCAGAATCCTGCCGAGCCTGCCGGGCCTCCAGGGAGGTCACCTGGCGTTCCAGGCGTGCCACGTCGCCCTTGAGGGCACAGCCCCCAAGAGCGACGAGCACGACCAGAGACAACGTACGTCCTCGCACCCGCGAAACCAGCTTAGTTGGGTGCGGTGAGCTGCGCGCCGCCGGCGGTGATCCGGAACTCATCCCGTCGATTCTGCGCCCAGGCCTCCTCGGTGCTGGCCGGGTCCAGGGGGCGCTCCTCACCGAACGACACGATTTCGATCCGGTTGTCCGGGACACCGGCATTCACCAAGTACCGCTTGGCCGACTCGGCCCGGCGGTTCCCCAGAGCCAGGTTGTACTCGTCGGAGCCCCGCTCGTCGGCGTGGCCCTCGATCCGGAGACGCAGCGCCGCGTTGGCCATCAGGATGGCGGCCTTGCGGTTGAGGTTGGCCTCGAACTCCATGCGGATATCCGACTGGTCAAAGTCGAACTGGACCCGCTCCTGAAGTTCCGCCGTCAGCATGGCGGTGATCCGTGCCGCCTCAGCCCGGGCCCGCTCCTCGGCAGCGCGCCGTTCGGCTTCGGCTCGTGCACGCTCCGCGGCTGCGATCGAGTCGCGACGCATCTGCTCCTTGATCGCCGTGCTGTCGATCGGGGCTGGCGCCGGGGTTTCGGGCTCGGGCTGCGAGCCACCGCACGCTGCCGCGACCAGGACTCCGGCCGTCAGCAGGAAGAGCTTCCGCCTCATTTGGTACTCCGTTCTCATTGGTTTGCGCCTGCAGTCCCACCCAACCGGGGGGACCATGAAGGAAGTCTCACGGTATCCGGCGTCGGCAACTGCCGAATCCTGCCGGTTTCCGTGTCAATCACCCACAACTGCCGCTGCCCACTTCTGGTGGACACGAACGCCACATGGCGCCCGTCCGGGGCCCACGTCGGGTCCTCGTTCCTCCCCGACGACGTGAGCTGGCGTACCCGGCGGGTGGCCAGGTCCATGACAAAAATCTGGAATCGGCCCTCAACGGCGCGGTGGAAGGCCACCTGAGCCCCGTCCGGAGACCACTCCGGGGCAAAGGAACTCCCGGTGGCCCCGAAATCGAAGCGCGCCAGCAATTCCTGATCAGTGCCGTCGGCCGACATCGCGTAAATCTGAGGAGGGCCGGCCCGGGTCGACACGAAGGCGATGCGCCGACCGTCGGGCGAAAACGTCGGGGATAGATTATCCGCAAATCGGCTCACGGTCAACCTTTGCAGGCAACACATGTCCCCGATATTCACGCTGAAAATGTCCGTGCCACCCTCCCCAGAACGGGTAAACGCCAGGGTTCGCCCATCGGGGGAGAACGCGGGTGTGTAGTTGAGCCCGGTTCTCGTATTGGGCACGGTCACGGCGGATTTACTGGCCAGGAAGAGCAGTTGCAGCGTGCCGGTCCCCTCGGTGAAATGGGTGTAGGCGATCCGGCGCCCATCCGGCGACCATTGCGGCGAGAGCACTGCCTGGTCCGCCGGGGTCAGCGTACTGCGGTCCACGCCGTCCGCGTCGATGACACGCAATTGCTTGCCCCCCACGTACGCGAGCCGACTCGCGGCATAGCCGGGAGTGCCGGTGATCCATCGGACTACTTCGTCCGCCAACTGGTGAACGGCCATCCGGAAGTCGGGAGCGTCTGAATCCGGAAGCACCACGGTATCGTGGTTCCGTACCTCTCCCACGTCGAGATCGTGGAGGCGCACGATGGTGGCCGTGCCCGACCGGACCAGCTCGAGTCCGAACTGCGCTCCCAGCGTGCGGTACAGTTCATAGTTCACCCCGGCGAACCCGCCGGCGCCGTCATTCCGAAGATAGATCATCTCGAAACGGTCGCTGTAATCCAGGTCACGCTGCAGGATGGCCTGCGCCGCGTCCATGCCAACCATGGGGAATACCAGCAGTCGCGGCCTGATCCCGGGGGTGTACTCAATGCCGACGCGGACGCCCTGATCGAGAGGCGGCACGGAGTCCTGAGCCCACAGGGGTCCGGCCATCAACACCAGGAGCCCGGTCAGAAGTGCGCGGGCCACTAGGGCGACCTCGGTGTGAAGAAGAAGCTCACGGGCAGGATGTCCTCGCGAAAGCCCTCGGGGAGCGGACCGAATCCGCCGGCGTTCGCCGCAGCTTCGACCGCTCCCTGGGCGCCCAGATCAAAGGTGAAGTTGCCGGATCGGGTGATGAACCGGATGTCGCTCACCGACCCGTCCCGATGGATCGTGAAGAAGATTTCCGCCCGCAGCTGACGGTTGGTTCGCGGCCGGTCCCAGCGTCGGTACACCTGCCCGACGATGTTCTGCAGGTACGATGGGTACGGGAACTGGAGACCGGGCGTCTCGACGTTGGCCACCGCCGTGCCGGTCTTGGGGGTCTCATCCGGCAGGGGCGGCTCGGGTGGAGCCGTCCTGGGGGCCGGCTCCGCTTCCTGGCGAGGCGTGGGCACCGGTACCGGGGTTTCCTCCGTGCGCTGGGGCTTGGGGGCGGTCGGGGGCGGTTCGACCGGGCGCGGTGTCGCCTCGGGCGCCCTGCGAGGACTCGGCTGGGCCCGGGGAGCGGCCACCAGCTCCACCGCGTAGACCGGCGCCGCCATCTGCTGCGGCTTGGCGGCGGCGACCAGCAGCAGGACGCTCACGATGTGCACCGCGGTCGTCCACACCATCCCGGCTCCAAACCCGACACGGAGCCGCTCGGGACTGCGTCGAATCACGGGAGATCCTCTTCTTCGGCCACTACGCTGGTCTTGACCCCGGCATTTCGCAGGACCGCCATGACCCGAACCACCTGGCCGAAGGGAACCACCCGGTCGGCCCTCAGGAACACGGACGAGGTGCTGGTTCGCTCGACCAGCGCGGCGAAAGTGACGCGGAACTCTTCGTACGTCACCTCGGTGTCGTCGAGAAAGATCTGTCCCTGGCGATCGATCGTGACGACCAGTCCCTCATTGGCCGCCAGCGGTCGCGCTTCGGCCCTCGGGAGGTCGACGTCCACGCCGCCTTGCATGATGGGGGCGGTGATCATGAAGATGATCAGCATGACGAAGGCCACATCCACCAGCGACGTGACGTTGATGTCCGCCTTGAGCGGGAGTCCGCCCTGGCCCTGATCGCTGCTGTCGCCCAACCCGTCGAGCATCTAGAGCAGTCCCTCACGTGCCATGGTACCGATCAATTCGTTGGCGAAGCCCTCCATCTCCCCCGAGAACAGCCGGATGCGGTTCACGAAGAAGTTGTAGGCAATGACGGCTGGGATGGCCGCCGCCAGCCCCGCCACGGTCGTGACCAACGCCTCCGCTACTCCTGGAGCGACGGCGGAGATGTTTCCCGACCCCTGGGCAGCGATTCCCAGAAACGCCCGCATCACCCCAAGCACGGTGCCGAGCAGCCCCAGCAGCGGACTGACCGAGCCGATGGTCGCCAGCCACGAGACGTACTGACTCGCCAGATCCCGTTCGGCGGCGATCTCCTTGTTCAGCACCATCTTCAGGGCCCCGACCTGAGTGGCCGTCAGGGTCTCGGAAGGTTGCTCGGCGAGGGCCCGGAGCGATCCGGGCCGCAATTCCGACACGAAGTTGATACCCTCGCGGAACACGCGGTTGTAGGGCGACGGCGGCAGCTTCATGACCGCATGGTAGGCATCCTGGAGTTGGGTGGTGCGTTCCAGTTCCGAGAAGAACCGGTCGGCCTGCCGCCGCAGCCGCCGGCTCTGCCACCACTTGAGCCCGATGATGAACCACGAGAGAACCGAGAAGACGGCGAGGGCCAGGAGAACCGCCTTGGTCTCCCCGCTGGCTTGTGCAATCAGATCGAACGAGGAGGATGGCATGGCTCCACCCGCTTGCTGGATCACTCCGCCGCCTCCTTGAACCACTCGATCAGCGCCTGCAGTCCGGTATCGAACTGGTCACCCGGCGTCCACCCGAGTACCCCCTCCGCCTTGGAGATATCGAGGGAACTCCGGTACAACTCACCGGCCCGGGCGGCGGCGTGTTCCACATCCGGCGTGGTCTGCATGGCGACCCCCACGGCGTCGGCCAGTTCCAGCACCGACGTTTCCCGGGCCGTGGCGATGTTGAAGGCGTGGGCGTCGATGGAGTTCCCTTCGGGGAGCTTGGCCTTGCTGGCCAGCACGTTGGCCTGCGCCACATCCTTGACGTACACGTAATCACGAGTCTGGGTTCCGTCGCCGAACACGGTCAGGGGCCGGCCCTCCAACAGCTGCGACACGAAGATCGAAACGACCCCGGCCTCGGACTTGGGGTCCTGTCGCGGGCCGAACACATTGCTGTACCTCATGGCCACTCCCTCGAAGCCGCGGAGCTCGGCCATGGCGCGCAGATAGTGCTCGCCGGACAGCTTGCTGACTCCGTACGGGGAAATGGGTCCCTTGGGCGCCGTTTCCGGGGTCGGGATGACGTCAGGATCGGCGTACACCACCCCGCCGCTGCTGGCGAACACGAAGCGGCGTACGCCACCGGCGCCGGCCCCCTCAAGCAAGTTGACGAGCCCGAGGACGTTGATCTCCCCGTCGAGCGTCGGGTTGGTAACGGAAACGCGCACGTCAATCTGGGCCGCGTGATGATTGACGAGATCGAATCCCCCCGTGGCCACCGCCTCCCGTGCTTCCGGCGACCGGATATCGGCCCGCACGAACTGGGCGCCGTCCGGAATGTTCCCTTCGTTGCCTCTGCTCAAATCGTCGAGGACGGTGACCTCCCAGCCATCCTCCAGGTACGCCTCGGCGATATGTGATCCGATGAACCCAGCGCCTCCAGTGACCAGTACCCGCTTACCCATGCGCCTCTCCCTCAAGCTGTCGGTTCAGATGTGCCATACTCCGGCTCGCGCGCGGTCCGGGGCGCGGCACGAAGCCTTCAATTCTAGCAAGGGTGGGCCCCAATCCATAGCCGGATAACGACGAGAGGGCGGCCGCCCGATGGCGGCCGCCCTCTCGTCGGTACTTCCGGTACTCCCCGCGGATCAGGTCGGAAGCCTGGCGACCTGATGGGCCTCTGCCCCCCTGGGGATATTCGAGAACACCACGTTCAGCACCTGGGCGCTGGCCGTGTGGTCGTTCACATGAACGATCTGGACGGTAGCCATCAATTCACTCACCGTGGCCGCCAGCGGATCCCGCCGGGTCGGCACGCGCCGGACCTCGAAAATGTCGCCCAACTGGACGCCCTCTTCGCGGCCCTTGTCGATAAAGAGGATGTGCAGAGGCGCGGTGAGATCCGTCCGGCTGCGATTGGTGATGATAGCCGCCGAGATGCCATCGGCCACCGGCACGGGATCGACTTCACCGGGATCGTCGAACAGCGGAAGTGGCAAGGTGAACTGCCCGGGGACGATGGCGCCGTACGCCCGGATGATCTCCGCGGTAGCCTGAAACTCCGATACCTCGACGACCCGGAGGATCCCGGTCGGGATGATGATATTCCCGAACTGCTCGACCTCACGATCGAAGTGCACCAGCAACAGGGAGTCGCCGACCTGATAGGACCCACCCTCGGGCGGCGTCACACCCACCAGATCGAACAGGGCCACCTGCGGAAGCCCCGCGCTGATTTCCGACGGGGAAACCGGGCCGCGCATCATGCCAAACGGGTAGCGGCCATTCTCCGTGAGCCACCCGGCAGACTGGAATTCGCTGAACACGATGGGCCTGGGCTTGTCGAGAATCAGCGGATTGAGGAACACCGGCGTCGACTCGACCCGACGACGCGTCAGAGGACGAAAGGCCGCCGGCTCCACATCGGGATCCCACGCGTCCTCGGCCACCTGTTCAGGCTCATCGGGAGTTTCGACCACGACCACGACCTCACCGCCTTGGTCGGGCTGCGCTTCATCCGGCGGGACGGCCACCACGTCGGCCCCTCCCTCCAACCGCAAGACCTCTCCCGGGTAGATCCAGTGCGGGTCCTCGACCACGTCGGTGTTCAGACGGTAGATCTCGGGCCAGAGAAACGGATCGCCGAGGTAGCGCGCTGAGATGTCCCAGAGGGTATCACCCTCACGGACAGTGTGGCTCTCCGGCACCTGGGCGACCAGCGTCGCCGGGATGGCGGTAAACGAAAGAGCGACAACGACCTGGAGAATCCGTAAGCGGTGCTGTGCCATGGCCTCTATCCGGATGGTTGTGACGGTAGTGATGGGGATTGCACCTGCGCCCAAGCTAAAAGTAGAGCACGACTTACGCCAGACCGAGATGCCATGGGGCCGGAACGACTAACCCTAAGCAAGCCGGGCCCTTGAGGCATCGGGCCAGAGGCCTAAGTCTGTCCACAGTAGCGACTTGGACCGAGAATTCGCGGTAAAACGCCACGACTGTGGCATATCGAACGGGGCCCGGGGGCCAGTGTCGGCTCCCGGGCCCCGCGACCCGCGCCCTGCCCGCCGCCTCAGAACGGCAGGTCGTCGTCCGCCGAATCCAGGGCGTCCGGGAACTCCTCGAAATCCTGCTTGGGTGCGCTCTGGGATGTCGCCCCCACACCGGCCGTCCCAGCATCGCCCGACCGGCCGGACAGCATGATCATCTCCCGTCCGCGGATTTCGGTGGTGTACCGGGTCTGGCCCTCACGATCCTGCCAGGTGCGGTATTCGATGCTGCCCTCGATGAACAGCTTGTCGCCCTTCTTGCAGAATCGCTCGGCGATGTCCGCCAGCCCCTGCCCCGAGCGGGCATTGTTCCACAGGACGACCCGATGCCATTCGGTCTTCTCCTGGGTCTCCCCGGAGGCGTTCTTCCACTGACGGCCTGTGGCTAGGGACAACGTCGCCACCCTGGTGCCGTTGGACGTACTACGAACTTCCGGATCGGCGCCCAGGTTACCGATCAACTGGACCTTGTTCAGACTGCGGCTCACGAATACCTCCAAGCAGAAGTCAGGACCGCGGGTTGACGCCTCACGATAAGGGCCGACTCCCGGGGTTCCCTAACCAGTTCCGTGTTGGGCCGGGTCGTTCGAACGCATCTCGCCGACCCGACAGCGGAGAATCAGGGCATCCTCCATCGGCTTACGATAATAGCCCCGACGGACCCCGACCAGGGCGAACCCCTCCCGCAGATAGAGCGCGGTTGCCGCGGTGTTGGATCGCCGTACTTCGAGAAACACCTCGGTCGCCCCCCGGCGCCTCAGATCGTCCTTGGCGTGGCGCAGCAGCCGCACCGCAATCCCGCGTTCCCGGTGATCCGGCGCGACCGCCAGATTGAGGATCTCCGCCTCGGGAGCTGCCAAGAGAGACACCAGGTAGCCCGCGACCGCCGCGCCGACGCGGGCAACCCAGAAAGCCCCCGGCGCGTGCCGGTAGCCCTGGAAGTCGGCCAGACGCCAGGGATCCGGGAAGCTCGCCACTTCGATGGCGTGCACCTCCCGGAGGTCCTCAGCGCGTGCCGGTCGAATCGTCGGAGCCGACCCCATGGGACCGCTCCCATCTCGCCTGGGCCTCGGCGGGACGCCCGTAGGCTGGCTCCCACCGGGCCACGTCATCGGGCTCGATCCTGGTCAAGCCTCCGGCGTGCGCCAGCAAATGGAGCAGCGTGGCGGCCTGTGCTGACGTTTCTACCCACAGGACCGAGCCACGCGTCGTCCAGGGATCGAACGCTTCCAGCAACGACGGCGGCAGCCGGCCGGCCAGGACCTTGGGGACCGGTATCTCGGCCATCAGTTCATCGGGTGTGAACACGGATGGGTGGAGGTCGACTTCGATGCGTCCATGCGGGAAGCGATAGACCGCCGCGTACACTTCGTCTCTGAGTGCGTTGGACACGGCAAGCACCCGACCCTCACAGGTCGGGAGACATCCTGCGGTCTGCACCAGCAGCGACGAGGCGGTCCACAAGCTGATATCCAGCCGGTGGACCATGGCTTTGGCGACTGCGGCCCCGATCCGGAGGCCGGTGAAGCTGCCGGGCCCGTCGGTAACCAGAACGCCCTCCAGGGCGGTGAGATCCACACCGGCCGCGTGCAACACCCGATCGATCATCGGGATCAGGGCCCGAGCATGCTGCCGGCCTGCCGGCAGTCCTTCGTCCGCGATGACCTCACCGGGACGCCCAAGCGCGACGGACAGTTCCGGTCCGCTGGTATCGATGGCCAAGTACATCAGTCCACCTCCACCCGGCGGAGCGTCTCGTCTTCGACATGCGACAAGGTGAACCGCTTCGTCGGCTCGGGCACCCATTCTCCGGCGTGTTCCGGCCACTCCACCAGGAGGGCATCTCCCTCGGTCAGGAGCCCTTCCCAATCGAGATCCCGAGCCTCCTCTGGTGACCGGAGGCGATAGCAATCGACGTGAAAGACCGACCCCCGTCGCCCCAGGTACCGGTGCACCAAGGCAAACGTGGGACTGGTGGCATGCTCCTCCACGCCAAGGCCCCGGGCGATAGCCTGGATGAAGGTGGTCTTGCCCGCGCCGACCTCCCCACGGAACCACAGGACCGCCCCCGGTGGGAGCGTGCGGCCCAGAGCCTCCCCCTGCTGCTGCAACTCCCCGAGGGTCATGATGGTCATGCGCGCTGTCTGGCCTTCTGGCGTGTCACCTGGCCGCCATCGAGCGCGCGTAGCTCGATGACCTGGTCGCGGAGCATGGCCGCGACCTCGAACTCGAGATTGGCGGCGGCTTCTTTCATCTGTTGTTCGAGCGCCTCGATGGCGGCGGCGCGTACGGCCGGGTCGTGGAGGTCACGGTGCTCCGGTTCATCCTTGGCCGGCCGGTCTACCCGCGCATCGGCGACCCGGGTCGAGAGCCGCACTTCATCGAACGACTTCACGATGGACCGCGGCGTGATGCCGTGCTCCTGGTTGTGGGCCTCCTGGAGCGTGCGCCGACGGTCCATTTCCGCCAGGGCTCGCTGCATCGACCCGGTCATCCGATCGGCGTAGAGGATGGCCATCCCCTCCACGTGGCGTGCGGCTCGCCCCGCGGTCTGGATGATGGACCGATCCGACCGGAGAAACCCTTCCTGATCCGCGTCGAGAATGGCGACCAACGAGACCTCCGGGAGGTCGAGGCCCTCACGCAACAGGTTGATGCCTACCAGCACGTCGAACTCGCCAAGACGCAGGCCCCGGAGGATTTCGATGCGTTCGATGGCGTCGATGTCCGAATGGAGGTAGCGGACCCGCACCCCCATCTGTTGCAGATAGTCCGTCAGGTCCTCCGACATCCGTTTGGTCAGTGTCGTCACGAGGACCCGTTCGTTCCGGGCGGCACGGTGGCGGATCTCGGCCAGGAGGTCGTCCACCTGGCCCTTGACCGGACGCACATCCACGGTGGGATCGATGAGACCGGTCGGCCGGATGACCTGTTCCACCACGGCGCCCTCCGACCACGCCAGTTCCTGGTCGCCGGGGGTGGCGGACACATTCACCATCTGAGGCGAGAGGGCCCGAAACTCATCGAACCGGAGGGGGCGATTATCCATGGCCGAGGGGAGCCGGAAGCCGTAGTCGACGAGTGTGAGCTTCCGGGCCCGGTCTCCGTTGTACATCCCACCGATCTGTGGCAACGTGACGTGGGATTCGTCGACCACGACCAGAAAGTCCTCGGGGAAGTAGTCGAAGAGGCAGGCGGGGCGCTCACCGGGCCGGCGCCCGGTGATGGGGCGCGAGTAGTTCTCGATACCCGCGCAGGTCCCGACTTCCAGCATCATCTCGACGTCGAACCGGGTCCGGCTCTCCAGCCGTTGTGCCTCCAGCAGCTTGCCGGCGGACCGCAGTTCCCCGAGACGGACGCGAAGTTCCTCCCGGATCCGTTCCACCGCTCGCGTGATGGTGGTCCGTTGTGTCACGAAGTGTGTGGCCGGATAGATCCCGGCCCGGTCCACCGCGGTGATGGTCTCCCCCGTCAGGGGATCGATCTTGCTGACGCGCTCGACCTCGTCCCCCCACAATTCAATCCGCACGGCCTGCTCGGCGTAGGCCGGAAAGATCTCGATGGTATCCCCACGCACTCGGAACGTCCCCGGATCGAACGCCACATCGTTGCGCCGGTACTGGATGCGGACCAAGTCGGCGAGGATGGCATCCCGGCCGCGCTCTTCCCCCTGCTGGATCATCACCATGAGCTTGCGGTATTCCACCGGGTCGCCCAACCCGTAAATGGCACTGACGGTCGCGACGATGACCACGTCCTCGCGCTCCATGAGACTGGACGTCGCCCGCAAGCGCAACCGATCGATGTCCTCGTTGATCGAGGCATCCTTTTCAATGTACGTGTCCGTGGTGGGAACGTAGGCTTCCGGCTGGTAATAGTCGTAGTACGACACGAAGTACTCGACGGCGTTTCGTGGCAGGAACTGGCGGAGTTCTCCGTACAGTTGCGCGGCCAGCGTCTTGTTGTGGGACATGACCAGGGTCGGCCGGCCATAGTTGGCGATGACGTGCGCCAGGGTCAGGGTCTTGCCGGACCCGGTCACCCCCAGGAGCGTCTGGTAGTGATCTCCACGCCGGAGTCCCGCGGTCAACTCCTCGATGGCCTTGGGTTGGTCGCCGGCCGGCTGGTAGGGCGCCTCGACCTGGAAGGTCGGACTCACCCGGCCTGCCCCATCCGGACCAGGTGTTTCCACTGCTCCGGCGTGGCGGGCACCACGGACAACCGGCCCATCCGCACCAGGGCCAGGTCGGCCAGAGCCTGGTCCGCCTTGATGTCGGCCAACGGCACGGGCCGGCTCAGAGGCCGGACCGGAGCCAGGTCGACCACGGCCAGGCGGTCATCCGAGCCGTTGGGATCGGGGTACGGCTCTGAGGTGACCTTGGCCTCCCCGATCACGGCCTTGACCTTCCCCGTGTGGTAGATCAGCACCCGGTCTCCCGGGCGCATGGTTCGGAGGTGCTTGAGGGCCAGGTTGTTCCGCACGCCATCCCAGACGGCGCTGCCGTCCGCCGTCAGGTCGTCCCAGGAGTAGTCGGTGGGTTCGGTCTTGAGGATCCAATGCTGCGGCATACGGCGTTCTCCAGGTTCCTGAGGGGCATGAAAAGTCTCCCTCCCGAGACCCGGATGCAACGGGCCAATCAGTCGCTCGGCGCTTCCCGCCTCTCGACCTCACTCACGCCCTTCACTTTACGAATGGCCTTCAGGACTTTCGCCAGATGGGAGACGTTGTCGACCTCGACGAAGGCCGACCCGAACACCGTGCCGTCCTGGGTCTGGATGTCCGCGGCCCGGATGTTGGTGCCGGTCTGGCTGATCGCTGACATGATGTCGGCGTACAGGCCGCGCCGGTCCTCCCCGCTGAGTGCCAGGTGCACGGCAAACGCCTCGCCTTCGACCTCCTGCCAGTCGATTTCCACGCGCCGGTCGTCCAGGGTGAGCGACAGCAGGTTGGGGCAGTCCGAGCGATGGATCGAGATGCCGCGGCCCTGGGTCACGTACCCGACCACCCGGTCACCCGGTACCGGTTGGCAGCACTGGGCGTAGCGCACCATCAGGCCGTCCACCCCCTGGATCCTGATGCCGCGCCCCAGGCGGATCCGATCGATGACTCGCCCGAAAGCCGTGGGTTTGGGGCCCCCGGCATCCTCCACGCTGACGCTGGGGTACAGCGCCCGGATGACCTGTTTGATGGGGACGTCGCCGCGCCCGACCGCGATCTCGAGGCCCCGGCCATCCGGCTGCGACAGGGCCTCGGCGGCCGCTTCCAGCTGTCCGGCCGAAGGGGCCTCGAGGCGGCGACGCTTCACCTCCCGAGCCAGAATCTCCTGACCCAGACTGAGACTGACGGACTCCTCCTCCTGGCGTACCCACTGACGGATCTTCTGGCGGGCCCGTCCGGTGCGCACGTGGTTCAACCAATCGCGGCTGGGGCGTGGAGTGGACCCCGTCAGGATCTCGACCGTATCGCCGTTCTTGAGTTCGCGATGCAGGGGGGCGATCCGGCCGTTGACCTTGGCCCCCTGGCACCGAAACCCGACCTCGGTGTGGACACCGAAGGCGAAGTCGATGGGCGTCGCCCCCGTGGGAAGCCGTTTGACGTCCCCTTCGGGCGTGAAGACGAAGATCTCGTCCTGGTAGAGATCGACCTTGAGAAACTCGAGGAACTCCTCCGGCGAATGCACGTCCTGCTGCAGTTCGATCAGCTGGCGGAACCACCCGAGCGCCTGGTCGAACTCGTCGGCCCCGACATCGGTCTTGTAGGCCCAGTGGGCCGCGATGCCGTACTCGGCGGTCTTGTGCATCTCCAGGGTTCGGATCTGCACTTCGAACAGCTGCCCCCCGGGCCCGAAGATGGTGGTATGCAGCGACTGGTAGGCGTTGGACTTGGGGCTGGCGATGTAGTCCTTGATCCGTTCCTGGATGGGGGTCCAGGTGTGATGAATGACCCCGAGCACGTGGTAGCAGTCCGGGACCGTCTTCACCAGGATCCGGAGCGCCATCAGGTCATAGATCTCTTCGAAAGGCTTGTCGCGCCGGGTCATCTTGCGGTAGATGGACCACAGGTGCTTCGGCCGTCCGGTGATCTCGAACCAGTCGATGCCGGCCCGCTGCAACTCACGCTCGAGGGGCTCCTTGAGGCGAAGAATGGTTCGCTGGCGCTCCTCCTCGGTGGAGGCGATCTTCTCGCTGAGCACCTGGTAGCCTTCGGACTCGAGGAACTTGAACGCCAGGTCTTCGAGTTCCGCCTTCACCCCGGCCATCCCGAAGCGGTGTGCCAGGGGCGCGTAGATCTCCCGTGTCTCGGTGGCGATACGTTCCCGCCGTTCGGGGGACAGGAACTCCAGCGTGCGCATGTTGTGCAGGCGGTCGGCCAGCTTGATGATGATGACCCGCGCGTCCTTGGCGATGGAGAGCAGCAGCTTCCGGTAGTTCTCGACCTGTTCTTCGGTGGACGAGCGGAAGGTGAGGTGGGAGATCTTGGTGAGGCCGTCCACGATGGCCGCCACCTCGTCGCCGAATTCCTTGGCGATGTCTTCGGTACGGACGTCTGAGTCCTCGACGACGTCATGCAGCAGCGCGGCAGCGATCGAGGTGGAATCCAGGAGGAGGTCGGTCAGGATGGTCGCCACGGCGATGCTGTGCGACACGAACTCTTCACCGGACATCCGCTTCTGGCCGCGGTGCGCCGACGCACTGAACTCCAATGCCCGGTTGATGAGTGGGACATCGAGTCGCTCGGCATTCTGCGCCAGTATCTGGTCGAAGTCCGAAGCCGTGTGTGCCTGAATTCCTGTCACAACATCCCCGCCGTCGCGAGACTCACATACCTGTCACCGGCGACGATCACGTGATCGTACACCGGCACATCGAGCAATCGGCCCGCCGCCACCAACTGGCGGGTCACCTGAACATCCTCGGGCGACGGGGTCGGGTCGCCGCTGGGATGATTGTGCACCACGATGATCCCGGCCGCCGCCTCGGCGATTGCCGGACGAAACACTTCCCGTGGATGCACCAGCGAGCTGTTGAGCAGGCCCCGGGTGATCAACAGGTGCCGGCGAACCCGGCTTTGACTGTCCAGGGCCAGAAGATGAAATTCTTCGACCTGCAGGTCCCGGAGCCGTGGGGCCAGCAGCCGGGCCACGTCCTCCGGATTCCCGATGGGGGCCGCTGCGGGCCGGTCTTCCCGGCTGAGCCGGGCAGCCAGCTCGAAGGCCGCCAGGACCCGCGCCGCCTTGGTCGGCCCGATACCGCCGTGCTTCAGGAAATCCGCGGGCTGCCGAGCGGCGAGGTGGCGCAGACGCCCCTCGCCCTCACCAACCAGGCTGGCCGCCAGGTTGAGGGCGCTGGTTCCTCCTCGTCCCGTCCCCAGAAGGATGGCGATCAGTTCGACCGACGTCAACGCTCCGGGGCCCAAGGCCCAGAGGCGCTCCCGCGGCCGATCGGCGGGTGGCAGGGTGTCGAAGGTCGGTGCCATCGGACCACGATGGCGCGGGATCCAGGACCCCGGTTAGTCGGAGGTTTGCTGACCGGGGCCGTTTCGTGCGGTCAGCGGCCGTGGCACTTCTTGAACTTCTTGCCGGAACCACAGGGGCAGGAATCGTTGCGGCCGACCCCGGCATAGGGATCGCCCGACTCGCGACGACCCTGGGGCAGCGCCCCGGCCGAGGTGTTTGGCAGACCTGGGGGCGGACTCTTGACCGCCGCGCCGGTCAAGGCCGGGGTAGCGCCCGGCATCAGATCGTCGACGTCGTCCCGGGGAGGGGCCGGACGACCGGGAGGCGGCTGCTGGCCGCCTCCCGGCGGGCCGGCGGTGAGTTGCACCTTGAAGAACCGTTCCGTGAAGGTGGTGTTGATGTCCTCCAGGAGGTCCTCGAACATCTCGAAGGCATCCTTCTTGTATTCCAACAGCGGATCGCGCTGGCCGTAGGCACGGTACTGGATGGCGTAGCGCAGCTGATCGAGATCGTAGAGGTGGTCCTTCCACTTCCCGTCCAGCACCTGGAGCATCACCTGAGACAGGACTTGCCGGTCCACGTCCGTCGCCTGCACCGTCTTCCCGAAATCGACGAGGTAGTCGAGCTTCCGGGTGAAGGCGGCTTCCGCTTCCTGGAGCACCGCTTCTTCAATGGCGGGAAGGTCTGGGGTCGCCTGTGGATCGGCGAGGGCATCGACCGTGAAGACATAGCGCAACGCCAGGTCGGTCGCGAGGCCTTCACGGTCAAAGTCCTCCGGCTTCTCGACCCCCCCGAGAAACTCCCCGAGGGTGCGGTGGACGGCGCCCTCGATCATGCGACGCGCTTCGGCTTTGACCTCTTCACCCCGCTCCAGGGCGCCCAACCGACCGGCGTAGATGACTTCCCGTTGCTGATTCATGACGTCGTCGTACTCGAGCAGTCGCTTCCGGGTCTGGAAGTTCTGGAGCTCGACGCGCTTTTGCGCCTGCTCGATGGACCGGGTCACCAGCTTGCCGGTGATGACCTCGCCCTCTTCCACTCCACTCCGGTCGATCCACGAAGCGACCCGATCTGAGATGAAGAGCCGCATGAGGTCGTCTTCGAGGGCCAGGAAGAACCGCGTGTTTCCCGGATCGCCCTGGCGGCCCGACCGGCCCCGCAACTGCCGGTCGATCCGACGGGATTCGTGGCGTTCGGTGCCGACGATCTGCAGGCCGCCCTGGTCTCCTTGAAGGTCCACACCGGCGCCAAGTTTGATGTCGGTGCCGCGCCCGGCCATGTTGGTGGCGATGGTCACGGCGCCGAGGTGGCCCGCCTTGGCGACGATCTCGGCCTCGCGCTGGTGGAACTTGGCGTTGAGCACCTCATGCCGGATGCCGCGTCGCTTCAATTGGCGACTGAGCGTCTCCGACATCTCCACGCTGACGGTTCCGATCAGGACCGGGAGCCCGTCCTCGTGCAGCCGCTCCACTTCGTCGATGATGGCGGCCGTCTTCTCGCGCCGCGTCTTGTAGATCAGATCCGGGTGATCGGTCCGGCGAATGGGACGGTGGGTCGGAATGACCATCACGTCCAGTTTGTAGATCTGATAGAACTCGGTCTCTTCCGTCTCCGCCGTGCCGGTCATCCCGGACAGTTTCTCGTACATGCGGAAGTAGTTCTGGATGGTGATCGTGGCGAGCGTCTGGGTCTCGCCCTTGACCTCCACCTTCTCCTTGGCCTCGACGGCCTGGTGCAACCCGTCGGCCCAGCGCCGACCCGGCATGGCCCGGCCCGTGAACTCGTCGACGATCAGCACCTGGCCGTCCTGGACCAGGTAGTCGACGTCCTTCTCGTACAGCGCGTAGGCCTGGAGCAACTTGTGGATGATGTGCAGCTTCTCGCTCTTGATGGCGTACTCGCTTTCGACCACCCGCCGGGCCTCGGTCTTCTCCTCGGCCGTCATCGTCTCGTCGCGCTCGACGTCGTGGATGGCCTCCGAGATGTCCGGAACGATGAACAACCCCGGATCGTTGGGTGACAGCTGCTCCGCCCCCTGGTCCGTCAGATGCACCGCGTGCCCCTTCTCATCCAGCACGAACAGCAGGGGATCCTCCAGACCGCGCATCTGCTGCTTGCGCACCGGAAGCTTGCGGTCGGAGATACTGTCCAGCTCCACCCGTTGCACCATTTGCTTCAGCCCGGATTCGTTGAGCAGCTTGAGCAAGCGCTTGTTCTTGGGCATTCCCATCTGCGCCTGGTACAGCTTGATGGCACCTTCGTACCGGGTGTCGTCATTGGCGAGCAGAGCCTCCGCCTCCGACAGGATGCCGTTCACGATCTCGGTCTGGCGCCGGGACAGACGCGTCACCTGATCGTTGTACTGAGCGTACTTCTCGTTTTCGGACGTGCCTACCGGACCCGAGATGATCAGTGGCGTCCGGGCCTCGTCGATGAGAATCGAGTCGACCTCGTCGATGATGGCGTAGTTGTGCTCGCGCTGCACCCGCTGCTCCAACTGGTACACCATGTTGTCGCGCAGGTAGTCGAAGCCGAACTCGTTGTTGGTGCCGTAGGTGATGTCACAGCGGTAGGCGGCATACCGCGCGGGGGACGACGGCTCGGTGTCGTCGAGGCACCCGATCGTGAGGCCGAGGAACTGGTACACATGCCCCATCCACTGGGAGTCCCGGCGGGCCAGGTAGTTGTTGACGGTGACCAGGTGGACGCCGCGACCGGTCAGGGCATTGAGGTAGACCGGCAACGTCGCCACCAGGGTCTTCCCTTCTCCGGTGGCCATTTCAGCGATCTTGCCCTGGTGGAGCACGATGCCGCCGATGAGCTGCACATCGTAGGGCACCATGTCCCAGGTCATTTCGTTGCCGGTGACTTTGACGGTGGTGCCGACCAACCGGCGGCAGGCCTCACGCACCGTGGCGAACGCCTCCGGCAGGATCTCGTCGAGCACCTCGGCCAGGGATGCCAGATAGGCACGCTCGAGCTTCTGGAACTCGTCCTCCAGCGCCTGACGCTCGACCGGTTCCGGGCAGTCGTGCTTGGCCGCCCGCACCCGCTCCAACTCATCGCGCTGGGTGCCGGTGCGTTCGTCGATGACGGCGCGAAGCTTGTCCGTCTGCCCGCGCACCGCTTCGTCAGACAGGCCGCCGAGCCGCTCCTCGTGCTCGAAGATCTGGTCGATGGTCGGCTGGAGTCGTTTCAGTTCCCGCTGGAAGCGGGAGCCGAACACTTTGGTCAGGGTGGTTTTGATCATCCCTCAATATCCCGATACAGCCGGTGCGTCGCGATATACTCGGCGACCACGTCCGGCACCCAATAGCGAAGCGACCGTCCGTCCCGGACCCGCGCCCGGACGGCAGTCGCCGAAATGTCGATGGCCGGCACGTCCACCCACTCGACGTCCGGCACCGGAGGGAGTTCCCCACCGGCACGTCGAAAGAACACTACTCTGGCGAGGCCCGGGATGGCATCCGCCTCGTGCCACTGCGCAAACTCCGCCGCGGCATCAGAACCCACCAGCAGACACCAGGACTGGTCCGGGTCACGGGCCCGCAGGACCCGCAGCGTCTCTACGGTATACGAGCGCCCCGGTCGGTCGACCTCCACGCGCTCGACACTCAGCCCCTCCTGCCCCGCCACCGCCAGTTCCACCATGCGCAGGCGATCCTCGGCGGGAGCGTGGTGGCGGACCTTGAATGGCTGGGCCCCGGAAGGAATCAGCCGGACCTCCTGCAGTGCGAGCTGATTGCACAGGGCCATGCCCGTCAGCAGGTGACGGTGATAGAGCGGGTCGAACGATCCCCCCAGGAGGCCCACCACGAGTCAGGAACCGAGGGATTCAGCGGGGCACGACTCCGCTGTTTCCGGTGCATCGCGATGGAACCGGCGCATGTACCCGCAGGTCTCGTCGACGTCTTCGGTGTAATCCAACTTGCGGTAGGCCTTCACGAGACTCGCCAGGGCCTGCGGTGCCACCTCGGCCCTGGGATAGTCCGCGATCAACGCCTTCAGGTACAGAATGGCTGAATTGTAGGCCTTGAGGCGGAGATAGTACGAGGCCGTCTTGTAGTCCTTGACGGCGAAGGACTCCTCGATGGCCCGGATCCTGATCCGGCCCCGATCGGCCGCTTCGGTCTCCGGATAGCGATTGAGCAACTCCTGATAGGTGGCCAGGGCGGTCTGCCCGTATGACGGGTCGAGTTCCGGCCGGCGCCACATCTCGGCATAGGAATCCGCGGCCCTCAGCAATGCCACGGGGGCCAGGGGATGATTGGGCTGTTGGTCGGATACCCGGCGAAACTCCCGGACGGCCTGTAATTGGCTCTGCATCGCCAGATACGATTCGCCAAGATAGAAGTGCGCCTTCGGGACTCTGGGATCCCCAACCGGGAACTCGAGGACCAGTCGCTCCAGGTTGTCGGCGGTCACCACGAACTCCCCGATGCGATAGGCGTCCATCGCCTCGGTCCACAGGAGTTCGATCTCCTCGGGCGTAGCGGTGAGCCGGAGCTGGCCCAGGTCGGTCGCGGCCTGGTCGGCCGGGGAGCCGCCACCGGAGCACGCCAGGCACACCAGCAACAGGGCCGGGCAGACGGCAGACCTCACGGGGTTACCTCCGGACCGCCTTCGCCACTGGCGCTGGCGATGTCGTTGAGTCGTTCCATGGCCACAATGGTAATCGAATCGGCTGGACTTTCAGCCCTCACGGCAGATTGATAGGCCAACGCGGCCCCGATCAGGTCTCCCTGGGCCGCTCTGGCGTCTCCCAAGGCCAGCAGGGCGCGCCGCCCGACGGTCTCCTCAGGGGCCGAGTCGATGGCCTCCAGAAACCAGCCCTCGGCCGTCCAAGGCTCGTCGGTGAGCTGCTCCAGGCCTATCTGGTAGGCGCATTCGGCCCGGCCATTCAGCAGTTGGTCCTCGAGATCGACGTCCTCGGTTCGGCGCAGGACCGACCGGTAGACCCGAATGGCCTTTTCGCAGGACCCGGTCTCCCGGAGGACTTCGGCAAAGGCGCCGAGCAGGGAGTCAGCGGTGCGGCGGTCAGGGGCAGCGGCTGCAGCGGTGGGGAGGAAGGCCAGGCGCTCTTCCGGAGGCGTATCCACCCCCCGCATGACGGTCAGGGCGTAGCTGCCGTTGGCCCAGTCGGGGGCGACCGCGTGGAGCGCCAGAAGGACCACCTGCAGCCCTTGGGGGTCGCCGGCCTGTTCGGCCCCTTGGGCCGCGAGATCGAGGCCCTGGACGGCCTCAGGGACCCGCAGGTCGTCACTGGCGGCGAGAGCGCGAAAGGCCTCGGCAGCACTGGCGTAGTCGGCACGACGCAAACTGGCGGCCCCCAGCTTGGCCCACAGGTCGGGGTCGGGGCCCGTTTCGAGAGCCAAACGATAGGACGCGGCCGCGTCGGCAAAGCGCGCTTCGGAGTAGGCCCGGTCACCACGCTGTTCGTGCTCGTCACCCGCCGGTCCGCACCCAACCAACGCCACCGCCGCCCCGACCAGCGCGAGGCCCACCCTGGTCATGCGCTGGCGCGTTCCAGCATGGCCAGATAGGCCTCGATGCGGGCATTCTTGGGCCGCCGCTCGAGGCACGCGGTCCAGACTTGCTTGGCGCCGTTGGCATCACCGGACAGGTACCGGGCCAGCCCCAGTGCGGCCTGGGCGTCCACGAAATTGGGCCTGGCGTCCACGATCTGCTCCAGTTCGGTGCGGGCCTCGAGCACCTGGCCCACCTCCAGGAGGAGGCGCGCCAATCGGTACCTGAGGTCGTGGAAATCGCTGCAGAGCTCCAGGGCCCGGCGATACTGACCGATTGCCACGGACAGCGCACCGACCTCGGCGTAACTCGCGGCCAGGGCGGCGTGCTGATTGGCCAGGCGCCCGGCGATGTGGCTGGGCAGATCACCGTTCCGGTCGCTGTGGGTGGCGGCCTGATGGAACGCCTGGTGGGCTTCGTCCCCGCGACCCAACTCGCCCAGGATGATGCCCCGATGGATGTGCGCCTCGATGTAGCCCGGGTTGATCTCCAAGGCGGTGTCGAACTCTTCCAGGGCCCGTTCATGCTGACCGAGGAGCGAGTAGCACAGTCCCCGCAGGTGATGGACGTCGGCGAAGCGACAGCCCCGGTCGACCACGTCATTCAGCAGATGGATTGCGCCGTAGTAGTCCTGGAGGCTGAACCGCTCCTGCGCCTGTCCGATGATGTGTTCAGCGCTCGGCATGAATACCCCTGTACCAATCGACAAAGTGCTTCACTCCTTCCGCCAGGGCCGTGGTGGGGCGGTAGCCCAGCACCCGTTCGGACTTGGTGAGATCGGCAAACGTATGCTGGACGTCGCCTGGCTGCATGGGATGCCACGTCACTTCCGGCGTCCTGTCCAGCGCGTGGGCGATGGTCTCGACCAGTTGGGTCAGCGGGACCGGCTCGGCATCCCCGAGATTGAAGTACTCCACGCCCACGGGGGCGTCCCGGGTCCAGCGCACGGCACTTCGTACGCCCGCAACGATATCAGAATAATACGTATAGTCGCGGGATTGCGTGCCATCGCCATACAGGGAGAGCGGCTGCCCCTCCAGGATCAGGCGGGTGAACTTGTGGACGGCCAGGTCGGGCCTTTGTCGCGGACCGATCACGGTAAAGAACCGCAGCGCGGCACACTGGAGTCCCCAGGTGGCGGCCAGCGCCTCGAGCAGGAGCTCCGCGCCGCGTTTGGTCGCGGCGTAGGGCGAGACCGGATGGATCGCGGCGGCCTCTTCGCGGAAGGGCGCCGGCGTGTCGTCGCCATAGACGGAGGAGGACGACCCGAACACCAGGCGGGTGGCTCCGGCCCGGTGGACCGCCTCGGCGACGGCCGCCGTACCGGTGATGTTGGTGTCGGCGTAGCCGAGAGGATCCGCCAGGGAGGGACGGACCCCGGCCTTGGCCGCCAGATGGACCACCACGGCATCGCTGTCGAGGCAGGCGGAGAGGGCCGCCACATCGGAAATGGGGGTCTCGAGGAACGTGAACCGGGGGTGGTTCCGGACGGCCTCGAGATTGCGCTCCTTGATGGCCCGGTCGTAGAACGGATCGAAGTTGTCGACTCCAACCACGTCCTCCCCATCCGTCAGGAGGGCCTCGACGAGGTGGGACCCGATAAACCCGGCCGCTCCCGTGACCAGGACCCTGGTCACGACGTCAGCCGGTCCTTGAAATAGTCGATGGTCCGGCGGAGCCCCTCCTCCAGCTGCACCTCCGGTTCCCACCCCAGGGCAGACCGTGCCTTGCTGATGTCCGGCTTGCGGACCTTGGGGTCATCCGTGGGCAACGGGTGCTCCTCGATGGTCGACGCCGAGCCGGTGAGGGCGATGACCTGCTCGGCCAATTGCCGCACCGTGAACTCATTCGGGTTGCCGATGTTGGTGGGGTCGGGTTCGTCCGATCGGAACAGGCGGACGATGCCGTCCACCAGGTCGGACACATAGCAGAAGGACCGTGTCTGGCCACCATCCCCGTAGACCGTGAGCGGTTCGCCCTGCAGCGCCTGGACGACGAAGTTCGAGACGACGCGGCCATCGTGATAGCGCATCCGGGGCCCGTAGGTATTGAAGATTCGCACGATCCGGGTATCGACCTCGTGGACCCTGCGATAGGCCATGGTCATGGCTTCCGCGAAGCGCTTGGCCTCATCGTACACGCCGCGCGGGCCGATCGGATTGACATGGCCCCAATAGGATTCCGGCTGCGGATGGACCTGCGGATCCCCGTACACTTCCGAGGTCGAGGCGAGCAGAAAACGAGCCTGTTTTGCCTTGGCCAGGCCGAGAGCCTTGTGGGTGCCGAGCGAACCGACCTTGAGAGTCTGGATCGGCAGCTGCAGGTAGTCCACCGGGCTCGCCGGAGAGGCAAAGTGGAGCACACCGTCCAGTTCGCCGGGAACGTAAATGAAATTGGTGACGTCGTGCTGGATGAAGGAGAATCCCGGGTTCCCGAGCAGGTGCGCGATATTGTCGGGGGATCCGGTCAGGAAGTTGTCGACGCCGACCACCTCGTCTCCGTCCTTCAGAAGCCGGTCGACCAGGTGCGAGCCGAGAAACCCGGCGGCCCCTGTAATGAGTATCCTCACGGCGCTCTCCTCCCGATGCCATGGTGCTCGATGCCCAGCGCCTGCATGCGGGCTGGGTCGTAGAGGTTCCGCCCATCGATGACGAGGGCGCGTCGCATCCCTTCCACGATCCGGTGGAAATCCGGATTCCGGTAGATCAGCCACTCCGTCACGATGACCAGCGCGTCGGCGCCTTCCACGGCGGCGTACGGGTCCTTGGTGTAGGTCAGCCGGTCCCCGTACAGGCGCCGGGCGGTACCCATCGCCTTGGGGTCGTGGACCTGGATCCGGGCACCGGCATCGAGAAGCGCATCGAGCAGCGCGATGGCTGGACTCTCGCGCATGTCGTCGGTCTCGGCCTTGAAAGCCAGCCCCCAGACGGCCACGGTGGCCCCGGGCAACGTGTCGCCCAGGCACTCCGACAGCTTGCCGAACAGGACGCGCTTCTGCCGCTCGTTGACGTCTTCCACCGCCTGCAGCAGGTCGAACGCCATGCCCTTGTCCTGGCCCGATCGAATCAGCGCCTGCACGTCCTTGGGAAAGCACGAGCCGCCGTACCCCGGGCTGGGGAACAGGAACGCCGGTCCAATCCGGCTATCGGTGGCAATGCCCTTGCGGACATTATTGATATCCGCGCCGACCAACTCACAGAACTGTGCCACCTGGTTCATGAAGGAGATACGGCTGGCCAGCATGGCGTTGGCGGCGTACTTGGTGACTTCGGCGGAGGCAATGTCCATGAACAGCACGGGGTTGCCGGTCCGGACGAACGGCTCGTACAGCCGTGCCATGACCGCGCGGGCCTCTTCGTTGTCGACCCCGATGACCACGCGATCGGGCTTCATGAAGTCCTCGACCGCGTTGCCTTCCTTCAGAAACTCCGGGTTGGAGCACACGAAGAATGGTGTCGACGTTTCCTGCGCGATGGCGTCACGCACCTTGCCCGCGGTTTCGACCGGGACGGTCGACTTGGTCACGACGACGGTCGGCCGGGTGATGTGCTGTCCGATGGTGTGCGCCACCGCGAGGACGTGCTGGAGGTCTGCCGAGCCGTCTTCATCCGGCGGCGTGCCCACGGCGATGAACACCACCTCGGCCGCGGCAACCGCGGCGCCGATCTCCGTCGTGAAGCGCAACCGTCCCTCGTCTTGATTCCGACGGACCAGGGTTTCCAGACCCGGCTCGTAGATGGGGATCTCGTTGCGCTGCAGGGCTTCGACCTTCCCGGCGTCGATGTCGGCGCAAATCACGTCGTTGCCCGTCTCCGCAAAACAGGCCCCCGCCACCAGACCGACGTACCCTGTCCCGATAACCGTGACGTGCATCAGGCGCTCCCTCCCAACACGTTGCGCGTATCGACCAGGCCCTGCGCGGCCGCCTGGACCATCCCGTAGTCGACGTTCGAGTGGTCGGTGACGATGATCACGCAATCAGCAGCGTGCACTTCGTCCTCTGTCAGCGCGACCGACGTGTAGCTCCTGCCGTCGTGCTGCAGGTGCGGCACATGCGGGTCGTGATAGTGGACGTCCGCGCCCTGGCCTTCCAGCAGGTTGATGATGTCGAGCGCGGGACTCTCGCGGATGTCATCGATGTCACGCTTGTAGGCCGCCCCCAACACCAGCACCCGCGCGCCGCGCACGGCCTTGCCTTGTTCATTGAGCTGGTCGGTCACCTTGCGGATCCAGAACAGCGGCATTTCGGTATTCACTTCTCCGGCCAGGTCGACGAACCGGGTCTTGTAGTTGAGCCCGCGCATCTTCCAGGCGAGATAGTGGGGATCGACCGGGATGCAGTGGCCGCCCAGGCCCGGGCCGGGCAGGAACGGCATGAAGCCGAATGGCTTCGTCGCCGCTGCGTTGATGACTTCCCACACGTCCACGCCGAGCTTGTCGCACACGATGGCCATTTCGTTGGCCAGCCCGATGTTTACGCTCCGGAAGGTGTTCTCCAGCAGCTTGACCAACTCCGCGGCCTCCGTCGTGCTCACCGGCACCAGGGTATCGATGGCCGGCTGGTAGCACGCCACGGCGACACGGAGGCAATCCGGCGTGATGCCGCCGACGACCTTCGGGGTGTTCCGCGTTTGATACTGGGTGTTCCCGGGATCGACCCGTTCCGGGCTGAAGGCCAGGAAGAAATCCTGACCGACCGCCAGGCCGGTGGATTCCAACTCGGGGAGCAGGATGTCCCGGGTCGTTCCCGGGTAGGTCGTGCTCTCGAGAATGATGACTTGTCCGGGCCGCAACGCGGCTTTCACCGATCGGGCCGCCGACTGGATGTAGCTCATGTCGGGGTCCTTGAACTTCGAGAGCGGCGTCGGCACGCAGATCGAGATGGCGTCCGGTTCGGACAGGCGCGACATGTCGCTGGTGGCCCGCAGGCCGCCGCTTTCGGTGATCTCGCGCAGTTCCTCATGGGACACGTCCTTGACGTGCGAGGTCCCGGCCGCGATGCCCTCGACGACGCTCCTGGAAATGTCGAAGCCAAGCACGCGGTATCCCGCCTTGACCAGCTCGAGGGCCAGGGGAAGACCGACGTAGCCGAGTCCGATGACACCGAACAAGGCGTCACGGCTCTCCGTCTTGGCAATCAGCTCGTCTGCGCGAGCCGTAGAATGCTCAGCCATAGAATTGCGTCACAACCTCGACCACGCGATCCCGTTGGTCCGCAGTCAGTTCGGGGTATACCGGCAATGAGACCACCTCTCCCGTGGCCCGCTCAGAGACAGGGAGCGCACCGGCACGATATCCGAGGGAAGCGAAACAGGGCTGCAAATGCAGGGCCAACGGGTAGTAGACCTTGCAGCCCACTCCCTCGGCCGCGAGATGGGCCTGGAGTTCGTCGCGACGCTCGACCCGCAACGTGTATTGATGGAAGATGTGCTCGTTGGCCGGGTCCGTAACGGGCGGGGTCACGCCGGGGACGGTGGCGAAACGGGCACTGTATTCCGCCGCGTGGCGGCGACGGGCGTCGCTCCAGCTCTGAAGGTGCGGCAGCTTGGCAAGGAGGACGGCGGCCTGGAGGGTGTCGATCCTGCTGTTGAGGCCCACTTCGTCGTGGTGGTATTCCGTGGCCCCGCCGTGCACCCGCATGCGCGACAAGCGCTGGGCCAGGGCTTCGTCCTGGGTCACGACCATGCCGGCGTCCCCCCAGCCACCGAGGTTCTTGGTGGGGAAGAACGACAGGGTACCGACCAGCCCCAGTTCGCCGGCGCTGCGCCACGTGCCCTCGATGCGGCGCCGCGCCCCGATGGACTGGGCCGCGTCTTCGATGACGGCCAGGCCGTGCCGCTCCGCGATGGCCATGATGGCCTCCATGTCGGCCATCTGCCCGAAGAGGTGCACCACGACGATGGCCCGGGTCCGCTCCGTGACCACGGATTCGACCGCAGCGGGGTCGAGACAGAAGGTGTCGGGATCGATATCGGCAAACACCGGAGTCCCGCCGGCATTATGTACGGCCCCGGCCGTGGCGAAGAACGTGAACGACGGGGTGATCACCTCATCGCCCGGAGTCAATTCGAGGCTTCGGAGCGGCAGCAGCAGAGCATCGGTGCCGCTGGCGCACCCGACACCGTAGCGCGTACCCGACAGGTCTGCGACCGCCTGCTCCAAAGCGGCGACCTCCGGGCCCAGAATGAAGCCCTGTCGCTGGACCACGGCCGCCACGGCGGCATCGACCTCCGCCGCGATGGAACGGTGCTGGGCGACGAGATCGAGGAGGGGCACCTTCACGGAGCTACCGCCGAGATCGGAGTGGCGGGGACAGGGGAAGGCCCGCGCGAACGGAGGGGTCCCCGGCGCGGGCCGATGCTCTCAAATCTAGGCATCTGAGTAACTTAGCCGCCCGTCACAGGAGGGTCAATCGGGCTCAGTCGACCCTCCGACAGTCGGTAGTTCCGGCCACATCTGCCACAAAAAGACACGGCCGAATCGTCCTCCAGGCGCTCCCCGCACTGGCACATCCAGCCGATCCGACGGGCCGGAACTCCGGCCATGAGGGCGTAGCCTGGAACATCGCGCGTAACGACGGCGCCGGCCCCGATCATGGCGTATTCCCCTACCGTGACACCGCAGACCACCGTGGCATTGGCCCCGATGGACGCTCCCCGCCGAACCAGCGTCTCCACGAACTCCTCGCGCCTCGACACGTGACTGCGCGGCGTCCGGACGTTGGTGAACACACAGCTCGGGCCACAGAAGGTGTCGTCTTCCAGGACCACTCCCTGATACAGCGAGACGTTGTTCTGGATCTTGACGTTGTTACCCAGGCGGACGTGTGGCATGACGACCACGTTCTGTCCCAGCGAACAGCGTTCCCCGATGCGAGCGCCAGGCATGACGTGGCAGAAGTGCCAGATCTTGGTGCCGGCGCCGATGACGGCGCCCTCGTCGACGAAGCTCGACTCGTGCACGAAATAGTCAGGCATGGTCAGCCTCTGCGGGAAGGACGTCATAGGCGCCGGTCGGTGCGACGATCTTCACCTCGAGCGGCAGCGCGACGCCGAAGCGGTCCTGCACCGTCTGACGCGCGTAGCCGATCAGGGCCCGGACGTCGGCGGCGGTGCCGTCGCCGGTGTTCACGAAGTAGTTGGCGTGAAGCGCGGAAACCTGGACCCCACCGATGGTATGTCCCTTGAGGCCGGCGGCGTCGAGAAACTGACCAGCGGTCCGGAGGCCGGAGGGGTGCCCCTGCGCCGGCAGCTCGGGATTGGCGAAGGTCGAGCCGCAACAGGGCTGATTGAACGGGGTTCCATGCTGACGCCACTCGAACAGATCCTTCACCTCTTGGTCGAGGCGGGCCCGGTCCTCCGGCACGAGTGCGACTTCGACCTCCACGACGACGCCGTCGGTGATGCCGCTGCGGCGATAGCTGAACGGAATCTCGTCACGGGCCAGGGCCCGATCGCTACCGTCCGGTGCGACCACGGTAGCGCGCGTGACCACGTCGGCCCACTCGGCCCCGTGGCACCCGGCATTCATGACCACGCCACCACCAACCGTGCCCGGGACGCCCACCATCTTGTGGAGGCCGCCGTATCCTGCCGCTGCCGTCCGACGCGCGGCCAGTGGCGCGGGCAGGCCGGCCCCCAGCCACCACCGTTCCCCCTCGGAGCGCAGCAGGTCCATCCCCTTTCCGAGGCGGACCACCAGGGCGTCCATCCCCTCATCGGGCAGCAGCACGTTGGACCCGAGACCGAGCGCAAACCAGGGGACCCCCGCGTCTGAGGCCAGGGATAGCGCGGTGGCCACATCCTCGGCGTGGGCTGGCTGCACCACCGTCGCGGTCCCGCCGATGCGGAACGTGCTGTAGCGGCTGAGTGGCTCCTCGGTCCGCACCTCCCCATGCAACGCCTCCCTGAGCGCGTCGACGAAGCTGAGGGCGCGTGCGGTCACACGACCGATTCCCGCATGGCCAGAGCCAGTTCGTGCCATTCCTGCAGGCTCCGCACGGTGCGTTCGCGGCTCTTGAGGGCAATGACCGCGTCACTGGCCGCCGCCGCCGCCGACAGCGTGGTCGTGTAGGGGACGCCGTATTCCAGGGCGGCGCGGCGCATCAGGTAGTCGTCCTTCTGGGTCAGCTTGCCGAGCGGAGTGTTGATCAGCAACTGCACGTCTCCGGACACCATGAGGTCGATGGCGTTGGGCCGCCCTTCATACACCTTGGCCACCGGGTCGGCGGGGATACCACGCGCCATGAGATAGCGGCGTGTTCCCTCGGTAGCGAGAATGCGGAACCCCATTTCGTGGAAGCGACGCACGACCGGGGTGACCTGCTCCTTGTCCCGATCGTTCACGGTCACGCAAATGCCGCCTTCGAGCGGCAGCGATCCGCCGACCATGACCTGGGCCTTGGCGAAGGCCATGCCGAACGAATCCGCGATGCCCATGACCTCACCGGTCGATCGCATCTCCGGGCCCAGAATGAGGTCTACGCCCTTGAGCTTGTTGAAGGGGAAGACCGCTTCCTTCACCGCGACGTAGGGATGCGAGATGTCGTCCGTCAGCCCCAGCTCGTCGAGCGACGTCCCCAGCATGGTCCGGGCGGCCAGACTGGCCAACGGCACTCCCGTCGTCTTGGAAACGAAGGGGATGGTGCGTGAACCGCGTGGGTTGACCTCCAGGACGTACACCTCGCCATCCTTGACGGCATACTGCACGTTGATGAGCCCGATGACGCCCAGGGCCTCCGCGAAGGCCTTGGTGTGGACCCGCATCTCCTCGACCTGGTCTTCGGTGATCAGGTAGGGAGGCAGCACGCAGGCCGAGTCGCCCGAGTGAATGCCCGCGTCTTCGATGTGCTGCATGACGCCGCCGATGACACACCGGGTCCCATCCGCGATGGCATCCACATCCGCCTCGAAGGCGTCTTCCAGAAAGGAATCGATGAGCACGGGATGGTCGGGGGATACCTTCGCGGCGCGTCCGAAGTAATCTCGCAGCGACGGCGGATCGTACACGATCTCCATGGCCCGCCCACCCAGCACGTAGGACGGCCGGACCAGAACCGGATAACCGACCCGCTCGGCGATCTCGAGGGCCTCGTCCTCACCGAAGGCAATCCCGCTGGGCGGCTGACGCACCCCGAGCGATGTCGCCAGGCGTTCGAAGCGGCCGCGGTCCTCGGCCTCGTCGATGGCCTCCGGTGGTGTGCCGAGGATGGGGACGCCCGCGGCCTCGAGGGCGCGTGCCAGACTGAGGGGCGTTTGGCCACCCAGTTGCACGATGACGCCGAGGGGCTGTTCCACATGGACGATTTCGAGGACGTCCTCCAGCGTAAGCGGCTCGAAGTACAACACGTCCGAGACATCGAAGTCGGTCGACACCGTCTCCGGATTGGAATTGACCATGACGGTGCGATACCCGGCATCGCGCAGGGCGAGGGCGGCACGCACGCAGCAGTAGTCGAACTCGACCCCCTGCCCGATGCGATTGGGGCCGCTGCCCAGAATCATGACGGTGTTGTCGCCACGCGCTGGGACTTCGCTTTCCTCGTCATACGAGGAGTACAGGTACGGCGTGGCCGCCGGAAACTCGCCGGCACAGGTATCGACCATCTTGTAGGCCGGTCGGATGTTCCAGGCCTGGCGCCTTGTCCGGGCCGTGGCCTCGTCTTCGCCCCACAGGGGGGCCAGCTGCGCGTCGGAAAAGCCCTGACGCTTCATCTCCACGAGGCCGGCCCGCTGCAGCACCTCGTCACTGTCCTGCAGGCCGCTCCAGCGATCCTCAGCCTCCAGCAGCTGGAGCCATTGATCGACGAACCACGGATCGATGCCCGTCCGGTGACAGACGTCCTCGACGGTGAGCCCAGCCTGGAGCGCCCGGCGAATTTGAAAGGGGCGGAGCGCCGTCGGTCGTCCGATGGCAGCCAGCAGCGCGTCCAGGCTATCGTCCTCCAGCCCGTCGTCCTCCAACGTGGCTCCGGTCGTCCATCCGGTCCGTCCGATTTCGAGTCCGCGCATGCCCTTCTGGAAGGCCTCCCGGAAGGTGCGCCCGATGGCCATCACTTCTCCCACGGCCTTCATTTGCGTCGTCAGGGTATCGTCCGCCGAAGGAAACTTCTCGAAGGCGAAGCGTGGGATCTTCACGACCACGTAGTCGAGGACGGGCTCGAAGGAGGCCGGCGTGGTCTTGGTGATGTCATTGGGGAGCTCATCGAGTCGGTACCCGACGGCGAGCTTGGCCCCGATGCGAGCGATGGGGAACCCGGTGGCCTTCGAAGCAAGCGCTGATGACCGCGACACCCGGGGGTTCATCTCGATGACGAGTTGCTCACCCGTTTCCGGATTCACGGCGAACTGGATGTTGCAGCCTCCGGCGTCGACGCCCACCTCGCGAATGATGGCTATGGCGGCATCGCGCATCGTCTGATATTCGCGGTCGCTGAGGGTCATGGCCGGCGCCACGGTGATCGAGTCGCCGGTGTGCACCCCCATCGGGTCGATATTCTCGATGGAGCAGATGATCACGACGTTGTCCGCGTGATCGCGCATGACCTCGAGCTCGTACTCCTTCCACCCGATGACGCTCCGCTCGACCAGGGCCGAATGGACCGGGGAAAGATCCAGGGCCTGTCGGATCAACTCCTCGAACTCCCGGCGATTGTAGGCGATCCCGCCGCCGGTGCCGCCGAGTGTAAACGAGGGACGCACGATAGCGGGGAACCCCGTCTCCGATACGGCCGTCATGGCCTCCTCGAGGGAGGAAACGGTGCGTCCGGCGGGCACCGCCAGGCCCATCCGCTCCATGGTCTCGCCAAACTGGCGGCGGTCCTCGGCCAGGAGAATGGCGCGCTCGTCGGCGCCAATGAGTTCGACCCCGTACTGATCGAGCGTCCCGTTCTGCTTCAGCTCGAGGGAGACGTTGAGGGCCGTTTGTCCGCCCATGGTGGGCAGGATGGCGTCGGGCCGTTCTCGCTCGATGACCTTGGCGACCCACTCGGGCGTGATGGGCTCCACATAGGTCCGGTCGGCGATCTCCGGATCCGTCATGATCGTCGCCGGATTGGAGTTCACCAGAATGACCCGGTAGCCCTCTTCCTTCAGGGCCCGAACCGCCTGGGTTCCCGAATAGTCGAACTCGGCTCCCTGGCCGATGATGATCGGTCCGGATCCGAGGATCAGTATGCTGGAGATATCAGTGCGTTTGGGCATCGACCATTTCTGCAAAGGTCCGTTCCAACGGGATACTGGGGCGCCATCCGGTCAGCGCCGTGAGTTTGGCGGCATCCCCGACCAGGTGGGGGATATCCGCCGGACGAACGAGATCCGGGTCTTCGACCGGCCGGATCTCGACCCCGAGCCGCTCGGCCAGGGCGTCGAACACCTGGCGGATGCTGACCCCCTCCCCTCGGGCCACATTATAGGACTCGCCGGGCCGGCCCTGCTGCAACAGCCCCAGGTACGCCGCCACGACGTCACGCACGTCGAGGAGGTCCCGGACCGGTGCCAGGTTGCCCACCGGAATGGTCTCCTGCCCGGAGCGTTGGGCCTCGGCCAGGCGGTCCAGGAACGCCGGGACGACGTAGCTGGCCGTCTGTCCCACCCCGGTGTGCGGGAACGGCCTCGCCACCACGATCGGCAGACCCGTCCGGTGAGCGACCTCGGCGGCCCCGATTTCCGCCGCCGCCTTGCTGGCGGCATAGGGCGAGAGCGGTCGGACTGGGTCGTCCTCGCCGCGCCTGCCCTGCCCGGCCCCGTAGACCTCGGCTGTGGAGACGAGCAGCACCCGAGGCATCGACGCACCGGCTGCGAGGGCTTCCAGCAACGCCAGGGTACCCATCACATTGACCCGCCAGGCGGCCAAGGGCTCGGCTCTGGCCTCGGCGCCGGAGGCCACGGCAGCCAGGTGGACCACGGCATCCGGCGCCACACCGGCCAGCCGGGCCGGGGCCTCCGGATCGAGCAGATCCGCCTCGACGGTGTGGATCCGCTCAGGCGCCAGGGTGCCCGAAGTCGCGAAGGCATCGGCTGTTACCCCGGGGCGCACGACCGCCGCCACATCGGCTCCCTGTTGGAGCAAACCTCGGACCAGATAGCGCCCTACAAAGCCGTCCGCCCCGGTGACCAGGACCTTCACGCCGTTCGGCTCAGCCGGGCCAGGTCGGCATCGACCATGGTCTCGATCATCTCCCGGAAGGTGACCTTGGGCTCCCAGTCCAGTTTGGCCTTGGCCTTGGACGGGTCGGCCAGTAACAGGTCCACTTCGGCAGGGCGGATGAAGCGGGGGTCCTGCTTCACATACTCCCGCCAATCCAGGTCGGCACGGCCAAAGGCGATCTCCACCAACTCCTCGACGCTGTGGGTGACGCCCGTGCCGATCACGAAATCTTCCGGGTCATCGTGCTGCAGCATTCGCCACATGGCGTCGACATAGTCCCCGGCGAAGCCCCAGTCGCGCTTGGCATCGAGGTTCCCCATGCGGATCTCGTCGGCCAGCCCCAGCTTGATGCGCGCCACGCCGTCGGTGACCTTCCTGGTGACGAACTCCATGCCCCGACGCGGCGATTCGTGGTTGAAGAGGATGCCGCTGACCGCAAAGGTCCCATAGGATTCGCGGTAATTGACGGTGATCCAGTGGCCGTACACCTTGGCTACGCCGTAGGGAGAGCGCGGATGGAAGGGCGTCGACTCCTGTTGCGGCGTCTCGACCACCTTGCCGAACATCTCTGAGGACGAGGCCTGGTAGAACCGGGCGCTGGGATGGGCCAATCGGACCGCTTCGAGTATCCGGGTCACACCCAGGGCGGTGAACTCGCCCGTGAGGACCGGCTGGGTCCACGACGTCGGGACGTAGGACTGGGCGCCCAGGTTATAGACCTCGTCCGGCTTGGTGTCGTGGATGACACCGGTCAACGAGTGCTGGTCCAGCAGGTCGGCCGGTAGCAACTCGATGCGGTCGAGCAGGTGGTCGATGCGTTCCGAGCCAGGAGAACTGGTCCGGCGGACCACGCCATAGACCTGGTAGCCTTTTTCGAGGAGCAGTTCCGCCAGGTAGGACCCGTCCTGGCCAGTGATTCCGGTGATGAGGGCTGTGGGCATGTCGGCTCTGTGGTTGTCTTTCGGGTAATGGTCAGCTATTTTTTTGGGCTCAGCGTGTTCTACACTCAGCGAGGATGGTGGTCATGGCACGGGTTTGCACCGTGTGTGGCAAGGGGCCGATCACCGGCCATAACGTAAGCCACGCCAACAATCGGACCAAGCGCCGCTGGTACCCCAATCTGCAGACGGTCCGGGTCCTGGTGAAGGGCAGCCCACGCCGAGTGCGGGCCTGCACCAGGTGCATCCGCAGCGGCAAGGTCCAGAAGGCCAGCTAACCCTCGCTCCCTGGCACGTTCAAAAAAAGGGGACCGGAAGGTCCCCTTTGTCGTAGCAACGAACCGCCCGACCCACGTTCATTCGGCCACGAGCTCGATTCGGGCCACGTCTGCGCCGTCTCCGGGCCGGAATCCCAGCTTGAGAATCCTGAGGTAGCCGCCGGGGCGCGAGGCGAACCGCGGTCCGATCTCGTCGAACAGCCGCTTCAGCGTCGCGCGGTCCTTGATCCGGCGCTCGACCTGGCGCCGGGCGTGCAGGTCGCCGCGCCGGGCCAGTGTGATCAACTTCTCGGCGAAGGGCCTGAGTTCCTTGGCCTTGGCCGTGGTGGTGGTGACGGCATCGTGCTTGAACAGACTGGTCACCATGTTGTTCATCATGGCCCGCTTGTGGCTGGCCGTGCGCGACAGTTGCCGTCCCTTGACACGATGACGCATCAGCCGAGCTCCCCGGCCCCGTCGTCCGAAGGAGCGTCCGCCGGCGCAGCGTCCACCGCCGGCTCGCTGGGGGCCTGTGCACCGAACGACATCCCGAAGCGAAGGTCCTCGGCCGTGAGAAGGTCACGGATCTCCTGGAGAGCTTTCTCCCCGACGTTCTTGACCTTGAGGAGGTCTTCCTCGGCCAGCTCGACCAGGTCCTTGAGCGTCCGGATACTGGAGTTCTTCAGGGAGTTGAGGGCCCGTACCGATAACCCCAGGTCGTCGATCGGCCGATCGAGCCGTGCCAGAAGATCGTCGTCTCCGGGGACCACGTCTTCCTCCACTACCTCCGGCGCTGCGGGGACAACCCCGAAGTCGCGGAAGTACTGGAAGTGGACCTGTGCCAACGCTGCGGCGTAGGCCACGGCGTCTTCCGGCGTGATCGTACCGTTGGTTTCGACCTGGACGGTCAGGCGGTCGTAGTCGGTTCGCTGCCCCACGCGCGTTTCCGCCACGGTGAAGTTGGCACGCAGCACGGGGTTGTAGATGGCGTCGATGCGCACCAGGTCGACGGGCATGCCGCCGTCCTGGTCATGGAATTCGGCCTCGACGTAGCCGCGCCCCTTGTTGACGTACAACTCCGCCGACACTGCGCGGTCTTCCTGGACCGTGAACAGCAGGTGGTCGGGATTCTGGATCTCGACCGAGCCGTGTTCCTGGATGTCCTTGGCGTAGACCGGTCCGGCACCGTCCACGCTGATGTGCAGGACCGCTTCATCCACGTCTTCAGTCATGACGAGCGTCAGGGCTTTGAGGCGCTGGATGATCTGGTGGACGTCCTCCAGCACGCCCTGCACCGTCTGGTGCTCGTGGACGACACCGTCCATCCGGAGGCCCCAGACTGCACTACCGCGCAGCGAGGACAGGAGGAGGCGCCGGAGGGCATTCCCGAGCGTGTGGCCGAAGCCGCGTTCGAGCGGCTGCAGCCGGAACTCGGCGGCGTTGGGATTGTCATCCCGCTTGGTCATTTCGACCAGGTGGGGACGGACGAGGCCTGTCAGATCAATACTCATAACCTGTTCGCTACTTGGAGTAGAGCTCGACAATGAGCTGTTCCTGGGCTGCCGTCGGGATGTCATCGCGCGTGGGCCGCTCGACGTACTTGCCCACGGCTTTGTCGCTATCGACAGAGAGCCAGTTAACTGGAGCACCGCGTGACGCAAACTCGAGCGAGGCCCTCACCATGAGGCTGTCGCGGCTCTTCTCCGCGACCCGGACCTCGTCTCCAGGCATGACCCGGTACGAGGGGATGTCTACCCGGTGGCCATTGACCTCGACGTGCCCGTGGCGCACCAACTGGCGTGCCGACTTGCGGCTGACGGCGAATCCCATCCGGTAGACGATGTTGTCGAGCCGTGATTCGAGTGCCACGAGGAGATTGGTCCCCTTGACTCCGGATTCGTGGGCCACGCGCGTAAAGAGATTCCGGAACTGCTTCTCCGAAAGACCGTACATCCGCTTGACCTTCTGCTTCTCCCGCAACTGTTTGGCGTACTCGGACGCCTTCCGCGGACGCCGCCCACCTTCCCCGTGCTGACCGGGGGCGTAGGCGCGCCGCTCGACGGCGCACTTTTCCGTCAGGCAGCGGGTGCCCTTGAGAAACAGCTTGGTGCCTTCCCGACGGCACAGACGACAACTGGGACCGGTATATCGTGCCATGGCGTCAGACCCGCCGCTTCTTGGGAGGACGGCAGCCGTTGTGGGGGATCGGCGTCACGTCACGAATGGACATGACCCTGAGCCCTGCTGACGCCAGCGCTTGCACCGCCGACTCGCGGCCACTGCCAGGGCCCTGGACCCGGACGTGTACCCGCTTGAGTCCCATGTTCACCGCTTCCCGGGCGCACTGCTCGGCCGCCACCGTCGCCGCGAACGGCGTGGATTTCTTGGACCCCTTGAACCCAGCCTTGCCCGCCGATCCCCAGGCCAGCGTATTGCCCTGAGTGTCGGTGATGGTGATGAGGACGTTGTTGAATGTCGCCGAGATGTGGGCCATTCCCTCCGCCTCGACGACCTTCTTGCTGCGCTTGCCTGCCCGTGAAGTTGCCATAGACGATTACTTCTTCGCTGCTTTCTTCTTGCCGGCGATGGCGCGACGCGGGCCGCGCTTCGTTCGGGCGTTGGTATGGGTCCGCTGGCCGTGGACCGGGAGGTTGCGCCGGTGGCGAATGCCCCGGTACGCCCCGATATCCATGAGCCGCTTGATGTTCATGGCGATCTCGGTGCGGAGCGCGCCCTCCACCTTGACCGTCTGGTCGATGAATTGACGCAGTCGGGCAACTTCCGCATCAGACAAATCCCGAACCCGGGTCGAGCGCTCTACGCCCGTCTCGGACAGGATCGTGTCGCTGGTAGGCCGACCGATGCCATAGATATAGGTGAGGGCGATCTCGACCCGCTTGTCACGCGGGAGGTCGACGCCGGCAATACGTGCCATGTCTTACCCTTGCCGCTGCTTGTGCTTGGGATTGCGCTTGCAGATGATGCGAATCACTCCGCGGCGACGAATGACGCGGCAGTGCTCACAGATCGGCTTGACGCTGGACCGGACCTTCACATTACGCTCCCCAAAAATGCCAATTCGTAACGAGCTTTCAAATATAGACCTGGCCCGTAACGCACGCAAGTGAAGGTGGTTCCGTCAATTCCGGGTGATGCGGAGCTCCGTCAGGCGCCACCCCTCAGGCGCCGATTGATAGCCCAGGAGCACACTCTCCTCCCGTTCTTCCTCCGTCCCATCGACCTGATAGCGCCGGGTCAGCTCCACGAAGCCCCGGCCCGTGCCCACGACCCGGGCCGCCCGGACGACGGTCTCGAGCTCCGCCGTCCCCTTGAGGTACTGGCGCAGCAGGGCCGCCCCCTGGGCCTGACTGACAGGGGATGACGGATCGGCCCCCGGCAACTGGACCAAGACACCATTGGACGCAGGCGCCAGGATGGCCTTGGTATCCTGGCCCTGCCAGGCGACCCGGGCCGCCTCCGCCACCGGCACCAGGGTCGTGTCCTGCCCGGCAACCGAGCCGGCACCGGCCATCAGAGCCATGGCCGTCAGAATCATCGTTCGCATCGAGCCTCCTCCGCGATGGCGCGGAAGGCAGCGTTGGGATCGTTCGCCTGGAGTACGGGCCGCCCCACGACCAGATGTGTGGCCCCACTGGCAGCGGCATGGCCGGGCGTGGCCACGCGCCGCTGGTCACCTGGCGCGTCGGCGTCCCGACGCACCCCTGGAGTCACGATCAGTCCGCCGTCCCCGACCAGGTCCTTCACCTGGGCTATTTCCCGAGGAGAGCAGACGACGCCAGCCAAGCCGGATTCGACCGCAGCCGCCGTCAGCCTGGTGACCTCCTCGGCGAGATCGACCCGCTCACGTCCCATGACAGCGCCCCAATCCTCCGGCGTATGCGACGTCAGCACGGTCACGGCCACGAGTGCCAGGTCCTCGCCTGCAGCACGCACCGCGTCCGTCATCATCTCCCGG
>JBDHIK010000014.1:0-37753 GCA_039587475.1 Gemmatimonadota bacterium | reverse complement strand
GTGCTCACGGAACTAGTATACAGGTCAATATATGATCTGTCAAGTATTGATACGGCGCTTCCGGAGCCACAGGCCACCACCAACCAGGGCGATGGTCGCGAAGGAGAACCACTGAATGGCGTAACTCAAATGAGGGCCGTCACCCAGCGACGGATAGGGAATCGGGCGCGGGTAGGAGGCAACCGAGTCCGCGGCGCTCCGGAGGACGACGAAGGAATGGATGGGGTAGGGCAACAGGGCGGAAACGGGCCCCAAGACGATATGCCGCCAGGTGGTGTCACCGCGGCGGGCCAGCGGCTGGGCCAGCGCCTCAGACCGGGCCATGGCGACCGCTAGCCCTGTGATTGAAGCTTCACTCGGGATGATCAGGTCGGAACGGTTGATCGTAACGGCATCGACCGCCGGAACGTGCCCGAGGTTGACGAGTACCGCCGTGTCGCTCCCGGCCAGGAGAAGAGGCGTGACGACCTGCACACCCGGAAACCCCCGAAGCGGTCTCTGACGCAGGATGAACGACCGTGGCGCGTCGAAAGTGCCCTCCGCCCTGATCCTCCGGTCTACCAGCACATCTGGCCGGTCCTTGGCGGACAGATCGACGACCGGCGCCTCTCGTTGCGCCAGCGAGGCCGTGTTCGCCGCCCGTCTTTCGGCCAGCCGGGTCAGCTGCCACAGGCCCAGGGCCGAGCACGCCGTTGCGACCAGGACCAGCAGGGCGGGGAAGGCAATGGACTGAAGTCTGGACATCCGCTGTCTTTCGCTGGGGACACATGCGGGACGAGTCATAGCGTCGTCGTACGCCACAAAACCCTACCACGGAACAAGATAGCGTATCAGACCCTGGTTGGTCTGCCGTTTGCCCTCCTCATATGCGTTTTCAAGTGCGGAGCTGACATGTCATATCGCAGTTTGCTGGTCTCTCGGAGTTCTCGTTTCGCAGTCGTTGCTTTCGTTGCTCTCCTCCTCCTGCCGCAGGGACTCGATGCCCAGCGCCGGCGGGGCATTCGAGAGTCCGGCCGGGCCGAGCAGACCCGGGGCGGCTTTTGGGGCCTCGTCGGCATTGGGATGGGGGCACAATCCTACCGGTTCGAGGGCGATACTGGGTACGGATCGGTGCTATACCAGCCGACCGCGTCCTTCGCCCTCGGGGGGACCGTCAACTCGAATTTCCGGGTCGGGGCCGAAGGCCAGGCCTGGATCAACGCCATGGGGAGTGATGTCGAGTCCATGGCCAGCGCCATGCTCATCGGGCAGTGGTATCCCATCAGTTCGGCCGGAATCTTCCTGAAGGGCGGAGCGGGCATTGGCCGGACCGGCCTCGATCGAGCCGACGGCACGTCCTCGGCGGACATCGGGTTCGCCACCACCCTCGGGGCCGGTGCCGAGCTGCGAATGGGCCAGCACATGTTCATGGTGCCGTCCATCACCTGGGTCTACCACACCTATCAGAATCCTGAGTCGGCGGCGTATCGTGCCCGAGTGGTGAACTTCGGAGTTGCCCTGTTGTTCCAGAACTAGCGGAGGGCCGCGCCGGGCCGGGCTCGAGTGCCCCAACCTGTTGCCATGCAAGATGTTGGGGCTTACTCGGTTAGCCTTGACCGGTCCCCCCAGGGCGGGGTACTATTACGGCCTGTTGCCCTGGTGGTGGAATTGGTAGACACGCTATCTTGAGGGGGTAGTGCTCGAAAGGGCGTCGCGGTTCGAATCCGCGCCAGGGCACTGGGCAGCACGATCGTCGCCGGTGTAGCTCAGTGGTAGAGCACCTCATTCGTAATGAGGTGGTCGTCGGTTCGATCCCGACCACCGGCTTGTCCCGCCGAGAGCGGCGGAACGACAACGGGGCCCCCGAAGGGGCCCCGTCGTGTTTTCGGTTACGCTCGTCCCGCTAGAAGGGCTTGAATCCGGGGCTGCCAAACCGCTCCAGCGACAGCAGGTCCCACAGCGGAATGGCGTAGGCGATCACCACCATCACCACTGCCACGGCGAACCACAGTCCCAGTCGGTCCCACAACCCGGCTTTCAGGCCGCCTTCGGGAACCGCCAGCGGCTCGGCGTATTCGATCGGCGCCGGCTCATGCCGTTTCCCGGCCAGCAGTGTTCCGAGAATCACCATCACGAAGAACCCGGCGCTGATGAACAGCGTCACGCCGCCCAGCGCGGACACGCTGGTGAGCCAGGCCCATGCTTCGGCCTGAGGGGCCCCGCCGTAACTGGTCTCGAAGACGCGGCGCGGCAGGCCCTGGAGCCCAGCGATGTGCGTCGTAAACGAGAACAGGGCCATGCCGACGAACCAGAGGTAGGGCTGGATCTTGGCCAGCAATCCCAGTTCGAGCTCACGCCCGGACATTTTGGGGACCAACCAGTAGGCCGTGCCCATGAAGGTCAGTGCCACGGCGCTTCCTACGGTCAGGTGGAAATGCCCGGGGATCCATGCCGTGTTGTGTACCACAGAATTCAGGATGTACGCCGCGTTGACGGCGCCACCAAATCCACCGACCAGGAACAACAGCATGGCCAGCAGGGCGCTGGACACGACCGGGTTGCCCCAGGGCAGCGTGCGAATCCAGCCGAACAACCCAGTACCGCCGCGCAACCGGCCAGCGACCTCGAGTGATGCGCAGATGGTAAAGGCCGTGACCAGACTCGGGAAACTCACGGCCATGGTGTTCAACGTATGGAAAAGCTTCCACATGGCCGGGATACCGGGGTCCATGAACTGGTGATGGAAACCGACCGGTGTGGAGAGGATGAGAAACATGGCGAAGACCATGCGGCCGAGGTTGTCCGAGAACAGCTTGCCCCCGGCCTCCCGAGGGAGGATGGTATACCAGACGGCATAGGCCGGCAGGAGCCAGAAGTAGACCAACGGGTGGCCAAAGAACCAGAACAGCGTTCGGGCCAACAGCGGGTCGATCCTGTCTACCAATCCCAGCGACCAGGGAATCAGCTGGAACAGCATCTCGGACGCGACGCCTACCGTGGCGAGGGCCCAAAGCATGGCGTTGGTGGCGGTGGCATGCATGGCCAGGGATACGGGGGCCGGACTGGCCTTGGCCCGTGCTTCCCGCCAACTGGCGATCATGGTGGCGACCCAGCCCCAGGAGGCGACGACCACCAGGGTCAGGCCGATGTAGAACAGGGGATGCGCCTGCATCGGGGGATAGAACGTATACAGGACGCTGGCCTGGAAGGTGAAAATGGTGTAGGCCGTCATGGCCACACCAACCGCCGCCAGGACGAACACGCCCCAGTTGAAGCGCAACCACTTGACGTACCCGATTTCCTTTCGGGCCATGACGTAGCCCAGGGCCATGATGAAGAATGTGGTGAAGACCAGGGCCATCATGACGCCGTGTGCCGTCACGGACATGTAGTACATCCGCTCGGAACGGTAGGGCAGGGCCAGATTGGCCCGACTGATGGCCTGCATCATGGCCATCGCGGCCGCGATCCCGAAGGCCAGGACGGCCACCCAAATGTGGGCCAGGATCAGTCGACGTTCGCTGCGGTCGGGTCCTGCAACGGTCGTATTCATGACGGAGAGGCCTCCCATTCCGCTTCGGGCACGACGATCAGCTTCGTCGCCATGTTCTGGTGGCCGACCCCGCAATACTCGTTGCAGGCCACGAGGTACTCACCAGGCTCGACAAACGTCGTCGTGAACTGGCTGACATACCCGGGGATGACCATGGCATTTCCGTTGGTCCGCACGATCATGTAGCCATGCACCACATCCGCCGATGTCAGGTGGAAGGTGATGGGACGGTTGGCGGGCACCGTGACCTCGCCGGGCAACCAGGCAAAGGTGACGCCGATGACGCGGACGTGAATGGCGCCCGACTCGTCGACCGACACACCCTGAGGATTCATGCGCGGGTTGGTCATCAGGGTTTGTGGCGTTGGGTCGATGAGCTCGACGTGGCTCGGCGGGTGCATGCTCCCTGCCACGGCCGCATACGCCAGGCTGACGAAGAACGCCGTCAGGATGACGCCCACCCCCCACATCCAGATCTTCTCGTACAAGTCCACTTTCATGGCGTCACCGGTTGGCGGGCGAGATAGATGAACAGATACACGGCGTACCACGCGAGGACGAAAATCACCGCGTAGGTGCCCACGAAGGCAAACGTCCCGATGGGATGCTTGGGAAGACCCGGGGGCATTTCTGACATGCACGCCTCCTCATGTATGTGGACGGAGAAGTAGTGGTCGTGCTCGCACGTAGTCGGACGCTAGGATAGCGCCGACGCCACAGAGGTCAAGTGTGGGCTACGAGGCCTGGGCTGGATCGGCTCGTCCGTCGCGGCGCAGGCAGAACCCCACGCCCCGAACGGTCGAGAAGAGCGACTCCCCGGCGGCGGAGGCCAGCTTCCGACGCAGGTTGCCAACATGGACGTCGACCACGTTGCTCTCGGGATCGAAATGCATATCCCAGACCTTTTCCAGCAACGTCGTCCGACGAACGACCTCTTCGGGGTGCAGAAGGAAGTATTCCAGCAACTGGAATTCCTTCGGGGTCAAGTCGAGCGGATGCTCGTCGACTGAGGCCACGTGCCGCAGGCGGTCGAGCGCTACGGGGCCGTAGCGCAGGATTTCCAGGCGCTCTGCACCTCCGCGCCGGGACAGGGCCCGGATTCGGGCCAGCAATTCCTCGAAGCGGAAGGGCTTGGACAGATAATCGTCGGCGCCGGCATCGAGGCCTCGGACGACGTCTTCCACCGCGTCGCGGGACGTGAGCATGAGGATGGGGGTGTTCCGGCCCTCGCGGCGCAACTCCATCGCCACCTGAAAGCCGTTCTTCTTCGGCAGCACCAGGTCCAGCAGGATCACATCGTAGTCATATACATGGCCCAGCATCGTGGCCTCTTCGCCATCGGGAGCCACGTCCACCACGTAGCCCTCTTCCTTGAGGCCCTGCTCGATGAAGCCCGCGACCTTCCGGTCGTCCTCCACGACGAGAATCTTCATGAGGCCCAATCTGGGATGGTGGCCATGAACCTCCTCACAACCTGCCTTGAAGGAATCTTCACACTTCTACCGGTTCCTCCAATGGTAGTTGCAAAACGAAACGTGCGCCCCCCTCCTCTCTGTTGCCGGCCCTCAGTTCGCCTCCCAGCAACCTGGCGAGTCTTCGGGACAGCGGCAGGCCCAGACCGGAACCCCCGCCATCGCTGCCGGATTGCGTGAAGTAGATGTCGAACACTCGCTCGATGTCATCTTCGGCGATGCCCAGGCCTTCGTCCTCGACCGCCACGGTGATCCAGGAGCCTTCGGCGACGGCGATCACGGATACCCGGCCCCCGTCCGGTGAGTGCCGGACCGCGTTTCCCAGGAGGTTCACGAGGATCTGTTCGACACGATGGGAATCGGTCTGGCAGGTGTGGTCCGGCCCCGCGACCTGGTGAACGATCTCCACCTGTTTCGATTCAGCCAGCGGAGTCACCAGGCGGGTGGCGCGTTCCACCACACGCGAGCATTCGACCTTCTGGATATTCGGCTTGAGGCGGTTCTCATCGAGACGGCTCAGGTCCAGGAGGTCGTTGATGAGCGTGATGGCCTGCTCGGCCGATTCCAGCACCTCGAACGCGGCCTTGGGCACGTCCGCGGGGTTGCGCTTGCGAACCAGCATCTCCGCCCAGCCGAACACGCCGGCAATGGCGTTCCGCAGCTCGTGGTTCACCGTCGCGAAGAACCGTTCGCGGGAACGGTGTAGTTGCTGCACTTCCTCGAGAAGACGGGTGGACTCCTCATGCAGCTTTGCGTTATCGACTGCGGCCGCCGCCTGGGCTGCGAGCATGCTGGCGATGCGCTCGTCTTCGGTGGAGAACTCATTGCCGTCAAGGCGTTCGGTGACGTAGAGGTTACCGAACACGCCGCCGCGTTTTCCGACGATCGGCACTCCGAGGAAGGAGTGCATCGGCGGGTGGTGTTCGGGGAGGCCGAAGGATGCGGGGTGCGTGGTGAGGTCGGCCAGCCGGACCGGTCGTGCTTCCCGTATGACCAGGCCCAGGATACCGCGGCCCTCGGGGTAGGTGCCGATGCGGTGGGCCATCTCAGGTGTCATCCCTGACGTCGTGAAACTGGTGAGGGTCCGGCCATCCTCGGACAGGACTCCGATTGCGGAGTACCTGGCGGAGAGGAGGTCTCGGGCGATGTCCGCCACCCGCTGCAATACACCGTCGAGGGACAATTCCGATGTGAGAATCAGACCCGCGTCCACGACCTGCTTGAGGCGGTCAGGCGCGCTGTGCTCTATATCCGTCATGCCGAGAATTCTATCACTCTTTGGGGTGTTTCGCCCTGGTGAGGCCCTTCGGGGGATCTTCATGATCTCTTCATAGGGACGGCGGCAACTTCTCCCCGTTATGGTCCCAAATGTCTCGTGGCATCTCGCCGTCGCTACCGACTACACGGATGTCGCTCGTCATGGCGTGCGGGAAGCTGTCCGCCTGGCCTCTTTGCTTGACGCTCGGCTGAGCGTGATTGCCGTCGACACCCAGGACGAGGCCTCCGCCGAGCCCACGGAGCCGGGCCACCGGGACGGGGACGCCGGGAGCCGCCTGCGCTCCTGGGCCGCCCCGGATCTGGGGGATACGCCCTCGGAGTTCTTCGTCAAGCATGGTCTTCCCGGCATCGAGATCAGTCGGTTCGCGGAAGAATCCCACGCCGACATCGTCGTGCTGGTTCGCAAACGGCGGAGCAAGATGTCCCGGGTGCTCTCGGGGGACACGGTGGATTCCGTCGTGCGGCGCAGCGTCGTCCCCTGTCTTCTCGTCCCGCCCGAGTCCGTCCAGCTCAAGGGGATGGTGGTTGCACTCGACGGGACCGAACGGGGCATGGTCGTGCTCCGGGCCGCCGCACGGATTGCTTCGGCGACGGGGATGGCGCTCGAGGTGTTGACGGTGGAGCCGCGCCGCGCCAACGAGCCTGAGGGGCTTGCGGCCCGGGTGCCTACCGGTCGGAGCGTACTCCTTCAGAGGGCGGTGCACGGCATCCTCGGCGCCGGTGGCACCCCGGGCATCGTACGGCGGCGTGGAGATGTGGTGGCGGAAATTCTCGAAGAAATGGCAGGGCGGGAGGGACAGGTGCTGGTGATGGGATATCACCGGGGCGGGCCGCCGGGAGTGATCGACGCGGGGAGTACCGCGAGGCGTGTGCTCGCTCAGGCGCGGGGTGCGGTCCTCACGGTCCCGCTATGATGTGCTACGCGGCCTGATCGTCGTCCGTCGGATCCCGGAACAACCATGGCTCGGCGCCTTGGTCGGGCTCGTCCCATTGCCAGGCGTCGGGATCGTCTTCGTCCACGTAGGCATCATCATCCCATCCGCCGGACAGGCTGGACCGCCAGGTCTCGTCGTCCTCGGTGTGGGCGTTGCCGCGCCAGGATTCGTTGGTCGAGCCCAGGACCCGATCGATCTCGTTGTCTGGTTCGTACGGCTCAGACTTCCAACTGTCCGCCATGCCTCGGTCTCCTTCAGATGTTGGATCCACCTGCTGGCGGATCCTCACGTCTGGAAACGAACGGTGCAAATGGCGGGCCCAATTCCTGGACGCTGGTTGTCGGTCCGGTAAGTCATTGAAATATAACGAGTAACGAGAATAAGCCTGGACGAGGTCAGGCCTGGACCTTCATCCCGCTTCGCCCCAACGTGGACCAAATTGCCGGAGCACCGGACCGCGCTGGACCGTCGGGAGGACAAGGCGAGCGAGGGCTTCCGCATCCTCGAGGATGCCACTACACTTCGCCACTCGGGACGTGGCGCAGTCCGGTAGCGCACTGCAATGGGGTTGCAGGGGTCGCGGGTTCGAATCCCGCCGTCCCGATCATGAAGGGGTGGGTCATTGATGGCCCCCCCTTCTTCTTTTTCAGGGGCCCGGCCCGGCAGGCACCTTCGAGGGGGGCCAGTGGCGGCACCGGTTCGGGACCAGGGTCCGGGCCGGTTGCGTGCACCGGTTCCGCCCCGTAGGTTTCCCGGCGTTGGGAGACCGCCACGGCCGGGCGTCTCTCCTGAAGCATCGAGCCATTCAACAGATTTACAGGAGGCGGGAATGATCTGCCGGAATTCAACGGGAACCATCATCGGGTGCCTGGCCCTTGCTGCGATCACGTCCGCGTGCGGCGTGTCCCGCTCGGATCATGATGCGGACATTGCGGCGCTGCGCTCTTCGTTCGCGGCGGATTCTGCGCGACGCGACACGATGGTGGTCCGGGCGCTGTCCGCGGCGATCCTGCTCAATGCCGAGCAGGAAGATCGGCTTGCTAATCTGGAATCTGGCATGGCTGCCATGGGCGCGCGGATGGACGAGATCGAAGAGTTGGCTGCGAGCGCCATTCGGTTCAATGCCCCTGTGCACTTCGCCTTCGACAGCTATGAGATCACTGACGGCGCCATGCCGGTTCTGGACCGCTTCGCTGCCGTAGTCCAGCGGTTCTATGGCGACGCCCTGATCACGGTCGAAGGGTTTGCCGACCCTGCTGGCGACGTGGAATACAACACCTGGCTGGGCCAGCAGCGCGCTGACGCAGTGATGCAGTATCTCGTTGAGGCCGGTGTGGATGCCGGGCAGCTCCGCGCGGTCAGTTATGGTGACGCCCGGAATCGTCAGGTTGAGCCGGGCGCGTACGGCGACAATGGCATTGCCAACCGTCGCGTGGCCTTCGTGGTGGATTACAAGGAAGGCATGTAACACGGCGTCCGGGGTTCCGGCGCTGTACGACCTTCCGGCATTGCAGGCCCCGCGGCACTCCTGTGCTCGGGGCCTCTTGTCACCCCAATGACTCCACGCCTTCGCCTCATGTTCTGGATTTCGTTCGCCGCGGCCGTCGCACTGTACCTGACGTACGGCAGTGGGTCGCCGGATCCCGACCGTCTCCGTCTTCCACCAGGCTTCCACGTGGCCGAATTCGGCCACGTGCCGGGGGCCCGATCGATGGCCCTGGGGGCCAACGGCACCGTGTTCGTCGGGAGCCAGGGGCAAGGCTCTGTCACCGCCTTGGTGGACCTGGACGGCGACGGAGTCGCAGACGAGACCCATGTGATTGCCAGCGATCTGCGGACCCCCAACGGCGTGGCATACGCGGACGGGTCGCTCTTCGTCGCGGAGCTCCACCGGATCGTGCGTTACGACGACATCGAGCGCCGTCTCGAGGACCCGCCGACTCCGGTGGTCATCCTCGATGGCCTGCCGACGGAGCGCTTGCACGGCTGGAAGTACCTCCGCTTCGGGCCGGACGGCTGGCTTTATTTCCAGATTGGCGCCCCCTGCAACATCTGTCTATCGACGGACGATCGGTTCGCCACCATTCTGCGGGTCCGGCCGGATGGAACGGATCTGGAGGTCTTCGCCCGCGGTGTCCGGAACTCCGTCGGCTTCGACTGGCATCCCGAAACGGAGGTCCTGTGGTTCACCGACAACGGTCGAGACCGGCTGGGCGACGATGTCCCTCCGGACGAGCTCAACCGGGCCCCCGAGCCGGGGCTCCATTTCGGGTACCCATTCTGCCATGGCGGCATGGTGCCGGATCCGGAATACGGTGCCGCACGGCCTTGTAGTGACTTCATCCCTCCGGCGCTCCAGCTCGGGGCGCATGTGGCGCCGCTCGGGCTGCGATTCTACACCGGTACCATGTTTCCCGAAGCGTATCGGGGCCGTTTGTTCGTCGCGCAACATGGCAGCTGGAACCGGTCCGAACCGGATGGCTACCGCGTCATCGTCGTGGACGTGCGCGACGGGGCGGTGGTGTCGTCCGAGGTGTTCATCGAAGGCTGGCTGGTCGACGGCAGGGCTTGGGGCCGTCCGGTGGACGTGGCGGTGACGACCGACGGCGCCCTGCTCATTTCTGACGACCGGGGCGGAGTGATCTATCGCGTGACCTACGAAGACTGACGGGTCACGCTCGAAACGACGACGGTCCTGCACCCCTGGGGGCGCAGGACCGTCGTGCCGTTTCGGGAGGCGGGTCAGGATTTTCTGAGGCGGATCGAGCCGTTGACGGTGCTCAACTCCAGCCGGCGGCCACCATCGCCGATGGTCCCGGTGATCTTCCGGGGACCGAACTTGCCCTTGACCGTGAGCGGAAAGTCCGATTCGAAGTCCCCGTTGACCGTCGACGCTTCGATCTCGGCGTCGAACGCCGAGGGCAGGGTCAAGTCGATGCTGCCGTTCACGGTGGAGAACTCAGCACCACCCTGCCAGTCGGCACGCCCGACCGTGACGCGGACGCTGCCGTTCACCGTCCCGGCCTCGGCCCACCCCTCGGTCGAGACTCCGACGTCACCGTTGACGGTCCACGCCTTGGCATCCGCCGTCAGGCCTTCTGCCCGGACGTTGCCATTCACGGTGCGCCCGACGAACCGGACACCAGCGGGAACGTAGACCTCGAAGTCGGCTTCGGCGCGGGTGTCCTCGGTATTCATCCGCCCTTCGTTGCCCGGGGCGCACTCGTTGGGTCGACCGTCCTTGCCAGGGTACATGGCGCAGATCGTCACGCCGCCCGAGTGCTCCACCACCTCGAAGCGCAGTTCGTCCTGATCGCGACCGTCCTTCTCGGCTGTGACCCGCACCTCACCGCCGCTGGCCTGCTGGGCTGTGACGTTGCCATTGATCCCCTTGATCTCGATGGTCTTGCCGCTGGCCAAGCTGCCGCTCCAGGAGAAGTCCTGGGCTGCGCCCGGGGTCAGGGCCAAGGTCGTGAGGGCAGCCAGGGTCCCCAGGGTCGTCAACATCTTCATGGTCAGTCTCCTGCGCGGATAGTCGCGGTTAGTTGTCGCCGGCGCGTCGCAAGGCAATGGTGCCATCGAACGCCTCGAGAATGATCTCGGCAGAGCCGCTGCCGAGCGCAAAGGTGAAGCGGCGGGAGTTGCCCCCCAGTTTGGTGATGGTGAAGGGAAAGTCGGATTCGAAGTCGCCACTGAACGTGGACACCTTGACCGTGGCATCCACCTCTTCGGGCACCAGAAACGTCACGTCCCCGTCGTGGGTTGCCAGCTTGTAACGACCATCCTGATGCACCTTCCCCGAGAAGAAGACGTCCCCGTCGACCGTGCTCCCGTCGACAGACTCGGAGGTGATGCGCTCCAGCGTGACATCGCCATCGACCGTGGAGGCCTTGAGGAGGCCGACGATGTCCATGGCGGCCACGTCACCGTCCACGGATTCCACGTCGACCCTGCCCGTCACGCGTTCGACCGTGGCGTCCCCATTGATGGCCCGGATCGACACGAGGCCAGAACCCCCGATGATCCAGATGTCGCCGTTGACCGTGTTGCCACGGACCGAAGCCGCCATGCCGCGGACGGTGAAGTCCGTGTTCACGCCGTTGAAGGTGATGGGAAGCCATGCCGGAACACGGATTTGGTAATCGGCTCCGTGGGTGGCGTGCCGGCCGCGCCGGCCGACCCGGACCGCAGAGCCCGCCCGATCGACCTGGATGGTCGGATCGTCGTCGTCACTCATGATCTGCACCTCGTCACGGTCCCACACGCGAATCTCCACGGAGCCTGCGTGGTGCTCGAGGGACAGGCGGTCGTTGGTTGAGACCGCAAATGTCGTGTCTGCCTGCCCTGCGGCCGCAAGTGCCAGCAATGCGGTAGCGATGAACATCATCTTTCCCTTTCGTTAGCTCGCGACGGCGATGAGGTCGGCCGCACGCCTCATCACGTCGAGTTTGCGTCGTTGTGTCTGTTCCAAGTGGTCTCTCAGGTAGCCGTTGGCCGAGTCGGCCGAGACGGCTTGCTGGGCCTCTGAAATGGCCCGGTCGATAATGGCGAGGTTGGTTTCCAGTGCCCGGATCGTGGTCGAGTCCAGACGGCCCCGGCCGGATTCCAGAATCTCCTGGAGTTCCGCGACTGCCTGGGCGAACACCGCCTGACTCCGCGCGGTGCCTACGTGCAGCACCGGGGCGGTGTCGCCGGACGATGCCGTGGTGGTTGTGCTGCGCGGTCCCAGCTGGGAGGCGAGCGCGAAGGACACCAGCATCAAAGCAATCCCGGCCGCCGCGAGCTGGGGCAGGGTCAGACTGACGCGCCAGCGCCGCCGCCGCTCCGCGCCAAGATCCCGGATGTCCGTCACGGATGGACGGATACGTCCTTCGATCCCGGGCCACAGATCCGCCGTGGGGGCTTGATCGCCGAGGGCGCTCGCGCCGGACACGATCCGCTGAAGGTCATCGAGGACGACCCGGCAGTCGCCGCAATCCACGAGGTGCCCTTCGAGGGCCTGGCGGTCCGCCGCCGACAGTGTCCCGTCAACGTATTCAGAGAGCTTGGACGTCCAGAGATCAGCCATGGGTCAGTTCCTTCATGCCGTCAGGTGCTGTCGGAGCGCCATGCGCGCCCGGTGCAGTTGTGATTTCGACGTTCCTTCCGCCAGCCCCAGCATGGAGGCGATTTCTTCATGCCGGTAGCCTTCCACATCGTGGAGCACGAACACCTGCCGCGCTCCATCCGGCAACCTCGCCATCGCCTGCTCCAGATCCATCCCGGTGCCCGGCTCGCCGGTGCGTGCCGGCATCATCTCCAGCGGCGCGTCACTCTCGGTATACCGTTGCCGCTGCTTCCCCAAGGTTCCCCGCCGCGCCAGAATCACGTTGACCGCCAATCGGTGCAGCCAGGTGCCGAAAGCCGCTTCGCCTCGGAATGTGTGCAGCTTCTCCCAGGCGCGGACGAAGACGTCCTGCGTGATTTCGTCGGCCAACTCGTAGTCCAGCATGCGTCGGGCGAGACTGTGCACACGAGCCACGTGCCGCTGGTAGAGCCGCTCGAACGCGGAGGGGTCTCCACTGGCCGCCAATGCGACCTCGACCGTATCGGGATTGGTCCCCGTGCTGCTTTGCTGTTTGGCCAGGATCCCGATTCTCCCGCTGAAGCTGTCGTTGCAATGGATTGGATAGGGACAGGCCCACGAAGGTTGCAGGCCGAATCGAGTTTAGCGCCGCGCCGGGGCAGGGCCAAGGTGCTGAAAAATCAGCACTGGAGTCGCCACCGCCGCCCGCCTCCCATGGCCCCTGTGCTCCTCTCGCGGTTTACCGCGGGGTGGCTAGCTTTCCTCATGTCCCAGATGCCCCGACCGGAGAATCCATGACCGCTTCGTCCGCCCCCCCGGCACCCATCCGTGCTTCCCACGGCGCGACCCTGTCGTGCCGCGGTTGGCACCAGGAGGCCGCCCTCCGCATGCTCATGAACAACCTCGATCCCGACGTCGCGGAGCGGCCCGACGATCTCATCGTCTATGGCGGGGGCGGGAAAGCGGCCAGGAACTGGGAGTCCTACCACGCGATCGTCGCCACCCTCAAGCGGCTCGCGAACGACGAGACGTTGCTGGTCCAGAGCGGCAAGCCCGTTGGTGTCTTCCGGACCCACGAGGAAGCTCCCAGAGTGTTGATCTCGAATGCCCAATTGGTGCCCCGGTGGGCCACCTGGGATGAGTTCCGGCGGCTCGACGAACTCGGGCTTACGATGTACGGCCAGATGACGGCCGGTTCGTGGATCTACATCGGGACCCAGGGCATCCTGCAGGGGACCTATGAGACGTTCGCGGAGTGCGCTCGCCAGCACTTCGGAGGGAGCCTGGCCGGGCGTCTGGTCGTCACGGCCGGGTTGGGCGGCATGGGCGGAGCGCAGCCGCTGGCCGCCACCATGAACGGTGGGGCATTCCTCGGCGTGGACGTGGATCCCTGGCGCGTGCGACGCCGCGTTGAGACCGGCTACTGCGACCGCATGGCGACGGACCTGGATCAGGCGTTGGACCAGGTCCACCAGGCCAAGGAAAAGGGCCAGGCGCTGTCGGTCGGCTTGGTCGGCAACATCGCCGAAGTGCTTCCGGACATGGTGCAGCGGGGTGTCATCCCCGATGTGCTCACGGACCAGACCTCGGCGCACGACCTTCGTCTCGGGTACATCCCCGTGGGGCTGGATCTCGAGGCCGCCGCCGAATTGCGGGCCCGGGACCCCGAAGACTACGACCGGCGCGTGCTGGATTCCATGGTGGTGCACGTCCAAGCCATGCTCGATATGAAGGCCGCGGGGGCCGTGACGTTCGATTACGGCAACAACCTGCGGGGCCAGGTGGCCGACCACCGCAACATGCCCGAGGCGTTCAACATCCCAGGCTTCGTGCCGGAGTTCATCCGGCCGCTGTTTTGTCGGGGCGCAGGGCCCTTCCGTTGGGCAGCGTTGTCCGGGAACCCCCGCGACATCGCCGTGACGGACGAGGCCGTGCTGGAGACGTTTCCGGAGAAGGAGGCGCTGGCGCGCTGGATCGAGCAGGCTCGGAGCAAGGTCCATTTTCAGGGACTGCCGTCGCGCATTTGCTGGCTCGAGTATGGCGAGCGCGCCGAGATGGGTCTCAAGTTCAACTGGCTGGTCAAGCACGGGAAGGTGGATGCCCCGCTCGTCATCGGCCGCGACCACCTCGACACCGGATCGGTGGCCTCCCCCAATCGGGAAACCGAGGGGATGATGGACGGCTCGGATGCGATCGCGGACTGGCCGCTCCTGAACGCCATGCTCAACACGGCGTGCGGAGCCAGCTGGGTATCGCTCCATCACGGCGGCGGCGTCGGCATCGGATACTCCATCCACGCCGGCATGGTCTCGGTCGCCGACGGCACCGACATGGCCGACCGCCGCCTGGAGCGCGTGCTCACGGCCGACCCCGGCACCGGGGTCATGCGGCACGCCGACGCCGGGTATCCGCTGGCCATCGAGACGGCCCGGGAACGCGGGGTCGACCTTCCGATGGTCCCCCCGACTCCGCCAGGGTCGTGACCACGGTCCTGGGGAACATCGGCACCCTGGCAACCTGTCGTGCCGCGGGGAGTCAGGGCGACCTCCACGCCATCGGTGCCGCCGCGCTGGTGTGGGACGGCCCGACCATCGTCTGGGCCGGGGCCGAAAGCGACCTTCCCCCACCATATCAGGATGCCGACCGCTGGGATGCCGCCGGCCGACTCGTCGTCCCCGGACTCGTCGACTGCCACACCCACCTGGCCTTCGGTGGCATGCGGGCCGACGAATTCGAACGACGCGCGCTGGGTGCCAGTTACCAGGACATTGCACGCGCCGGAGGAGGTATCGCCGCCACGGTCGCGGCGACCCGGGACACGCCCGAAGACGTGTTGCTGGCACGGGCCTCCGGTTACCTCGACGAGATGCTCCGCCTAGGCGTGACCACCGTCGAAGTGAAGAGCGGGTACGGACTCGATGCGGTCACCGAGGCGAAACTGCTCTCCGTATACCGTCGCCTGGATCGGGACCATCCCGTCCGTCTGATACCGACCCTGCTCGGGGCCCATGTCGTGCCGCAGGAGTATCGAGACGATCGTGGCGCATACGTGGACATCGTGATCCAGGACATGATCCCGGCGGCAGCGGCGGACGGTCTCACCCGGTTCTGTGACGTCTTCGTGGAGGAAGGCGCCTTCACCGTGGACGAGGCCCGCCGGATTCTCGTGGCCGCCAGGGAGGCGGGGCTTCGTCCCAAGCTGCACGCGGACCAGCTGGCCAGCGGCGGAGGCGCCGAGCTTGCCGGCGAGGTCGGGGCGGTATCGGCGGACCACCTGGAGTACATCTCGGACGAAGGCCTCAGGGCGATTCGTGACGCGGGCACGGTTGCCGTGAGCCTTCCGCTGGCGACGTTCTACCTCAAGCAACAGCCGATGCCGGCGCGCAGGCTCATCGACGCCGGGGTACCGGTGGCGGTCGCCACGGACTTCAACCCAGGGTCGGCGCCCAACCTGCACCTCCCCCTGGCGCTGACGATGGCATGCGTGCTCCAGGGCATGACGCCGGCCGAGGCCCTGAAGGGTGCGACCGTGCTTGCGGCCCGGGCGGTGGCGGAAGACCACCTGATCGGCTCGCTCGAGCCCGGCAAGGCCGCGGACTTTGCCATCATCGACGCGGCAGGCGTCAACGAATGGCTCTATCTGCACCGTCCCAATGCCTGCGTCACGACCGTCATCGGTGGCAAGGTGCACTGGCGGAACGGCGAGGTGGTCTGACATGCTCACCTGCCAACGCTCCGCTTTTCAGCTCCCGGAGGATCAGCATTACCTCAACTGCGCGTACATGTCTCCACTCCTGGCGGGAGTGGAGGAGGCCGGGATCGCCGGCATCCGCCGCAAGCGGAACCCGGCCGAGATCGCTCCCCGTGATTTCTTCGAGGGAGTGAACCAGGTCCGAGAGCAGTTCGCCGCTCTCATCGGCGCGGCGGAACCGAACCGCATCGCGGTAATGCCCTCGGCGTCGTACGGACTCACCACGGCCGCGAGGAATCTCCCGATGCGGGGCGGAGACTCGGTGGTGGTCGCCTCAGGGCAAATGCCGTCGAATGTCTACTGCTGGCGCCGGGTGGCAGGTGAGGCCGGCGCGAATCTCGTGACGGTGGACCCGCCCGCAGGGTCGGCCTCCTTCACCGAGGCCATTCTCGAAGCCATCGATGACCGGACCGCGATCGTGGCGCTCGGCACGGTGCACTGGTTCGACGGCCGCCGGCTCGATCTTGACCGTATCGCCGAGCGAACGCGGCAGGTCGGCGCCCGGTTGGTGCTGGACGGCACCCAGTCGGTGGGCGCGGTGCCCTTCGACGTCGAACGGATACGTCCCGCGGCGCTGGTGGTTGCCTGCTACAAGTGGTTGCTGGGCCCCTATTCGGTAACGCTGGCGTGGTTCGGTCCGGAGATGGACCACGGAGTGCCACTGGAGGAAACGTGGTTGGCCCGGCCCGGCAGCGAGGACTTCGGTCGGTTGGCCGAGTATCGTGACGGCTTCAGGCCCGGAGCGGCCCGGTACGATGTCGGAGAGACCAGCAACTTCGTGCTCATGCCCATGGTTGCGGCTGGACTCGAGCGCCTGGCGAGCTGGACCGTGCCGGCCGTGGCACAGTACTGCGAGCGGTTGACCGGAATCATCACCGGGGCCGCCGCGGACCTCGGATACGCCGTCGGCCATCCGGACGAACGGTCTCCCCACATCAGCGGCGTCCGGCTGGCATCGGCGGATCAGGGTGAGCGACTGCAGGACGCGCTCCGGCGCCGCCGGGTGTCGGTGTCGGTGCGAGGGGATGCCGTCCGGATTTCGCCGCACGTGTACAATGACGAAGCGGATGCCGCCGCCCTGGTGTCCGCGCTCGAAGAGGTCCGCGTCGCGTCACGGTAAGGCCGGCCACTGCTGGGTCAGGCAGTGGCAACTCCCCAGGCCCCACACCAGATCGGTCGAGGCGATCGGGACGATGTCCCGTCCCGGGAAGAGCGGTTGCAGGACGGCCCGGGCCCGGGCATCGCTCTCCAGGTCGTAGGACGGCAGCAGGACGACGCCGTTCGCGATATAGAAATTGGCGTAGCTGGCCGGCAGCCGTTCCCCGTCATGGAACACCGGGCTGGGCATGGGCAGTTCCACGATCCGGAGGGGCGACCCGTCGGGCCCGCGCATGGCGCGGAGCCGATCGAGATTGTCCTGGAGCGGGCCATGGTTGTCGTCCTGGGGGTCCTCCTCGGTCGCCGTGACCACGGTGACCGGGTCCACGAAACGGCTCACATCGTCGACGTGGCCATCGGTGTCATCCCCGACGACCCCGTCTCCCAGCCACAGTACGGACTCGATCCCGAGGTACCGCTCCAGCGCAGACTCGATGTCCTCCCGGCCCAGGCCGGGATTGCGACCGGCGTCGAGCAGGCACGCCTCGGTGGTGAGGAGGAGTCCGGCGCCGTTGACGTCGATCGAGCCTCCTTCGAGCACCAGTCCCGGGGTCAGCCGCTCGAGGGAGAAGTGGTCCGCCACGCGCTGCGGGATAGCGTTGTCACGATTCCAGGGCGGGTACTTGCCGCCCCAGGCGTTGAAGTCCCAGTCGACGACGGCTTCCTGGACGCGGTCCCCACCAGGGCGGTGCACGAAGACGGGACCGTGGTCCCGGCACCAGGCGTCATCGGTGGGGAAGGGGAAGAAGTGCAGGCGATCGGGCGGGGCACCCGACGCGAGCAGGAGATCCCGGGCATCGGACTCCATGTCGCGGTCCCGCACGTTGATGAACACGTCCTCATGACGTGCCAGGGTGGCGGCCATGTGGGCGTATTGCTTTGGAATGCGATCGAAGATGCCGGGCCAGCTGGCCTCCTTGTGCGGCCAGCTCAGCCAGGTGCCGCGATGCGGTGCCCATTCGGCGGGCATGCGGTAGCCGCGCGGGCCGTGCTGATTCAATCGCGATACCGCCGGGTCAGATCGCCGTAGGCGTCGATACGACGATCCCGCAGGAACGGCCAATGGGTCCGTGCCGTATCCACCTGAGACAGGTCGCACTCCGCCAGGACGATGGCTTCGTCCCCGTCGGCTTGCGCCACGACGGCCCCATACGGATTGGCCACGAAGCTCCGGCCCCAGAACTCGATGTCTCCTTCGGCACTCCGCTCGAGCCCGACCCGGTTCACGGCCGCCACGAAGACACCGTTGGCGATGGCGTGACTCCGCTGCACGCTGTGCCAGGCCTCGACCTGGTCAGCTCCGTATTCGTCCTTTTCCGGGGGCAGCCAGCCGATGGCCGTGGGGTAGAACAGGATCTGCGCGCCGCTCAACGCGGTCAGCCGTGCCGCTTCGGGATACCACTGGTCCCAGCAGATGAGGACCCCGATCCGTCCGAAGCGGGTGTCCCAGGCCAGGAATCCGAGATCCCCAGGCGTGAAATAGAACTTCTCGTAGTACTGGGGGTCATCCGGGATGTGCATCTTGCGATACTTGCCCAGATAGGTGCCGTCCGCGTCGATGATCGCGGCCGTGTTGTGATACAGGCCCTCGGCCCGCCGTTCGAACAGCGACGCGACCACGACGACGCCGAGCTCACGCGCCAGTGCGCTCAGGCGCTCGGTGGACGGGCCCGGGACGGTTTCCGCCAGCGCGAACGCGGCGTGGTCCTCGGTCTGGCAGAAATAGTGAGAGCGGTACAGCTCCTGAAGGCAGACGATGTTGGCGCCGCGGCCGGCGGCTTCGCGGATGCTCTCCTCGGCCCGTGCCGTATTGTCGGAAGGGTCCGCGCGGCAGCGAGACTGCACCAGGCCGACGGTGACCCGGCCGGGAGGAGGAGTGGGCGCCATGGCACTCAAGATACTCGTCAGACCGGGGTGCGCTACGACTATCGGACCAGCTTCTTGAACTTGATACGGTGCGGTTGGTTGATGTCGACTCCGGTGCGGCGTTTGTGGTCGGCCGCGTACTCCTGGAAGTTCCCCTCGTACCAGACCACCTGGCTGTCTCCCTCGAACGCCAGCATGTGGGTGGCGACGCGGTCCAGAAACCAGCGATCGTGGCTGATCACCACCGCGCATCCGGGGAAGCGGAGCAACGCGTCCTCGAGGGCCCGGAGGGTATCCACATCGAGATCGTTGGTCGGCTCGTCCAACAGCAGGAGGTTGCCACCGCTCTTGAGCAGTCGCGCCAGGTGCAGCCGATTCCGCTCGCCGCCGGAAAGGGTGGCGATGCTTTTCTGCTGATCGCCGCCCCGGAAATTGAAGCCGGCACAGTAGGCCCTGGTGTTCACTTCACGTCCGCCGACCTGGAGGGTGTCCGCACCCCCCGAGATGGACTGATACACGGTTTCGTCGTCCTCCAGGTCCGCTCGCGACTGATCGACGTAGGCGGCCCGGACCGTGGACCCCACCGTGAGGGTGCCGGCATCGGGTTGTTCTTCGCCCATGATCATGCGGAACAGGGTCGTCTTGCCGGCGCCGTTGGCGCCGATGACCCCCACGATGCCTCCGCGCGGGAGGTCGAAGCTCAGGTCCTCGATCAGAAGGCGGTCGCCGTATCCCTTGCTGAGGTTGCGGGCTGACACCACCTCGCTACCGAGCCGTTCCGGCGTGGGGATGAGGATCTCGGCGGTTCCCTCGCGCTGTTGCTCCCCCTCGGCCAGCAGGGCCTCGAAGGCGTTGATGCGGGCCTTGGCCTTGGTATGCCTGGCCTTGGGGGTCATCCGGATCCACTCCAGCTCGCGTTGCAGCGTCCGGCGGCGCGCCCCGGCCTGCTTGTCTTCGGTCGCCAGGCGCTGCTCCTTCTGTTCCAGCCACGAGGAGTAGTTGCCTTCCCAGGGGATGCCGGCGCCTCGGTCCAGCTCCAGGATCCACCCGGCGACGTTGTCCAGGAAATAGCGGTCGTGCGTCACCGCGACGACGGTGCCTGGGAAGGTTTCCAGGTACCGTTCCAGCCAGGCGACCGACTCGGCATCGAGGTGATTGGTAGGCTCGTCCAGCAGAAGTAGGTCGGGCTGCTCCAGCAGCACACGACACAGGGCCACGCGACGCTTCTCGCCTCCGGACAGGTCGTCGACGCCGCTGTCCGCTGGCGGGAGCCGCAGCGCATCCATGGCGATGTCGATGGTGCGATCGAGATCCCAGGCGCCGGCCGCGTCGATCCTGTGTTGCAGGTCGCCCTGCCGTTCCAGGAGCGCGTTCATCTCGTCGTCGCTCATGGGCTCGGCAAACTTGGCGCTGACCTCCTCGAACTCGGTGAGGAGACTCCGGGTTTCGGCGACGCCCAGTTCGACGTTTTCCCGGACCGTCTTGGTGGCATCGAGTTCGGGTTCCTGGGGGAGATACCCGATGCGGGCGTCCGGCGCCGGACGCGCCTCCCCGATGAAGTCGGTGTCCACTCCCGCCATGATGCGGAGCAACGAACTCTTGCCCGCCCCGTTCGATCCCAGCACACCGATCTTCGCGCCCGGAAAGAAGGCGAGGTAGATTCCCTTGAGGATTTCACGCTTTGGCGGCACGACCTTCCGGAGGTCGGCCATGGTGAAGATGTATTGATGTTTCGTCATGGGCGGAGAAGATAGTCCCGCCGCCTGTTCCACGCGACGGGGACGTACCCGTCAGGAGGGTTTCATGCCCAGGCCGATCCCAACTCTGGTCACCACCGTGCTGTTTGCCGGAGCCGCCGCCCACGCCCACGGGCAAACGACGGTCCCGCTCGAGGTCGGCGCCGTCGCCCCCGGGTTCGCCCTGACCGGAGCCTCCGACGACGGACTCGCGGATGCGCCCGTCCGCCTGGGGGACTTTGCCGGGAAGACGGTGGTGTTGGCGTTCTTCTATCGAGCCCGGACCAAGGGCTGAACCATTCAGATGCGCGCGTACCGTGATCAGTACGCGGAGATCTTTGGAGAGCGTGACGACGTGGTGCTGCTCGCCATCAGTCGCGACAGCCCGGAGGAACTGCTGTCCTGGGCCCAGGACGAAGGGTTCGGCTTCCGGTTGTTGAGCGATGCCGATGGTGCCGTGGGCACGGCCTACGGTGCGGTCAACGGTCGGGGCGACTTGAACAACCGCAATCTGTTCATCGTTGGTCCCGACGGCCGCATCGCCCACCGGATGGTACCGTTCCGGGAGGTCGATCCCACGGCCTACACGGATCTGGCCCGAGCGATTACGGCCCTGGCGAACGGCGACTAGGGCCGTCGAGCACGGCCACCAGTTCCTCGAGCCGGTCGCCGATTTCTACCGTGTCCCCCGAGCCGGAGCCTGCGAAGGTGTCCGGCTCCTTCAACAGGTGTCCCGTGAGGACGGCCACCACCGTGTCGCCTGCCCCGATGATCCCGGTCCGCCGGAGGCTCCGCGCACCGGCCACCGCGGCGGCGCTGGCGGGCTCACAGCCGATGCCGGCCCGGTCGATCACCGATTTCGCAGCCAGGATGTCCGCGTCGTCCACGTCGATGACCACCCCGTTGGTGTGGCGGATGGCCCGCACGCCGCGAGAATACGATGCCGGGTTGCCGATGCGTATCGCCGTGGCGATGGTGTCGGCCTCGACCGGCACCAGGTCCCCGAATCCTCCGGTAAAGCTGTGGGCGAAGGGCGCGGCCCCCGCAGCCTGCACGGCGGCCAGACGCGGTACGCGATCGATGATCCCGAGCCGGTGCGCGAGACGGAGCGCCTGCCCGAACGCGGCGGTGTTGCCGAGGTTGCCTGCGGGGAAGGTGATCCAGTCGGGGACGGCCCAGCGCAGTTGCTGGAGCAGTTCCAGCACGATGGTCTGCTGGCCGGCAATACGATAGGGGTTGATCGAGTTGAGAAGGTAGAGGTCCAGTGATTCGCCTGCCGCCTGCACCAGAGCCAGGCAGCGGTCGAAGTCTCCTCGCACCGAAACCGTGCGCGCGCCGTACGCCCGGGCCTGCGCCAGCTTTCCCGGGCTGACGTTGCCGGCCGGCAGGAGCACGACCGCCTCGAGGCCGCCCATGGCGGCATACGCGGCAAGCGATGCGGCGGTGTTCCCGGTTGAGGCACACGCCACCACGCCGGCCCCGAACCGCTTGGCCCGCGTCACCCCGGCCGTCATCCCCCGGTCCTTGAACGAGCCGGTGGGGTTGAGGCCCTCGTGCTTCAGGGCAAGGCCGTCGATGTCAGCCCATGCCGCGACCGGCGCCGAGGCAATGAGTGGTGTATTGCCTTCCGGGAAGGTGACGGTGGTATCGACGTCCACCGGCGTGATCAGTTCGCGATAGCGCCACACGCCGGAACGATTCAGGCCGATGGGACTCGCCAGACGCTGGTCGAACAGTATCCGCCACTGTTCGCCGGTCAGATTCCCGAGGGGTGGGTGGACGTCAAGAAGGTGGTCACTGGGGCAGCGAATGGTCGACAACGTGGGAGGAAACGACCGTTGGCAGGACGGACACCAGAGTGACTCCTCGGAGATGTCCTCTGGCACTAGATCTCCTGCGGTACGGCCCTCTCGGCCGGGATCAATCGGGCGCCCAGATGATCGACCTGGGCGACCCGCGCGCTGCAGTCGAATCCAGCCGCGAGGTACGCCTCGCTCATGGTATCTGCTATGCGAAGGCCCGAGCTCTCGGAGTCGGCCAGCGCAAACGCGGTCGGCCCGCTGCCAGAGATGGACACGCCCAGCGCTCCGGCGTCGAGGGCGGCTTTCCTGGCGGCACTGAAGCCCGGGAAGAGGTCGAGTCGCGATGGCAGGGCGATACGGTCCTCGATGGCCCGGCCCAGGAGCCCAAGATCGCGTTGAAAACAAGCGGCAACCAGGGCTCCCACCTGGGCCGCCTGATACATGCTGATGCCGAGCGGCACACTGTCCGGCAGTCGCGAGCGGCCGAGGGAGGTCCGGACCTGGTAGTTCGGAAGGACCAGCGCCATTCGTAGCGACTGGGGGACCGGGAGCTTGACCATCTCCAGCGGGTCGGTCGAGCGGATCAGAATCAGGCCTCCGAGGAGCGACGCGGCGATGTTGTCATAGCAGGGACCCGACACGCGCTCTTCGGCCGCTAGGCAGGCGGCCACCAACCCCGATGGCCAGAGCGGATTGTTGAGGAGCCCATTGGTGGCAACCGCGGCGGCGACGGCGGAGGCTGCGCTCCCGCCCTGGCCGGCGGTGAGGGACAGCCCCTTCCGGACCGACACTTCGAGGCCGACATCGCCGCTGGCGCCAGCCAGACGAAGCACCTCGGAAGCGGCGATGGCCGCGGTGTGCCCTTCCGGGTCGGTAGGGAGGTCCTTGTGACCGGGATCCTTGATGGTGACTCCGGGACGCTCGACGCTCCGAACGCTGACCGTATCCCCACGACCGGCCACAGCCAATCCCAGGATGTCGAATCCGGGCCCGACGTTCCCAATACTCCCCGGAGCATAGGCGCTTACCAGAGCCGTCACGGCGTGGCGGGGCCTCGCAACGTGGCGCCACGGGCCTGGCCGGAACCGACCGGCCGCCGGAACACGACAGGGCCAGTGTTCCGACTCATGGGCGTGGTACCGCCCTTGGGAGCGTCCTCATAGTTTATGGCCATGCTCCTGCTCCTGCGTATGGTCCAATCGTTGATCCGAACGCTGCATTCGGAAGGGACGCCGCATCAGGTGGCGGTCGGGATCACCCTTGGTGCCGCCCTCGGCCTGACTCCTTTGTTGAGCCTCCACAACCTGTTCGTTGTGGCGGTCATCATGCTCTTCAATGTCTCCGTTGGCGGAGCGGGCCTCGGGTTCCTTGCCTTCACGCCTCTCGGGTTTGCTCTGGATCCCCTCTTCGAGGCCCTGGGGGCCTGGCTTCTGGAGATTGGTGTTCTACACGGCCTGTGGACCACACTCTACAACCTGCCGGTCCTGCCACTATCAAACTTCAACAATACGGTCGTCCTGGGAAGCATCGTCGCCTGGGTCTGCCTGACCATCCCAATCTATGCCGGCAGCAGGGCCGGCGTCGCACGCTATCGGGCCACCATCGGGGCCAAAGTACGTAAGTCCAAGTGGTACAAAACGATAGCGGCATCACGGGTGATGTCCGTCTACCGACTGGTCCGGCCGGAATGACGTCAGTGCAGAGGGCCATCTTCAGGTGGCGCGCGATCGGCCCACTGCTCCTCTTCCTGGGACTTCTGGCCCTGGGATGGGCCCTGTTCTCGGACCGCATTGCCCGGCGCTCCCTGGAGGAAGTGGCAACGCAAGTTTTGGGCACGCAGGTGGATATCGAGTGGCTGCGCCTCAGGGAACGAGATCTGACCGTCGAAATGGGCGGTCTGGCGGTGGCCGATCCGTTCGATCCAACACGTAACATCCTCGAGGTAGGCCATCTCGTGGTAGACCTGGAACCACGCCCTCTGTTGGAGCGGAAGGTCGTCATTCGGCGCCTGGCCTTGGGTGGTCTGGACGTAGGGGTGCCTCGTGAGACTCCCGCCAGGCCTGTAGAGGGTGGAGCCGCGGCCCGAACGGCTCAGGCGCTGGCCGGTTGGCGTGACCGCCTCGACCAGCCGATGTTGGGAATTGCGGCGGCGGACTCGTTGCGCCAACTGGTGTTGCAGCCAGAGGAACTGGAGACCGTCCGGACGGCCAGGGCCATCATGGGTCGCGCCGACTCGGTGCGGGAGGCCATGGCCGCCCAGGTCGTCGGCCTGGATCCGGCCGCCCTCGTCGACGAGAGTCGAAGGGTGGCCGAACAGGTGGGCCAGGCCAACCCGACCGCCCTTGGGCTGGCCGGTATGCGTCAGCTAGTGAGTGACGCCCGGTCGGTGGTTCAGCGCCTCGATGAAGCCGAGGCGCGCATGGATACGCTCGGGAGCACGCTTGGCAACGGGGCAGCGGCGCTTCGGAGCGGAGTCGCTGCGCTCGATGGTGCCCGGGACGCGGATCATCGCCGCGCTGCGGAGATGATCGGGGCCCCGTCACTGGAAGCACCCGCCATCGGTGGGGCCTTGTTTGGCGACGTCAGCCTGTCCTACCTGCAGCGGGCGTTCTACTGGATGTCCGTCGTGCGGCAGTACATGCCGCCCGGTCTGCAGCCGAGGACATCCCCCGCTGGGCACCGCCTCAGGGCGTCGGGCAAGGAGGTGCACTTTCCCAAAGAGGGCCGGTCGCCCTCCTTCCATTTGATAGAGGGGTCGTTGTCCCAGGCAGAGGCGCCGGCGGGCGACGCCCGGCATACGTTCGATCTCACAGATATCTCCAGTGCACCGGCGCTGGTCGCTCAGCCTGCCAGGATGCGGTTCCGACGGTTGCAGGATGACCGCGAGCGCCTCGCGTTTGACTTGGCAGTCGATCATCGTCGGCAACAGCCGCTGGATTCCCTCATGGCCCGGGCCGGTGCGGTCACCCTGCCGTCGTTCGATCTTCCGGGAACAGGGTTGACGCTGGTGCCCGGTGCTGGAGCTACCGGGCTGACGGCGGTGCTCGACGGTGATCGTTTTGCCGCCACGTTTTCCGTCGAGGCGCCGGCACTGGATTGGCAGACCCGGACCGAACAACGGCCTGAGGTGGCCGGGGTCCTCGAAGCCGCGTTGCGGGGGGTGTCACGCCTCGAAGTGACTGCAACGCTGGGCGGCACCCTCCAGGGACTCGATGAATTCCGTGTGCGCTCGAACATCGATGACGCCGTGGCGAGCGGCCTGCGGGCTGCTGCCGGGGAAGCGGTGATGGCAGCCCGCGCTCGAGCCCGGGCCGAGGTCGATCGGCTCACCCGTGCCGTGGTGGACTCGGCGTCGACAAGCGCTCGAACGGCGCTGGAGGAGGCCACGGTGCGCCTGACGGCATGGCAGGGCCAAGTCGCCGCCGCGAGAGAGGAACTCGAGCGCCAACTGCAAGCCAAGACCGGAGGCGTCCGGCTTTTCTGATGGTGAATTCATGGTTTCCAAGACTCCCCTTCATAGGAGGAATGGGTACATTGCCTCATCCGTTTTCCCATGAGAGCAGTCGATGAAGATCGGAATACCGAAAGAGACGCTTGCCGGCGAGCGCCGGGTCGGCCTCATCCCTGATGCGGCGAAACGCCTCGTAGCCGCAGGCCAAGAGGTAGCCGTGCAGCAGGGGGCCGGGGGGCCGGCCGGCTTCCCGGACGAGGCCTATGTCGATGTCGGCGCCGCCGTGGTGGCAAGTGCTGCGGAGGCCTGTGGGGGTGCCGACGTCATCCTGAAGGTGCAGCCGCCGACGCTGGAGGAGGTGGCATGGTGCCGTGAAGGTGGCGTGCTCATCAGCCTGCTGCAGCCTGGGCGAAGCGACGAGCTCTTCGCACGCCTGGCCGAGAGCAAGGTGACCGCCTTCGCCATGGAGCTGGTGCCGAGAACCACCAAGGCCCAGTCGATGGACGTGTTGTCCTCCCAGGCGACCGTCGCCGGATACAAGGCGGTGCTCATCGCCGCGTCCGCTCAGGGGAAACTCCTCCCGATGCTGACCACGGCGGCCGGGACTCTGGCGCCGGCGAAGGTCTTCATTCTGGGGGCTGGTGTGGCCGGCTTGCAGGCCATCGCTACGGCCCGCCGCCTGGGCGCCATCGTGTCGGCGTTTGACGTTCGCCCCGTGGTTCGGGAGCAGGTCGAAAGCCTGGGTGCGTCGTTCATCGAGGCCGAGACGGTGGATGAGGCGGAGGGGAGTGGAGGCTACGCCAAGGAACTGGCCCAGGAGCAGCAGGACAAGATCCTGGCGGCCGTGGGCGGGCACGTTCCGGGGATGGATGTGGTCATCACGACGGCCCAGATCCCTGGTAAGGCGGCGCCGCTCTTGATCACGGACGCCATGGTGCAGTCGATGCGTCCCGGTGCCGTGATCGTCGACCTGGCGGCCGAATCGGGCGGCAACTGCGCCCTGACCAAAGCCGGCGAAACCGTCGTCGCGCATGGTGTAACCGTGCTGGGCCCGGTCAACATTCCGGCCAGTGTCCCTCTGCATGCCAGTCAGATGTACAGCAAGAATCTCACAACTTTCCTCGAGCACATCACGCAGGACGGCACCCTGGCCATCGACCTCGACGACCCCATCACCGGGCCGATGTGCGTCGTGACCGACGGTGAGGTCCGTTTCGGGAGCGCCTCATGAGCGAAGGCATCATCCTGGGAATCGTCGTCTTCACCCTGGCGACCTTCCTCGGCTTTGAGTTGATCCAACGGGTGCCGCCCACGCTGCACACGCCTCTGATGTCGGGATCGAACGCCATCAGCGGGATCACCATCGTGGGGGCCCTCATCATCGCCGGTGGGGACTACGGTTGGATTTCGCAGGCCGTGGGCTTCGGGGCGGTGGTCCTCGCCATGATCAACGTGGTCGGTGGCTACGCCGTGACCGATCGGATGTTGCAGATGTTCAGCCAAGACCAGGAGGAATCCTGATGCTGGCTGGACTCGCCCCCCTGATCTATCTCGTTTCCGCCGCGCTCTTCATCATCGGCATCAAGCGGTTGCAGAAGCCGGACACGGCCCGCAACGGCAACTTGATGTCGGGGCTGGGCATGCTCATCGCCATCGTGGTGACGCTGCTCGATCAGCAGGTGGTGACCTTCGAGATCATCATTGCCGGAGTCGCCGTCGGTGGCGGCCTGGGCTTCTGGATGGCCCGGTCCGTCAAGATGACTTCCATGCCCCAGATGGTCGCGCTTCTCAACGGCTTCGGTGGCGGGGCCTCGCTCCTGGTTGGCGGAGCGGAGTTCCTCAAGGCCGGTATGCTGGGCGTGCCGCTGTCGATGGACACCAACACCACGATTCAGCTGGGGAGCCTGATTGGCGCCGTGACGCTGATGGGGAGCTTCATCGCTTTCCTGAAACTGCAGGAATGGATGACCGGGAACCCGATTACCTACCCGCTCCAGAAATCGCTCAACGCGCTCGTGGCGCTCTCCATCGTGGCCCTCGGCGTCTATCAGGTGGTCCAGCCCGGTCAGCAGGTCGAGATCTACTATGCCATGGTAGGGTTGTCGCTCCTGCTCGGCGTGCTGGTGGTGATTCCCATTGGTGGGGCCGACATGCCGGTCGTCATCGCCCTCCTGAACTCCTATTCGGGTATCGCGGCGGCCATGACCGGGTTCGTCATCGACAACCAGGTGCTCATCGTTGCCGGGTCGTTGGTCGGGTCGTCCGGACTGATTCTGACCAACATCATGTGCAAGGCGATGAACCGGTCGCTGGCCAACGTCCTGTTCGGCGCGTTCGGCGGTGACAGCGGCGGCGGAACCAGCAAGAGCGCCGAAGGACTCTCCGTCAATGAAGTGACCGTCGAAGATGCGGCGCTGCGTCTGGCCTATGCCCGGCTCGTCATCGTGGTGCCCGGGTACGGTCTGGCCGTGGCTCAGGCCCAGCATGTGGTGCGGGAACTGGCCGACCTGATTCAGAAGAACGGCGGTGAGGTGAAGTACGCCATCCATCCGGTCGCCGGCCGCATGCCCGGACACATGAACGTGCTGCTGGCGGAATCGAATGTCCCGTACGACCAGTTGGTGGAAATGGACGACATCAACCCGCAGTTCCCACGGGCCGATGTGGCTCTGGTCATCGGGGCCAATGACGTCGTCAATCCGGCGGCCCATACCGATCCGTCCAGCCCGATCTATGGGATGCCGATTCTGGAGGTCGAGCACGCCCAGAGCGCCATCGTCATGAAGCGCAGCATGAACCCCGGATTCGCCGGCATCCAGAATGAGCTGTTCTACCACCCCAAGACGTCGATGCTGTTCGGTGACGCCAAAGCCTCGCTCACCGCGCTGGTGGGCGAGATCAAGGCCCTGTGACGGCAGGAGAGTGACTATGCGAGTTCCCGTTGCCATTCTGACTCTGCTCGGGGTCGTCGCGGCACCCGTCTCGGCACAGAACGTCTGTGAAGCGGTGTTCGCGCCGCCCCCCGTGGGGTCATGGGTCGAGTATGACTTCCAGGGGCAGGGACAGGCGGGGCGCTCGCGTTTGAGCGTCGTGGGTCAGGAAACCCGGGACGGCACCAGCTACACCTGGTACGAGATGAACTTCGACGCCGCCGGCCAGAGCATGATCCTCAAGATGCTGGCAGACGGCGGTTTCTACGCCGCCATGGCCGAGAAGAAGATCGAGGAGATCGTGATCAAGGCCGCGGGCCAACCGGCGATGAAGTTCTCGGGCCCGATGATGGAACGAGTCCGGAGTCAGATGAACGTGGGATCCGATCCGGCGTCGCAGTTCGGCCAGGGATGCGAGAACGCCGAGCGCATCGGCGTGGAGTCGATCACGGTGCCCGCCGGAACCTTCGACGCGGTCCATTATCGCCTGGCGACCGGGACCAACCCGGGTGATGCCTGGGTCGTGGAAGGGATGCCCTTCGGCATGGTCCGGTGGGTTGGCGACAAGGGCGAGGGTGTCGTTCTGGTGGGAACCGGTGATGGTGCCCGCTCGGCCATCACCGAGACGCCGATCGAGATGTCCGGGGGGTAGAGGGTGGTAGGGCCCGCAATCAGATGCAGCCGGTCGGCCCCAGTGGTCGATCGGCTGTTTTCGTTCGGTGTGCATGGAACCTTCGGGTTGGCATCTCCCCGGTGCAGGCGTCGGGCCCCGGGTGACCGTCGCAATATGCAACGTCTTGTCATGCCACCATTCAACGGTGTGGGGCATCTAATCGTAAGAGGAACAGGTGTGCCTTTTTGACAGGAACACGGCAAGTAACTAGGCAGGAAGGAGTTAGCTAAATCGTTGATTTTTGGTGCTTTAGGTGTTATCTTGTCCGATTGGTTTAGTCCTTCTCGCTCGGCGGGAAGCTCACGATAGATCGTCGGGACCGCGTCCCGAAGGAGACATTCACGGTGACAGCAACGAAACCTCGCCCGAAGCGCCGTGCCGTCAGGCCAGCGCTCATCGCTCGAGCGGTTGACGAAGGCCGTGAGAGCCTGGATCTCTACCTCGACGAAATCAGTCGGGTGCCCCTCCTCACGCGTGAAGAGGAAATGGCCCTGGCCCGCAAAGCCTTCCGAGGCGACGTCGATGCGCAGGAGAAACTGGCTCGTCACAACGTGCGCTTCGTGGTTTCGGTAGCAAAGAAGTTCCAGAACCGCGGCGTCCCCCTGGTGGACCTCATCGGGGAGGGCAACCTCGGGCTCATGACGGCTGCCCGCAAGTTCGATCCGGACCGGGGGGTGAAGTTCATCTCCTACGCGGTCTGGTGGATCCGGCAGGCTGTCCAGGCCGCCATCGCGCGCCACGGGCGCCCGGTTCGGGTGCCGCTCAACCGGACTGCCGATCTGAGCCGTCTGGGACGAACGACGACGCTGCTCAAGGAAAAGCTCGGACGCATGCCCACCACGGAAGAGCTCGCCCAGGCCACCGGGCTGACCCTCGAAGCGGTGCGCAGTCTGAGTGCCCTCAATTCGGAGGCGGTCCGGCTGGACCATCCCACACGGGACGGGGACGGCCACGAACGCATCGAGCGTTTCGCCGCCACGGATCAGGAAGGCACCGACACGAGTACGCTCCTCAACAGTCGCACCGAGGGGATCGACCGGGCGCTGGCCTCGCTGCCGCCACGGGACGCCAAGGTGCTGCGGCTCTACTTCGGGTTGGAGGACGGCAACAGCCGTACGCTCGAGGAAATCGGCCGCATGATGGGGGTGACCCGGGAACGCATTCGGCAACTGCGCGACCGTGCCCTCCTGCGGCTGCGGGAAGGCGAGACGGGAGACCACCTGAAGGATCTGGTCGCCTAATCGCCTGGCTCCGGAACCGAAAGCGGCCCTCCATCATGATGGGGGGCCGCTTTTTCTTTCTGGGGGGCAGGGACCGCAAACAGGTCAGGCGTCCCGGCCCTCCGAGAATTGTCGCAAGACCCGCTGAAGAATGCCGCCGTGACGGTAGTACTCGATCTCCACCTCCGAATTGAGCCGCACCACCGCCTGGAAACGAGATGTGGTCCCGTCGTCGGCCGTAGCCGTGACCTGGACCGTGCCTCCCGGCTCGAGACTGGCCAGGCCGGTGATGGAAAACGTCTCCGATCCGTCCAGGCCCAGCGATTCCCGGGTGTCTCCCGGCTGGAAATTGAGGGGCAGTACCCCCATGCCCACCAGATTGCTCCTGTGGATGCGTTCGAAGCTCTCGGTCAGGACGGCTCTGACCCCGAGGAGCAGCGTCCCCTTGGCAGCCCAATCCCGGCTGGAACCCGTACCGTACTCCTTGCCGCCCAGCACGATGAGCGGCGTTCCCTCTTCCTGGTAGCGCATGGCGGCGTCATAGATGGACAGGACCTCTCCGGTCGGAAAATGGACGGTCCAGTTGCCTTCCCGATCCGGGGTCAGAAGGTTCCGAATCCGGACATTGCCGAAGGTGCCGCGCATCATCACTTCATGATTGCCCCGGCGCGAGCCGAAGGTGTTCCAGTCGCTCCGCTCGATCCCGTGGCTTTCCAGATAGGCGGCCGCTGGTCCGTTCTTGGGAATCGCGCCGGCCGGCGAGATGTGGTCGGTCGTCACGGTGTCACCCAGCACGGCCAGCGCCCTCGCCACCTCGATGTCCGTCGAGGCGGCGGGCTGGTCCGGCAGGTCCTGGAAGAACGGTGGCTCTCGAACGTAGGTCGAGTCCGGTGCCCACTCGAAGCGGTCTCCCTCGGGGATGGGGAGGGCGCGCCACTCCTCGTCCCCATCGAACACGGCGCCATACTGCTCCGTGAACATCTCCGGTTTGACCGACGCGGTCATGACGTCGGCAATCTCCTGGGGTGAGGGCCAGATGTCCTCGAGGTACACCGGTTGGCCATCAGGGTCGGTTCCGAGCGGATCGGTCTGGAGGTTGATGCGCACCGTGCCGGCGAGTGCGTAGGCCACGACCAGCATGGGTGACGCCAGATAGCTGGCCCGGACCAGAGGGTGGACCCGCGCCTCGAAGTTGCGATTGCCGCTCAGGACGGCGGCAGTGACCAGGTGGTGCTCCTCGATGGCGGACGCGATGGCTGGGGGGAGCGGGCCACTGTTGCCGATACAGGTCGTGCAGCCATAGCCGACCACCTGAAACCGGAGGTGATCCAGGAAACCGATGAGGCCGGAATCTTCCAGATACTCGGTCACGACCCGGGATCCCGGCGCCAGGCTGGTCTTGACCCAGGGCTTGGTCGTGAGCCCGCGTTCCACCGCCTTCTTGGCAACGAGACCGGCACCGATCATGACTGACGGGTTGGACGTGTTGGTGCAACTGGTGATGGCGGCGATGACCACGGCACCGTCATCGATCCGACAATCGCCCGTCTCCAACCGGACGGCGACCCCCGTGGGCGGTTCCGCAACGGCCGTCGATTGTGGCTGGCCGCCGCCTTCGCCCATCCAGCGTGAGTAGGCCGCCTCGGCTACCTGGTGCCTGTGGTCGGGGGCGGCAGACCACATCAGGCCCTTGAGGTTGACGCCGAAGTTCTGGTGCAGGTCACGCATGGCGACGCGGTCCTGCGGCCGGCGCGGACCGGCCAGTGACGGTTCCAGGCTGTCCAGGTCCAGTTCCAGGGTCTCGGAGTATTCCGGGTCCGGCGTGGTGTCGGTATGGAAGAGCCCCTGCGCCTTGCAGTAGCGCTCGACGCGATCCAGCACCTCGGCGGGCCGTCCGGTCCTGGTCAGGTAGCGGAGCGTCTCGTCGTCGATGGGAAAGAAGCCCATCGTGGCGCCATACTCCGGCGCCATGTTCGCGATGGTCGCCCGGTCGGCCAGGGAGAGGTGCGACAGTCCAGGTCCGTAGAACTCCACGAATTTCTCCACAACGCCGTGGCGCCGCAGCAGTTCGGTGACCCGGAGGACCAGGTCCGTCGCCGTGGTGCCCACCGGCAGGCGCCCGATCAGTTTCATGCCCACGACTTGCGGGATCATCATGAAGTAGGGTTGTCCCAGCATGACGGCCTCGGCCTCGATGCCGCCGACCCCCCACCCCATGACACCGAGTCCGTTGATCATCGTAGTGTGGGAATCCGTGCCGACCAGCGTGTCCGGGAAGGCCGTGAGCGCGCCATACTGTTCCCTGAGCTGCACGGCGGGAGCCAGATACTCCAGATTGACCTGGTGGACGATGCCGGTTCCGGGCGGGACCACCCGGAATCCGTCGAAGGCCTGCTGGGCGAACTTCAGAAGTTGGTAGCGTTCGCGGTTCCGCTCGAATTCGAGCGCGACGTTCTGCTCGAAGGCCTGTGCCGTGCCGAAATAGTCGACCTGGACCGAGTGATCGATCACCAGGTCGCAGGGCACCACGGGATTGATGGCCCGGGCCGGCCCTCCGCTTCGGGCCGTGGCGTCGCGCATCGCCGCCAGGTCCACGACCGCGGGGACACCGGTGAAGTCCTGAAGCACGACGCGGGCGGGCATGAAGGGGACCTCCGCAGGGTCCCGGTTCTCGGCGGTCCAACCGGCCAGCGCTCCGACGTGGTCCTCGGTGACGACGCCGTTGCCGCAATGGCGCAGCACGTTTTCGAGCAGCACGCGGATGCTGAAGGGCAATCGGTCGATCGTGCCGAGCCCCTGGCGCTCGAGTTCGTGGAGACGATAATAGGCGGCCGAGACGCCCCCGAGGTCGAGGTCACCTCGGCTACCGAATGGACTATGATTCGCGGAAGTCATTATGATACCCGGATATCCGTTTGCTGGTGGTGTGGTGAGGTCTAATAATACACCGGTGCCGGGACGTGTCACCCGACTGGCCGAGTGCCTTGCGGAGGAAATCGCTTGCAGCTGCCCCATGCCATCACCCGCCGGGATGAAGGGCTCCTGGTGACCTGGAGTGAAGGGGAATCGAGCCTGTTGGCCGGAGCGCGATCGCTTCGCCTGGCGTGTCCCTGCGCGGCTTGTCATGACGAGTTGACCGGGGCTCCGCTGCTCGACCCGAACCGCGTCGCGGACGACATCCGCCCGGTATCACTGGCCCTCGTTGGGGCCTACGGGCTCCGGGTCACCTGGAGCGACGGGCACGATACCGGGATCTACACCTTCGAGGCCTTGAGAAAAGCCACCGACGCGGAGGGAACGCGTGACCGGTAGGGGGCGTATTTCGAACATCGGTGTGCTCGTCGCAGGGCTGCTGTTGACCCTCTCCTCGGGTGCCACGGCACAACTCCGGGCCCCTGGCTCCGGTGGCGTCGTGGCGCTGGAGGAGGCGCTGCGGCCCCTTGGTGTGTACCAGCGCCTGCTCATCATCGGAGCCCACCCGGACGACGAGGACACGGAGTTGCTGACGTTGGCCGTCAGGAAGCTCGGCGCCGAGGCGGCGTACCTGTCTCTCAATCGGGGAGAGGGCGGACAGAACCTGATCGGGCCGGAACTCGGGGAGGCCTTGGGACTGATCCGCACCGAGGAGCTCCTGGCTGCCCGCGGTATCGATGGCGCCCGCCAGTACTTCACCCGGGCCTACGATTTCGGCTACTCCAAGACGCTGGAGGATACCTGGCTGCATTGGCCTCGCGATACGATCCTGAAGGACGTCGTGCGAACGGTGCGTCGCTTCCAACCGCAGGTCATCGTCTCGGTGTTCTCCGGGACACCCAATGATGGACATGGTCAGCATCAGGCTGCCGGCTGGGCCGCCCACGAAGCGTTCCGGGTCGCAGGTGATTCGACGGTGTTCCCGGAGTTGCTGGCCGAAGAGGGCTTAACGCCCTGGACGCCGGTCAAATTGTATCGCGGTGCCCGATTCAACAGAGCCGCGGCGACCCTGCACATCTCCAGTGGCGATCTGGATCCCGTCATCGGCCAATCCTACCATCAGATCGCCATGCGAAGCCGCAGCCAGCACCGCTCACAGGACATGGGACGGTTGCAGACCATGGGGCCGTCGGAGGTGCGTGTGGAGTTGGTGGAGGACCGCTCCGGCACTGATGAAGGCGGAGCTGGCCTCTTCGCAGGCGTCGACACCACGCTCTCGGCCATACTCGAGCATGCCGGCATGCAGAACGGCGACGCCGCTCGTGCCATGGCGGCCTATGCGGAACGCATTCGCCACGCCAAGGCCGTGCCCCGGCCCACGGCAATTCACGCACTGGCCGACTCCCTCGAGCTGGCATGGCGCGACCTGGAGGCGGTGCTCGAAGCGTTGGCAGATCGGGACGAGGCCACCACCAGCTCCCTGCTGGTGCCCCCGGCTCTCGACGATCAGGGCCGCCATCTGGCCGCGGCGATCCTGGCCGCACGGGGCATCGTCGTCGATGCGGTCGCCAATCGGAACCTGGGAACGCCAGGGGACACGCTGGTCCTGCAATTGAACGCGTGGAACGCCGGTCCAGGGCCGGCCCGCATGACCATGTGGCCACAACAGCGTATCGGGACGCTGGAAGGGCTCTCCAACGCGTCCGCCCGCCCCATCCTGCCTGGGCAGGTTGATTCGTTGCGTGTCCGGCTCATTCCCGATCGGATGGCTGCGAACCCGTATTTCCTCCAGGCGCCCCGGCGCAACGGCGTCTACCAGTGGGTGGCACCCGAAGGGGTCGCCGCGAGCGGCATGTACAGCGTGCTGGGCCTCCCGTTTGCGCCGGCGCCGGTGCGCGGCGCCTTTACCCTGATGCTGGATTCAGGCAGTCCCACGGTGCACCGCGAAGCGTCCTACCGCTACCGGGACCAGGCCGTGGGAGAGGTGCGCCTCCCCCTGGTGATCTTGCCGACGCTCGATGTCACCTTCGAGCCCCGCCACACGGTCCTGCCGGCCGGTGGCGAACCCCGGCATTTCACGGTGACGCTGACCAACCACTCCGCCAGCCCGGTAGCGGGAACGGTGCGGCTCGAGGTCCCCAGTGGTTGGCCGCGCGTGAACTCCCAGGTCTTCTCCCTGACGGCCGGCTCCCAGGTGGCGTACTCGTTCCCGGTCACCGTGCCGAGCACGGTCTCTTCAGGGACGTTTCGGATCGGCGCCGTGGCGCAGACCGACGACGGAGTCGAGTATCGTGACGGCGTCGTCGCCGTCGACTACCCACACATCCATACCAGGACGTTTACCCGGCGCGCCGAGGCAGACGTGCGGGTGACGGACATGGCCATGCCGGCCCTGGCGCGCATCGGCTACATTCGTGGCGCCGCCGATCGGGTGCCGGAAGCCTTGTGGGACATCGGGCTTCCCGTGACGATCATCGACGACGCCATGCTGGCGCAGGGAGCCCTCGAGGACTTCGACGCCATCGTCGTAGGGAGTCGTGCCTACGAGGTGAACCGGGCTCTGGTGCTTCACAACGACCGTCTTCTCGCGTATGCCCATGCCGGCGGGCTCCTCCTGGTGCAGTATCAGCAGTACCAGTTCTTCGATGGCGACTTCGCCCCGTACCCGATGTCGGTGGGGGGCCGGCCCCTCATTGCGGATGGGGCGACCAGCGATGGGGCGACTCCCGGCCGCAACACCCACGACCGGGTGGCGGACCAGACGGCGCCGGTGCGCGTGCTCGACCCCGACAACCCGGTGGTCGCGATGCCCAATCGACTGACCGATGCCGACTGGGAGGGGTGGGTGCAGGAGCGGGGGTTGTACTTCGCCCGCTCGTGGGACCCGGCGTATCGCAGTGCTCTGGAAATGCATGACCCCGGGGAGGGCCCTCTCGAGGGGAGCATTCTAGTGGCCGACGTCGGGGAGGGCCGCTACGTCTACACCGGCGTGAGCTTCTTTCGGCAACTGCCGGCTGGCGTCCCCGGCGCCTACCGACTGTTCATGAACCTGTTGGCCTTGAGCGAGGAACGGGGAGTGCCATGAGATCGATGGGAACGAGGTGGCGGGGAGTGGTGCCGGTGGTGGTGTTCATGCTCGCGGGCTGTGCCGGAGACGGTCGCACCCCGATGCTGGTGTATTCGCCGCATGGTCGCGACCAGTTGACGCTGCTCGAGGACGCCTTCGAGCGCCACCGGCCGGACATCGACGTCCGGTGGCTCGACATGGGAAGCCAGGAAGTGCTGGATCGTCTCCGGTTCGAATCCAACAGCCCGCAGGCCGACGTCTGGTTCGGCGGGCCCTCGACGATCTTCGAGCGTGGCATTTCGGATTCTCTCCTGGCACCCTACCGACCGGCGTGGGCAGATCGTGTCGGTCCCTGGGGCATTGGGCCGGATGATCTGTATTGGCCAGTGTACCGCACCCCTGCGGTGATCGCCTACAACACGGCCGCCTTGTCTGCCGAGGAGGTCCCGAAGGACTGGGACGACGTCCTGGAGCCGGAGTGGGCCGATCGGATTCTGATTCGCGACCCGATGGCCAGCGGTACCATGCGAGCCATCTGGGGGCTCATCATCCAGCGGGGCTTGCGAGAGACCGGTGATACGGCGTCGGCTATGGACTGGCTGCGACGTCTCGACGCCAACACCAAGACCTACACCATGAACCCGGCGATCCTCTACGAGAAGCTGGCACGACAGGAGGGTGTCCTGTCGTTGTGGGACCTGCAGGACATGCTCATCGGCCGGTCCAAGGGGCAACCGTTCGGCTACGTCTTCCCAACCAGCGGCACGGTTGTCATCGAAGACGCCATCGGGTTGGTCCGTGGAGCCCGGCATCCGGAGGCGGCCAAGGCCTTCATCGACTTCGTGGCCACGGACGAGGCGCTTCTCATCACCGCCAGAGAGGTGTTCCGGCTGCCGGCGCGATC